>CAXSHI010000052.1:0-23998 GCA_964236755.1 uncultured Acetobacteraceae bacterium
TGACCCGGCCGCGGACGGCGTGGCCGCCAGCGCCTGAGAGTTCGCCGTTCAGAAGTTGGCGCTGGCGCAGCGACGGCCGTCATCAACTTCGGCTAATGTCCAAGCCTAATGCCTGCCTCGCATGAATGCCACCCGAATTCCGGTCACGTGCGCGATGGGTGGCGGGCGCGGCGGGCATGCATGTAAGGAAAATCGCATGGACACCCCCGCACTGCACCCGGACGCCGAAAAGCTGCTGGAGCTGATCCGGGCGACCGGCCGGCCGCCGTTTGAAACCCTGTCTGTGGCCGAGGCGCGCCAAGCCTACGCCGCCAGCCGCGCCGCCTTGCAGCCGCCGACGGACGAGGTGGCCGAGACGCGCGACCTGTCGATCCCCGGCCCGGGCGGCCCGCTGGCGCTGCGGCTATATCGCGGGGCCGGCGCTCCGGATGCAGCCGCCCTGCCCGCCCTGCTCTACCTGCACGGCGGCGGCTGGGTGCTCGGCGACCTCGACAGCCATGACGGCGTGTGCCGGCGCCTGGCGAACCTCGCCGCCTGCCGGGTGGTCGCCGTCGATTACCGGCTGGCGCCCGAGCACCGCTTCCCCGCCGCCATCGACGACGCGGCGGCGGCCCTCGCCTGGATGGCCGCGAACGCGGCGGCGCTGGGCATCGACCCCGCCCGCCTCGCCGTGGGCGGCGACAGCGCCGGGGGCAACCTCGCGGCCGTGCTCGCCCTTATGGGGCGGGACGGCGCGGCGCCGGCGTCGGCGTGCCAGCTGCTGCTCTACCCGGCGGTGGACCTTGCCATGGACAGCGGCTCCTACGCCCGGATCACCGGGGGCGTGCCGCTCACCGCGGCGACGATGCGCTGGTTCGTGGACCACTACGCCCCCGAGCCGTCGCAGCGGCTGGACTGGCGCGCCTCGCCGCTGCGGGCGGGGCGGCTCGCGGGCACGCCGCCGGCCCTGGTGCTGACGGTCGCGCACGACCCGCTGGCCGACGAGGGCCGCGCCTATGCCGGGCGGCTGGAGGCCGAGGGCGTGCGCGTCGCGGCCCTGCACCTGTCCGACCAGATCCACGGCGTGCTGACCATGGGCCGGGTGATCGCCGCCGCCGACCCGGCGCTGCAGTACGCCGCCGCGGCGCTGCGCGACGCCTGGCGGCTTGCGTGAAGGCGGGGCGGCTCCGGCCAACAACGACGCTTGAACCGGCTGCTCGGCAACGATAGCATCCCTGCAATGCGTCTTGCGCGGGTGCCGTTCGGCCCGGCGCACAAAAAGGCAAGGGAGTGGATCGTGCAGAATTCATCCGGGGCGGCACGTCCGCCGCCCGCCAGTCCCGGCGCGTCCTGACGGATCGCAGCCGCATGCCGGCCCACCCCCACGCGGCGTCCGGTGCCAAGCCCCTGCTGCGAGTGTCGGGCGTCGCCGTGCGGTTCGGCGGCATCGTGGCATTGGGCGGCGTCTCGTTCGACGTGGGGCCTGGGCAGATCTGCGGGCTGATCGGGCCGAACGGCTCGGGCAAGACCACGCTGTTCAACTGCATCAGCGGCATCTACCGGCCCGGCGCGGGCGAGGTGCGGCTGGAAGGGCAGTCGCTCCAGGGCGTCAGCCGGCATCGCATCGTCGATCTCGGCATCGGCCGGACGTTCCAGAACGTGGCACTTTTCCGCAGCATGAGCGTGCGGGAGAACATGCTCGCCGGCGCCCACCACCTCGGGCGCACCGGCTTCATCGCCAACGCCCTGCGGCTGCCCGCGGTGCGGCGGGAGGCGGCGGCGGCGCGGCGCGGGCTGGACCGCCTGCTCGACCTGCTCCGCCTGCGGGACGTCGCCGACGCGCCGGTCGCCAGCCTGCCGTTCGGCACGCAGAAGCGCGTGGAGCTGGCCCGCGCCCTGATCGGCCGGCCGAAGCTGCTGCTGCTGGACGAACCCGCCGGCGGCCTGAACCATTCGGAAGTGGACGAGCTTGAAGGGCTGATGCGCCGCATCCGCGCCGAGTTCGACCTCGGCATCCTCCTGGTCGAGCACCACATGAACCTGGTCATGCGCGTGTCCGACAAGGTCGTGGCGCTGGAACTCGGGCTGAAGATCGCCGACGGCACGCCGGCGGAGGTGCAGAACGACCCCCAGGTGATCCGCGCCTACCTCGGCGAGCCCGCGGCGCCCGTGCCCGCCCATGCTTGAGATGCTCCTGCAGCCGGCGGCGCCGATGCTGGAGGTCGCCGGGCTGCACGCGGGTTACGGCGACGTGGAGGTGCTGCACGGCCTCGACTTCACCGTCGGCTCGGGCGGGATCACGGCACTTCTCGGCGCCAACGGCGCGGGCAAGACGACCACGCTGCGCGCGCTGAGCGGCATGGTCCGCGCCTCCGGCCGCGTGCAGCTTGAGGGCGCGGGCATCGGCGGCCTCCTCACCGAGGACATCGCCCGGCGCGGCGTCGCCCACGTGCCTGACGGCCGCGGCACGCTGATGGAGCTGACGGTCGAGGAGAACTTACGGCTCGGCGCCTACACGCGGCGGCGCGGCGAGGCGGCGTCCGACATGGGGCGGGTGTTCGGCTACTTTCCCCGCCTCAAGCAGCGGCTGCGCCAGCAGGCCGGCACGCTGTCGGGCGGCGAGCAGCAGATGCTGGCCATCGGCCGTGCCCTGCTGCTGCGCCCGAAGCTGCTGCTGCTCGACGAGCCGTCCTTCGGCCTGGCGCCCCTGGTGGTGCGGGAGATCTTCGGGATCATGCGGCGGATCAGCGCCGATGACGGGGTGAGCATCCTGCTCGTGGAGCAGAACGCCGGCCTGGCGCTCGACATCGCGGACACCGCCTTCCTGCTGGAAACCGGGCGCATCGTGGTGGCCGGCCCCGCGGCCGAACTCCGCCAGGACGAGGCGATCCGTCGCTCGTATCTCGGGTATTAGGGGAGTACTGAGGCCGATGGACGAGTTCCTGCACCAGGTTCTGTCCGGCATCGCCTCAGGCGGCATCTACGCAAGCGTCGCGCTGGCGCTGGTGATGATCTTCCAGGCGACCCACCATGTGAACTTCGCCCAGGGCGAGATGGCGATGTTCTCCACCTACATCGCGCTGGCGCTGATCCAGGCCGGGGTGCCGTACTGGGGCGCGTTCGCCATCACCGTGCTGGCCTCGCTGGCGATGGGCGCGGTGATCCAGCGCGTGCTGCTGACGCCCATGGCCGGGTCGCCGGTGCTGGCGAGCGTCGGCGTGTTCATCGGGCTGCTGCTGATCTTCAACAGCGTGGCCGGCTGGCTGTTCGGCTACACGTTGAAGCCGTTCCCCAGCCCGTTCGAGGGGCCGCCGGTGCTCGGCGGCTTCGTCACCCGGCACGACCTCGGCTCCACCGCGGTGACGCTTGCGGTGCTCGCCTGCGTGTATGGTTTCTTCCGCTTCACCGACCTGGGCCTCGCCATGCGCGGCGCCGCCTACAACCCGGCGTCGAGCCGGCTCATGGGCATCCGGGTGGGCCGGATGCTGGCGCTCGGCTGGGGCCTGGCCGCGGCCATCGGGGCGGTGGCGGGCATGATGATCGCGCCCGTCGTGTTCCTTGATCCCAACATGATGTCGGGCGTGCTGCTGTATGCCTTCGCGGGCGCCTTGCTAGGCGGGATCTCGAACCCGCTCGGCGCGGTGTTCGGCGGCTTCGCCATCGGCGTGATCGAGAACCTGGCCGGCGCCTACCTCGTCGGGCCTGAGTTGAAGCTGACGCTGGCGCTCGTGATCATCGTCGCCGTGCTGACGGTCAGGCCCGCGGGCCTGTTCGGCCGCACCGTGGTCAGCCGGGTCTAGGGGCGTGCGCGTCCTCATGCCCCTGGCGGGCGTGCTGTTCGTGGCCGCCGCGGCCGGGCTGGCGTTCGTCGCGAGCGACTACCGGCTGTTCCAATTGACCATGGTGGCCGTGTATGCGGTGGCGATCCTGGGGCTGGCCTTGGTGACCGGGTTCAACGGGCAGATTTCGCTGGGCCACGGGGCGTTCTATGCGGTCGGCGCCTACGTCACGGCCGTGCTCATGGCGCACTACGACGTGCCATACTGGGCGACGCTGCCGGCCTCGGCCGCGGTCTGCGCGGCGCTCGGCTTCCTGATCGGGCTGCCGGCGCTGCGGCTCGGCGGGCTGTACCTGGCGCTGACCACCTTCGCGCTCGCGGTCGCCACGCCGCAGCTGCTGAAATACCATGCGTTCGAGGGCTGGACCGGCGGCGTTCAGGGCATCGTGCTCGACAAGCCCGACGCGCCGTTCGGCCTGCCGCTCAACGCCGACCAGTGGCTTTATTTGTGCACGCTGGGCCTCGGCGCCGTGCTGTTCGTGCTGGCGGGCAACCTGGTGCGCGGGCGCATCGGCATCGCGATGCGCGCCGTCCGCGACCATCCGCTTGCGGCCGAGGCGACGGGCATCGACGTGGCGCTGTTCAAGACGCGCACCTTCGCCGTGAGTGCCATGGTGACGGGAATCGCCGGGTCGATGGGCGCGGTCGCGGTGGGGTTCGTGGCGCCGGACAGCTTCACCGTGCTGCTGTCGATCACGCTGTTCGTGGGCCTTGTGGTGGGCGGCGTCGCTTCGGTCGCCGGGCCGGTGTTCGGCGGCGCGTTCATCGCCTTCCTGCCCAACGTCGCCGAGGAGGTCTCGAAGGCGGCACCCGGCGCGGTCTATGGCGTCGTGCTGATCGCCTTCATGTACTTGCTGCCGTCGGGCGTCGCGGGCGGGCTGGGCCGCCTGCTGCGGCGCGCGGCGCGGCGGTCCGCCTGAACCAACCCAACGGAGGAAGCCATGCATCGCCGCACCCTGCTCACTGCCGCCGGCTCGCTCGCCGCCCTCAGCCGCACCGGCCCGGCGCGCGCGGAGGCGCCGGGCGTCACCGCGACCGAGATCAAGATCGGCCAGACCCAGGCCTACAGCGGCCCGGCCTCCGCCTACGGCGCCATCGGGCGTGGCCTCGTCGCGTACTTCAAGCGGGTCAACGATGGGGGCGGCATCGCCGGGCGCCGGATCAACTTCATCTCGGTCGATGACGGCTACCTGCCGCCCAAGGCGGTCGAGCAGACCCGGCGCCTCGTGGAGCAGGACGGCGTGTCGTTCATGCTGAACGGGCTGGGCACGCCGTCGAACTCGGCGGTGCAGAAATACCTGAACCAGAAAAAGGTGCCGCAGCTTTTCGTGTCCTCCGGCGCGGACAAGTGGGCGAACCCGAAGGACTTCCCCTGGACCATCGGCTGGCAGCCCAGCTACCGGACGGAGGCGCAGATCTACGCCAAATACATCCTGCAGAACAAGCCCGACGGCAGGCTCGCCGTGCTGTATCAGAACGACGACTTCGGCAAGGACTACGTGGCGGGGCTGCGCGACGTGCTCGGCGACCGCTACGACCGCATGCTGACCAAGGCGGTCAGCTACGAGGTCACGGACCCCACCATCGACAGCCAGGCGGTGACGCTGCAAGGCTCGGGCGCCGACGTGCTGGTGACGGCGGCGACGCCGAAGTTCGCGGCGCAGGTGATCCGCAAGATCTACGACCTCGGCTGGAAGCCGCTGCATCTCCTGACCGACGTGTCCGGCTCGGTCGCCGCGGTGATCAACCCGGCCGGGCCGGAGCGCGCGGTCGGCATCGTCCTGGGCGGCTACCTCAAGGAGGTGAGCGACCCCGCCTGGAGCGACGATCCCGGCATGAATGAGTGGCGGGCGTTCATGAAGGAGTACATGCCCGACTCCGACGTGACCGACGCCAACTACGCCTTCAGCTACGGGATCGGCGGCACCACGATGCAGATGCTGAAGCAGTGCGACGGCAACTTCTCGCGCGAGAACATCCTGAAGCAGGCGACCAACCTGCAGGATCTGCAGCTTCCCACCCTGCTGCCCGGCATCGTCGTCAGCACCAGCCCGGCCAACTACCACCCGATCCGGCACCTCCAGCTCCAGCGCTGGAACGGCGCGCGGTGGGAGCGGTTCGGCAACGTGATCGAGGGCGCCGGCGCCTGAGGCGGCGCCTCACTCGGCGGCGGCCTGCTGGCGCCGGGTCAGGCGGAAGCCCTCGTAGCCGTTCGCCGCCACCGCGTCGCAGGTGTCCCGATACACCCCGACCCCGCCGATGTAGGGCATGAACACCCGCGGCTTGCCCTCGATGTTGGCGCCCATGTACCAGGAGTTGGCCTGGGGGTAGAGCGTGCGGTGGGCGACCTCATTGCCATGCGCGACCCAGGCCTGCTCCGCGTCCGGCGTCGCCTCCATGCAGGCGATGCCGTGGGCGCGGAGGTAGGCCAGGCAGTCCGCGATCCAGTCCACGTGCTGCTCGATGGACACGATCATGTTGCTCAGCACGGACGGGCTGCCTGGCCCGGTGATGGTGAACAGGTTGGGGAACCCCGCCGTCATCAGGCCGAGGTAGCTGCGCGGCCCCTCCGCCCATTTCTCCGCGAGCGGCATGCCGCTCCGGCCGCTGATGCCTGCCCGGAGCAGCGAGCCGGTCATCGCGTCGAACCCGGTGGCATACACGATGCTATCGACCGCGTACTCGGCGTCCCGCGTGGCGATGCTGCCCGGCGTGACCGCGGTGATCGGCGAGGCCCGAAGGTCCACCAGCGTCACGTTGGGGCGGTTGAACGTCTCGTAGTAGCCGGTGTCGGCGCAGATGCGCTTGGTGCCGATGGGATGGCTGGCCGGCAGCAGCCGTTCCGCCACGGCCGGGTCGCGTACGATCGAGCGGATTTGCCTGCGGACGAAGTCGGCCGCCGTGTCGTTGGCCGCCTGGTCCAGGATCAGGTCGTTGTAGGCGGCAAGCAGGCTGATGCCGCCGCGCTCCCAACGGGACGTGTAGTCCCGCTCCCGTTCTTCCGACGTGACCGCGAGCGCCGAGGTCTCGCCGAAGTCGTAGATGACGCCGGAGCGCAGCATGCGCGCCCGCTGCCGGCGCTCGGCGTAGCTCGCCTTCCATTCCGCCTCATGCTCCGGGGGCATCGGGCCGTTGCGGGCGGGCACGCTGAAGTTCGGCGTGCGCTGGAAGACGAAGACGTGGGCGGCCTGCTCGGCGATCACCGGGATCGACTGGATCGCCGACGACCCGGTGCCGACCACGCCCACCCGCTGCCCGGTGAAGTCCACGCCCCCGTGCGGCCACTGCCCGGTGTGGTAGGACGGGCCGCGGAACTCACCCATGCCCAAGATGTCCGGCACCCGCCCGGCCGACAGGCAGCCCGTCGCCATGATGCAGAACGCGGCCGAAACCCGGTCCCCCTGGTCGGTCTCGATCCGCCAAAGCCCGGCGGTCTCGTCGAAGGCGGCGCTCGTTACCCGGGTGCCGAACTGGATGCTGCGCCGCAGGTCGAAGCGGTCCGCCACGTGGTTCGCGTAGGCCAGGATCTCCGGCTGGGCCGCGAACCGCTCGGTCCACCGCCACTCCTGCTGCAGCGCCTCGGAAAGGGAGAATGAGTACTGCATGCTCTCTACGTCGCAGCGCGCGCCGGGGTAGCGGTTCCAGTACCAGGTGCCGCCCACGTCTTCCCCGGCCTCAAACACCCGGGCCGACAGGCCCAGCCCGCGCAGCCGGTGCAGCATATACAGCCCAGCGAACCCGGCGCCGACGACCACCGCGTCGAGCGGGCCTGAGCCTTGAGCGGTGCTCCCCTGCCTTGCCTCGGACATGCTGCCCCTGTTGGCTTGTTGCGCCACGGACCGGGCGCCGTGCCCGAACCGTCCCAGGACTGGAGCTATGCGCAGCGCCGCTGTCAAGCATCCCCTGCACCAGCAGTGTCTCGGCTATTCACGGTCGATGTCCAGATGCGCCTTCCTCAGGACACCCCGACGGGGGGCTTGTCGGAGAACAGCTGATCAACGCCGAGCGGCGCGCCATACTGATAGGTGCGCTTCTCGCCCCAAGGCTCGCTGTGCATCTGCCCCAACGTGTCAACGACGTTGTAGCTGGATTGGAGCGGCTTGCCCTTGGCACGGTCGGCCAGCCAATCGGCGATCATCGGGAAGAACGGGCTGCCGAGCTGCGAGGAGCGCGAGCCGCCCATGCCGTGCTCCTCTCCGGCGTACATCACCAGGGTCTTGGGTCCGGGCACGTTGTTGAGGTGCTCGATCGTGCAGCCGACGTCGCTCAGCGAATCGTCCTCCCCGGCCATGACGAAGCAGGGCATGCGCAGCTTGGAGCTGAGCTTCATCACGTCCATCTTGACCGTTATGGCCTCGAAGCCCGCCTCGTCGGCGATCCCGGTCATGTACATGAATCGCTGCTTGAAGGACGGTGCGGCCATGTCGTACAGCGGCCAGTTATGTGGCTGGAAGCAGGTGTACATCACCGCGCAGGCCGCGAAGCGTGGCTCGGCAGCGGCCATCTGGGTTGCCCAGAATGAGCCGAAGGACAGGCCCCAGGCCATGATCCGGCCGGCATCGACCTCCGGCCGGGCCGCCATCGCTTCCCAGGCTGCAACGCCAACCTCGCCATACCGGTCAGGGTCATACCAAATCTCGCGCGTCAGCGACGTGCCCTGCCCCGGCCCGTCCAGAATCAGGCAGGCGAAGCCGCGGCGCAGGAAACGGTCGGCCGAGGCGTTGATCTGCACCTCCTTGAATGCGTCCATGCCCGAAATCATCACCAGGCAGGGCAGCCTGCCGCCCGAGTAGCCGGGCGGCAGGTGAAAATAGCCGGCCAGGGTCTTGTCGCCGTAAGGGACCTCCACCGCCTCGATGCGATGGTCGGCGGACTTGGCGAACTCGAGGTAGCACTCGGTCTTCTTGCGCTCGAGGGCCAGGTTGAGTTCGGTGTTCTCGAACAAGGGCCACTGCGCGGCGCCATACATCACCGAGGCCGAGAAGAAGCCGTCGCCGGCAGTGACCTCGTGACCCTGGCCGAGCGCCGCGCGGGCCTGCACCTCATAGCGGCGGGCGACGCGCGTGAACTCGCGGGCGAAGTCGTCCCAGCGGTTGATCAGCGCCTTCAACCCCAGAACGGCGCCACGGTGATCCGGGCTCATCGGCGCGCTGTAGTATTGGAGGCGCGACTGATCGAACTCCGGACCGAGCAGCCGAACGGCGGCGTCGAGCAGCCAGCGCTGCTCGCGGAAGCGCGAAACGCGCCTTTGGGTGGTGAACGGGACGCTTGGCATCGGAACCTCCGTTTGAGCGCGGGCTGCCCGGATGCAGCGCCATGCACGCAATCTAGAATGCAAACGATTGTTTGCAACCAGTTGTTTGCATACGATGGGCAGATTGGCTAGACAGGGGCATGATCAAGAAGCCCACGGGCAAGCTGCTGCGATCGCAGCCGACGCGCGACCGCATCCTTCACGAGGCGCGAAGGCTTTTTGCCGAACAGGGCTACGAACGCACGACCGTCCGGGCCGTGGCCGCGGCGGCGGAGATCAACCCGGCGATGGTGATGCGCTACTACGGCAGCAAGGAGGAGCTGTTCGCGCTTGCCGCCCGCATCGACCTGCGTGTGCCCGACCTGACCGCAATCCCCGCAGAACGACGGGGTGAGGCGTTGGTGGCGCATTTCCTCGACCAGTGGGAAGGCCCTGGCGCGGGCGACGAGCTGCCTGCCCTGCTTCGCGCGGCAGCCACCCATGAAGCGGCAAGGCAGCGCATCATCGAGGTGATAGCCGCCCAGGCGGCGCCACTGATCGGGGCCGCCTCGTCCTCCGGATGCCGGGATGAACGGGTCGGATTGGTCGTCACGCAGATCGCCGGCCTGGCGATGAGCCGTTACGTCCTTCGTCATCCCCTTGTGGTCGCACTCAGCCGCGACACGATCATCCGCAACGTCGGCGATGTCGTGCAGCACTACATGACAGCCGAGCGGCTGGCGTGATCCGTTCAACCAGTGCCGGACCTCGGCAAGAGGGGAACCCGATCCGTATGTCCCCCGATCCGTATGTCCGTTGTCCAGCAGGTGCATGAATTCAAATTCAGACGCGACCCTGCGCCCACCGCCCTGGCTCATCGCGGCTGTTGTTGATAGTCATCCGCAACACACAGCCCCTTGGTGAACCCCTTGGCCACCCGCGCCCTTGCCGCCCCGCTCCGCCGCCGCCTGTTCGCGACCCTGGGGCCGGGCCTTCTCGTCATGCTGGCCGACACGGACGCCGGCAGCATCATCACCGCCGCGCAAAGCGGCGCGCAGTGGGGCTACAAGCTGCTGGCCCTGCAGATCCTGCTCATCCCCGTGCTGTTCATCGTGCAGGAACTCACCCTGCGGCTCGGCCTGGTCACCGGACGCGGCCATGGCGAGCTGATCCGCGTTTCCTTCGGGCGCGGCTGGGCCTGGCTGTCGGTCGGCACCCTCGTGCTCGCCTGCGTCGGCGCCATCGTCACCCAGCTGTCCGGCCTCGCGGGCATCGCCTCGCTGTTCGGCCTCTCGGTGCCGTGGATGATGGCGGGCGTCGTGGCCCTGCTGCTGCTGATGACCTGGCTCGGCAGCTACCATGTGGTCGAGCGGATCGCCATCGTCCTGGGCCTGTTCGAGCTGGCCTTCGTCGCCGTCGCCTGGCGCGCGCACCCGAGCGTGCCGGAGATCGCGGCGCAGCTCGCCCAGGCGCCGCTCACCAATCCCAAGTACCTCTACCTGGTGGCCGCCAACCTGGGCGCGGTCATCATGCCGTGGATGATCTTCTACCAGCAATCGGCGGTGCTGGATAAGGGCCTCGGCCCGGCCGACCTGACGCTCGCCCGCTGGGACACCGCGGTCGGCGCGGTCGTCACGCAGCTCATCATGGCCTCCGTGCTGATCGCCGTCGCCGCGACCGTCGGCCGGAGCCACCCGGACGCCTCGCTCAACGACGTGCCGGAGATCGCCCACGCGCTGATCCCGTTCCTGGGCGACGACGTGGGCCGCCTGGTGTTCGCCGCCGGCATGGCAGGCGCATCCCTCGTCGCCACCATCGTCGTCTGCCTCACCGCTGCCTGGGGCATCGGCGAGGTCGCGGGCTACAAGCGGTCCCTCAAGCACCGTCCGCTGGAGGCGCCCTGGTTCTACGGCATCTTCTCGGCCTGCCTGGTCGCGGGCGGCGTGCTCGTCGCGTCGGGCGTCAACCTGGTCGAGCTGTCCGTCGCCGTCGAGGTGATGAACGCGCTGCTGCTGCCGGTGGTGCTGGGCTTCCTCTATATCCTGGCGCTCCGCACCCTGCCCGAGCCGTACCGGCTGCACGGCGCCTACAAGTGGGTGGTGGGGGTTATCGTGCTGGTCACGGCGGGCTTCGGCTTCTATGCCGGGATTGCCGGGGCATTCGGCGGCTAGAAGGGAGGCAGCGATGAAAGCGTGGCTCGTGGAGCGGATCACCGAGGCCGGCGAGATGCGCCTCCTGGATTGCCCGGCGCCGACTCCGGGGCCGCGGGACTACTTGGTGCAGGTGGAGGCGGCGGGGGTGAACTTCCTCGACACCCTGATGCTGCGCGGCCGCTACCAGCGCAAGCCGCCGCTGCCCTTCACGCCGGGCGTGGAGGTGGTGGGCACGGTCATCGCGGCCGGCGCCGACGCCCCGCTCGCGCCCGGCGCCCGGATCTGCGCCAGCATCGAGGGCGGCGCCTTTGCCGAGCAGGCGCTGGTGCCCCACAGCGCGGCCCGCCCGGTGCCGGACGACGTGCCGGCGGAGGCGGCGCTGGTGCTGCTCGGCGTCAACTACCCGACCAGCTACTATGCCCTGCACAACCGCGCGGGCCTGCAACCCGGCGAGACCGTGCTGGTGCACGCGGCGGCCGGCGGCGTGGGCAGCGCCGCGGTGCAGATCGCCAAGGCCGCAGGCGCCCGGGTGATCGCGACGGCGGGAACGGCGGAAAAGCGCGAGCTGTGCCGCGGCCTCGGCGCCGATGAGGTGATCGACTACGCGCTCCCGGATTGGGTGGACCGGCTGCGGGCCATGACCGGGGGCGGAGGCGCCGATGTGATCTACGATCCCGTGGGCGGCGAGGTCGGCGTGCAGAGCCTGCGCGGCCTGGCCTGGCGCGGGCGCTACCTGGTGATCGGCTTCGCCGCCGGGACGATCCCGGACCTGCCAGCCAACCGGCTGCTGCTCAAGGACGCCTCGGCGATGGGCGTGTTCTGGGGCGAGGTCTGCAAGCGCGACCCTGCCGCCGCCGAGCAGGTCGCGGACGCGGTGCTGGCGCTGTACCGCGCGGGCCGGCTGTCGCCGCTGATCGGCGCGCGCTTCCCGCTGCAGGGCGCGCGGGAGGCGCTGGACCGCCTTGGCCGCCGGGAAACCGTCGGCAAGGTCCTCGTCTGCCCCGCCGCATGAGCCGGGCGGCGGTCTCGACCCGGCGCATCCAAGCGAACGGCCAGGTCTTCGCCGTCGATGAGGCCGGCGAGGGCGACGCGGTGGCGCTCTGCCTGCACGGCTTCCCGGAATGCCGGTACTCCTGGCGGTTCCAGCTTCCGGCGCTGGCCGCGGCCGGGTGGCGGGCCGTGGCCCCGGATCTGCGCGGCTACGGCGACACCAGCCGGCCTGAGGGGCGCGACGCCTACCGCATGACGCACCTGGTGGCGGACGTTGCCGCCCTGTTCGACGCCTGCGGCGCGCGCCGCCGCCTGCTGGTCGGGCACGACTGGGGCGCGCTGATCGCCTGGAGCTTCGCCATGCAGCGGACCCGGCCGCTCGACGGCCTGGTCGTCATGAACGTGCCGCACCCGGCGGTGTTCCGCCGCGTCCTGCGCCACTCCTGGGCACAGCGCGGGCGGTCCTGGTACGTGGGGTTCTTCCAGCTTCCCTGGCTGCCGGAGGCGCTGCTCACCGCCGGGCGCGCCCGCGCCGTCGCCCGGGCGTTCAGCGGCATGGCGGTCAACAAGTCGGCCTTTCCGCCCGACGTGCTGGACCGCTACCGGCGGAATGCCCTGCTGCCCGGCGCGATGACGGCGATGATCAACTACTACCGGGCCAACCTCGCCGGCCTTTCGGACGCGGCGCCCTCGCCGATGATCGAGGTGCCGACCTTGATGATCTGGGGCGAGGCGGACACGGCGCTCGGGCTGGAGCTGACCGAGGGCTACGCACCCTACGTCGCCGACTTCACGTTGGAACGCCTGCCCGGCGTGTCGCATTGGGTGCAGCAGGAGGCGCCCGAGGCGGTGAACGCCCGCCTGCTCGCCTGGCTCGACCGCCACGGCCGGACCGGGGCAGGCCGGCCCTAGGCCGGCAAGGCGGCTGGATCGGCGCCGCCCGGACCCGCGGCGGACTGCATCAGCGTCTGCCCGGTCGGGCACAGGTCCAGCAGCGGGCAGCGCCCGCAGGCGGGATTGCGGAAGTAGCAGCACCTTTGGCCGTGCAGCATCAGCACCTCGTGGTTGTCATACACCTGCTGCGCGTCCCAATCGGGCGGCAACTGCGCGGCCAGCACCCGGTGCGACGGCCCGACCGCCAGGCCCGATGGGATCAGCCCGGTGCGGGCGGCAACCCGGTGGTGATGGCTGTCCACCGGCAGCGCCGGGCGGCGCAGCGTGCTGAAGCTGAGCACGGCGGCGCTGGTCTTCGGGCCGATGCCGGGCAGCCGCTCCAGCCAGGCGCGGGCGTCCTCCACGGACAGGTCGGCCAGGAAATCGAGCGACAGCGCGCCGCGTTCCGCCTCGATGGCGCGCAGGATCGCCTGGATGCGCGGCGCCTTCTGCTCCGGCCAGGTGACGCGGGCAATCGCCGCCTGCACCGCGGCCGTGGGTGCCGCGACGACCGCGGCCCAGTCGGGGAACCGCTCCCGCAGCGCCTTGAACGCCGCCCCGCTGTCGGCGTTGCGGGTGCGGTGCGACAGCAGGGAGCTGACCAGCTCGCTGAGCGGATCGAGCGCATGGAAGTAGGCGATGGGGCAGCCGTAGGCCCGGCACAGCCGACGGTGAAGCTCCAGCGCCTTCTCGGATTGGTCCATCGCGCCGCAACGTCGGATGCACGGGCCGGTTGCCGCCGCCGCCTCGATTGGCATTGGCGGATCGGGCGGCGATGGCCCTAACATGCGTGAAAGCCTACGGAGGAGCATCCATGAGCGACCCGCTGGCCGACAGTGCGGAGCGCCTGTTCGCCGCCCATGCCGGCAAGGACGTGGCCCGCGCCGCCGAGGACGGCGTGTTCCCGCAGGCGCTGTGGGACGCCGTGACGAGGGCCGGCTTCGCCGCTGCCCTGCTGCCGGAGCACGCCGGCGGCGCCACGGCAGCAGAGGCGATGACGCTGCTGCGGATCGCCGCCGCCCATGCCGCGCCGATCCCGCTCGCCGAGACCATGCTCGCCGGCTGGCTGCTCGCGGAAGCCGGCCTGCCGGCACCGGAGGGCGCGCTGACCGTGGCGCCGGTGCGCGTCCCCGACGTGCTGGCCCTGCGCCGGACCAGGGGCGGCTGGCACCTGGCGGGCACGGCGGGCCGCATCCCCTGGGCGCGGGACGCGGCGGCAATCGCTGTGCTGGCAGAGGGGCCGGACGGCCCCGCGGTCGCGCTGCTCCGTCCGGACGGCTTCGCCCTGGCCCGGCGCGACCGCAACCTGGCCGGCGAGGCGCGGGACACGATCATGGTGGACGCGATGCTGGCCCCGGATGCCGTGGCCCCGGCGCCGTTCGGACCCGCACATCTGCGCGCGGCGGGTGCCGCGGTGCGCACCGTGCAGATCGCCGGCGCGCTGTCCCACGCCTTGTCGCTCAGCGTGCAGTATGCGCAGACCCGGGTGCAGTTCGGCCGGCCCATCGGCAAGTTCCAGGCGATCCAGCACACCCTGGCGATCCTGGCCGGGCAGGCCGCAGCCGCGCTCGCCGCCGCCGGCATGGCGGCCGACGCGCTGGCGGACGGGCTTGACCCGGTGCGGGTGGGTGCCGCCAAGGCACGCGCCGGGGAGGCCGCGGGCATCGGCGCCGGGCTGGCGCACCAGGCGCATGGCGCCATCGGCTTCACCCAGGAGTACGAATTGCACCACGCCACCCGCCGCCTGTGGTCCTGGCGCGACGAGTTCGGCCATGAGGCCGAGTGGAACGGCGTCGTCGGCCGCGCCGTGCTGGCGGCTGGGCCGGACGGGCTGTGGCCCCTGCTGACCGCCGCGTGACCGCCATGCAGGCGCTTACGTTCGCGACGCCGCCCGTGGACGCCGGGGCGGAGGCGCTGCGCGGGGAGGTGCGGCGCTTCCTCGCCGCCGCCATGCCCGGCCGCACCCCGCAGCAGCGGGCGGAGTCCTGGAGCGGCAGCGACCCGGCGTTCAGCCGCCGGATGGGCGAGCGCGGCTGGATCGGCATGACCTGGCCGAAACGCTACGGCGGGCAGGAACGCAGCGCGCTGGACCGCTACGTGGTGCTGGAGGAGATGCTCGCCGCCGGCGCCCCCGTGGGCCACCACTGGATCGCCGACCGGCAGAGCGGCCCCAGCATCCTGCGCCACGGCACGGAAGCGCAGCGGCAGCGGTTCCTGCCGCGGATCGCCGCCGGGGAGTGCTGCTTCTGCATCGGCATGAGCGAGCCGGACAGCGGCTCGGACCTCGCCGCCGCGCACACCCGGGCGCAGCGGGTGCAGGGCGGCTGGCTGGTCCGCGGCACCAAGCTGTGGACCTCAGGCGCGCACCAGGCCGACGCCATGATCCTGTTCTGCCGCACCGGGGCCAAGGTGGAAGGCGAACGGCATGGAGGCGCCAGCCAGTTCCTGGTCGATATGCACCAGGCGCGCGGCCATGGCCTGACGGTGCGGCCGGTCCTCGACATGCGGGGCGCGCACCATTTCAACGAGGTCGTCATCGAGGATCTGCTGCTGCCCGACGACGCGCTGCTCGGACAGGAAGGCGACGGCTGGGCGCAGGTCACGGCGGAGCTTGCCTTCGAGCGCAGCGGCCCCGACCGCTTCCTGTCCGCCTTCGCCCTGCTGACGGAGACCGTGCGCGCCCTCGGCCCCCTGGCGCCGGAGCGCGCGGCGGTCGCAATCGGGCGGCTCGCCTCGCACACCTTGGCGCTGCGCCGCCTGTCGCGCTCGGTCGCCGGCATGCTGCAGGCGGGCGAGGACCCGGCGCTGCAGGCGGCGCTGGTCAAGGACCTCGGCAACGTGCTGGAGCAGGAAACCGTGGAGGTCGCGCGCTTGCTGGTCGATGTGGAGCCGTCGGAGGAGGACGGCAGCCCGCCGCTCGTCGCCGTGCTGGCCCATCTGATCATGACCGCGCCCTCCTTCTCGCTGCGGGGCGGCACGCGGGAGATCCTGCGCGGCATCATCGCCCGGGGGCTTGGACTGCGATGAGGGTCATGCCGGAGGCGTGCTCATGGTCATGCCGGAGGCATGCTCATGAATGATGTTCGGATCGCCATGGACGGGCATGTCGGCATCGCCGAAATCTGCCGCCCGCCGCACAACTACTTCGACCGGCCGCTGATCGCCGCCCTGGCGCAGGCCTTCGAGGGCTTCGACGCCGACCCGGACTGCCGCTGCGTCCTGCTGGCGGCGGAGGGCCGGAACTTCTGCGCCGGGGCGGATTTCAGCGCGCCCGCCCGCGACACGGTGGGCGACCGGGAGGGCGGGCACCTGTATCAGCAGGCAGTGCGGCTGTTCCGCACGGCCAAGCCGGTGGTCGCGGCGGTGCAGGGCGCGGCCGTCGGCGGCGGGCTGGGGCTGGCGATGGTGGCGGATTTCCGGGTGGCGTCGGCCGAATCGCGCTTCGCCGCCAACTTCAACCGCCTCGGCTTCCACCCTGGCTTCGGCCTCAGCGTGACGCTGCCGCGCGTGGTGGGCGCGCAGAAGGCGGCGCTGCTGTTCTACACCGGGCGGCGGGTCGGCGGCGAGGAGGCGCAGGCCATCGGGCTGGTGGATGTGCTGGCGCCGCAGGCGGAACTGCGCCGGGCGGCGCTGGCCCTGGCGGCGGAGATCGCCGGGTCCGCCCCGCTCGCCGTCACGGCCACGCGCCAGACGCTGCGCCGCGGCCTGGCCGAAGCGGTGGAGGCGATCACCGACCACGAGCTGACGGAGCAGCAGCGGCATTTCGAGACGGCCGACTTCGCCGAAGGGGTGAAAGCGATGGCGGAGCGGCGGGCGCCCAAGTTCACCGGGCGATGAGGGCGCGCGATGCCAGAGATCGTTCCTTAGCCGCCTCGATTGGCAAGCCGGCGTCCATCATCGAGGGCCGGCGATCAGCTCCTTGATCCGGCTGGCCAGCGCCTCCAGGGGAAACGGCTTGGTCATCACATGCATGCCGGGGTCGAGGTGGCCGTGGCCGAGCGCGGCGTTCTCGGCATAGCCGGTGATGAACAGCACCTTGAGGCCGGGCCGCAAGTCCCGTCCGGCATCGGCGACCTGCCGGCCGTTCATGCCGCCGGGCAGGCCGACATCGGTGATCAGCAGGTCGATGCGGGCGTCCGATTGCAGGACGCGCAGCCCGGCCGCCCCGTCCAGGGCCTCGATGGCCGCGTAGCCGAGATCCTGCAGCACGTCGCTCACCAGCATGCGCACGGTCGGCTCGTCATCCACAACCAGCACCGTCTCGCCCTGCTCGGCGCGCGGCAGCCCGACGAACTCGGCCACGTCCTCCACGGCCTCGGACTTGCCGAGATGCCGGGCAAGGTAGAGGCAAACCGTCGTGCCCTCGCCAGGCTCGGAGTAAATGCGCGCCTGTCCGCCGGACTGCCGCACGAAGCCGTAGATCATGGAAAGGCCAAGCCCAGTGCCCATGCCGATGGGCTTGGTGGTGAAGAACGGGTCGAAGGCGCGGCGGGCGACCTCGGGCGTCATGCCGCTTCCGGTGTCGCTGACGCAGAGCGACACGTACTGCCCGGCCGGCAGATCATGGTCGCGGGCCCCACGGGCGTCGAGCCACTTGTTCCCTGTCTCGATGGTGAGCTGCCCGCCTCCGGGCATGGCGTCGCGGGCGTTGATGCAAAGGTTCAACAGGGCGTTCTCAAGCTGGTTCGGATCGACGAGGGTGTTCCACAGGCCCCCGGCGCCGACCACCTCGACGGCGATCTCCGGACCGGCGGTCCGCCGGATCAGCTCCTCCATGCCGGCCACGAGGCGGTTGACGTCGGTGGGCTTGGAGGCAAGCGTCTGCCGCCGCGAGAAGGCCAGCAGGCGATGCGTCAGCGCCGCGGCGCGCCGGGCGGCGCCCTGGGCCGCCGTGATGTAGCGTTCGAGATCGGTGAGGCGGCCCTGCGCGAGCCGGTTCTGCAGCATCTCCAGGCTGCCCGCGATGCCTGCCAGCAGATTGTTGAAATCGTGCGCGAGGCCGCCGGTCAATTGGCCGATCGCCTCCATCTTCTGCGATTGCCGCAGCGTCTCCTCGATCCGCTCGCGCTCCGCCGCCTCGGCGCGCAGCTTCTCGGTGGCCTCTTCCAGCTCCCGGGTGCGGTCGGCGAGGCTGTCGCGCTCAGGGGTGACGTCGTACTGGCTTGCGAAGAAGTAGGCCAAGGTCCCGTTCGCGTCGTGCACCGGCGCGATCAGCAGGCGGTTCCAGAATGGCCTTCCGTCCTTGGCGTGGTTGCGGATGTCGATCTCGATCGGCTTCCGCGCCTCGACAGCGGCGCGGATGCGGCTGACCGTGGCCGGATCGCTCTCCGGTCCTTGCAGGAAGCGGCAGTTGCGTCCGAGGATCTCCTCGCGCGAGTAGCCCGTGAGACGGGTGAACGCATCGTTGGCGAACACGATGGGGTTGTCGGCCTCGCGGGGGTTCGTGATGATCATCGGCATCCGCGTCGCCCGCACCGCGGCGGTGAACGGATCGGTCCCGTCGTCGAGGCCGGCCAGCTCGGCCGTGATGCGCGCGCCTTCGCGCCGCATGGTCTCCTGAGCCTCAGGAGGTTGTTCGCCGCCGGACGCCCCGTTGTCAGTCAAAGACCGTGCTCCTTCCCGCCAGCGTCGCCTGGTGCCACACCATCAATGGGTGCCCGTCGCCGGTTTCCCAGGGGTCTGCGTGGGGGCACGACCGGCCGCTGCGCGCGCCGACCGGCGGAGGCGGCCCTGCATGATCCCGCTCCGTGCCCGATGCCTCAAGCGCAAGCCGCGCTGATCGCCAGAAACGCCTCGCCCGCCGCGACCTGCCCCACCGGCGCCAGGTAGTCCCAGGCGGCTCTGCTCTCGCCCGGCGCCTTCACGCGATACAGCGTCAGGTCATGCAGCACCCGCCCGTCCGCCCGCATGGCCGTGTCCGCGCCGAAGTAGCCGACCGGCATGGCCCGCATCGCCCGGCCGACCGCCAGCGCGTCCCGCGTGCCGGCCTGCGCCATCGCACGCAGGAAATGCGTCGTGGCCGCATACACGTTGGCCTGGTTCTGCGTCGGCATCGCCCGGCGCTCCGCCATGAAGCGTGCGCCGAAGGCGCGCGACGCCGGGTTCCGGTCCCAGTAGAAGCTGGTCGGGAAACGCAGGCCCTGCGCCACGTCCAGCCCCAGCGCGTGGATGTCGGTCAAGTACACCAGGAACCCGGCAAGCGTCTGCGGCCCGCCGGTCTGCATGCCGAACTCGGCCGCTTGCTTCAAGAGGTTCACCTGGTCGCCCCCCACGCTCGCGAGGCCGATCACCTGGGCGCCGGAGGTCCGGGCCTGGACGAGCTGCGAGGAGAAGTCGGTGTTGCCGATGGGAAACTTGGTGCCGCCCAGCACCCGGCCGCCGGCCGCCTCGATCACCCGGGCGGCCTCCGCCTGCAGCGCCTCGCCGAAGCTGAAATTGACCGTGACGAAGTACCAGGTCTTGCCGCCCCCCTCGGTCAGCACCTTGGCCGTGCCGGCCGCCAGGGCGTGCGTGTCATCCGCCCAATGGCTGCTCACGGGCGCGCAGGTCTTGGAGGTGAACTCGGTGACGGCGGCGGCGGTGATCAGCACCGTGCGGATCTTTTCCCGCGCCACCTGCTGCACCGCGGCGGCGACCGGGGTGACGGGGAGGTCGGTGATGGCGTCCACGCCGCCGTCATACCATTCGCGGGCGATGCTGCCGGCCACGTCCGGCTTGTTCTGCGTGTCGGCGCGGATCACCTCGACCGGGTGCCCCAGCACGGTGGCCCCGAAGTCCTGCACCGCCATGCGCGCCGCCGCCACCGACCCGGCGCCGCCGCTGCTGGCATACGGCCCGCTCTCGTCCGTCAGCACGCCGATTCGGACCAGAGCCTCCTGTGCCCGCGCCTGCCCGGCCAGCAACGCGGCGCCTGCCAGGACGGCTCGCCGCCCGACGTTTTGTGCACTCCCGACGCTTTGTGCCCTCATCGACGCCCCCTTCGGTTCGCCGGCACTCTACCCGTTCAGCGCGGCGGGAATAAAGGTGAACCCGCGGAACCGCGCCCGCATGCCGCGCACCGGCGCCCCGGCCAGGGCGTAACGCGGGAACCGCGCGACGAAGCGGCCGATGGCGACTGCGCCCTCCAGCCGCGCCAGGCTCATGCCGACGCATTGGTGGATGCCGGCGGCGAACGCCAAATGGCGGTTCGGCGAGCGGCCGATGTCGAAGCGGTCCGGGTCGGCAAAGGCGTCCGGGTCGCGGTTGGCCGCGCCGATGCAGAGCGTGACCGGCGTGCCGGCCGGAAAGGCCGTGCCGCCCAGCTCGACCGGCGCCGTGGTGATGCGGTTGCCCAGCTGGTTGCTGCTCTCAAAGCGCAGCACCTCCTCGACGGCGCTGCGCACGAGGCCGGGGTCGGCGAGCAGCCGCGCCCGCTCCGCTGGGTGCTGCACGAGCGCGACCAGGCCGTTGCCGATCAGGTTGGTCGTCGTCTCGTGCCCGGCATTCAGCAGGAAGATGCAGTTGTGCAGCAGTTCCGCCTGCGTCAGCCGGTCCCCGGCGGCGTCCGGCTGCAGCAGCCGGGTCAGCACGTCGCGTTCGGGGTCCCCTGGCCGGGCGCGGCGGTCGGCCACCAGCGTTTGGAGGTAGGCCAGGAACTCCACGACCGCCCGGTTGCCGCGCGCCGCGGCGTCTGGGGGCACCACCGGCTCCAGAGCGCCCAGGATCGCCAGCGACCAGTCCCGCAGCGGCCCACGCTCCGCCGTCGGCACGCCGAGCAGGTTGCCGATGACCTCGATGGGAATGGCGGCTGCGAAGTCGGCGATCAGGTCCGCCCTTCCCCGCGCCGCGAGGCCGTCCAGCAGGCCATCCACCACGACGACCAGCCCACCCTCTAGGCCGGCGATGGCGCGGGGCGTCAGCGCGCCGGCGATCAGGCGCCGAACCCGGCTGTGCCGGGGCGGGTCGTTGAACACGAGGCTTGTGGTGTGGTGCTCATAGAGCGGCGTGTCGCCGAACTTCGGCCGGAACTCGACCGCCTTGTCGCTGCTGAACGCCTCTGTGTCGCGGTACACTCGCGACAGGTCGGCATGCCGGGTCAGGAACACGCTGCCGTCCGGCATCCGCTTGACCGGTGCCCGTTCCTGCAACGCGCGGTAGGTCGGGTAGGGGTCCGCCAGGAACCCGGGCGTCAGCCGCGTGAGGTCGAAGCCGTCCACGTCCACCATGCGCCCCGGCCCCGGCTCGGCCCCGCCCACGCTACTCCGACTTGCGGTGGCCGCGGCCGTGCTGCTCTTGGGTCAACTCGGCCTTGCGGGCAGCTGCCTCCTTCTCCGCCTTGCCGGCGGTGGCGGAGCTGGTGCCCTCCTCCGGCGTGCCGTCCGCCGCCGCGCGGGACGCGGCGGGCATCGGCGCGCCTTTGGCCTGCTTGGGCGCGGGGGCCTTGCCGCCCTCGTTGACCACGGGGTGCCCGGCGCCGGCCTTGGCGCTGCCGGCGGCCTGCACCTCGTCGGCCTTCTGCGCCTTGGCGGAACGCGCGGTGGTGGTGTCGTTGTCAGACTTGGTCTTTTCATGCGCCATGGCGGCTCTCCGTTTTGGTGTGGGCGGTTAACCCGGGGGCAGGGTCGGAGTTGCGCCGCAGCCGCGTCTGCCCCAGCGCGCGGACGGGGGCGCCGGGCGCGGCGGCCTTGATCTCGGCCTGGAACGCCGCCCGCTTCTCGTGGATCGAAACCAGGACCGGACCCATGGGGATGCCGAGATCGACCAGCACCGCCTCCGCCAGTTGCAGGCTCGCCTCGATGGTCTCCGGCACCGCGTCCGACGCGCCCAGGGCATAAAGCTGCGCCGCGTGGCGCCCGTCCCGGGCCCGCACCACGATCAGCAGGTCCGGCCGCTCGGCGCGGCCGATGCGCACCACCGCGTCCGCGCGCACCCGATCATCGACCGTCACCACCAGCGCGCGGGCGGCGCCCAGGCCGACGCGGCGCAGCAGCTCGGGCTGCATCACGTCACCATAGTACACGCGGCAACCGCCCCGGCGGCCCGCGCCCACCCGGGCGACGTCGCTGTCCAGCGCGACATAGGGGATGCGGTGGGCGTCCAGCAGCGCCGCGACGGTCCGCCCCACCCGGCCGAACCCGGCCAGGATCACCCGCGGCGCGTCGCCCTCCATGTCGGGCGGCAGCAGGGCGGGGTCGACCGGCGCCGCGCGGGGGAGCGCGAAGCGCGCCCCGAGCCGGGACAGCAGCGGGATCGCCGCCATGGTCAGCGCCGCCACGATGAAGCCGAAGCCGGCCAAATCCGCGCCGATCAGCCCGGTGCCGGCGCCAATGCCCAAGATCACGAAGCTGAACTCGCCCCCCGGCCCCAGCAGCAGGCCGGTCGGCACCCCCACCGACCAGCGCAGCCCCACCGCGCGGGCCAGCGCCGCAATCGCGCCGGCCTTGAGCACCACGAGGCCCAGCGCCGCCCCCAGCACCGCGCCGGGCTGCGCCGCCACGCGGCCGAGATCGACCGCAAGCCCGACCGAGATCAGGAACACCCCCACCAGCAGCCCTTTGAACGGCTCCACCGTCACCTCGATCTGCCGTCGGTACTCGGTCTCCGCCAGCAGCAGCCCGGCGATCAGCGCGCCCAGCGCCATCGACAGGCCCGCCGCCGCCGCGGCCAGCCCGGTCGCCAGCACCACCAAGAGGCAGGCGGCCATGAACAGCTCCGGGCTGCGGGTGCAGGCCACGCCGCGGAACAGCGGGCGCAGCGCCAGGCGGCCCAGCCCGACGAGGCCCACCACCGCCGCCAACGCCTGCCCGACCGCGAGCGCAAACGCGCCCCACCCCGCCGCACCGTCCCGGCCCAGCACGCCCAGGGTGAACAGCACCGGCACCACGGCCAGATCCTGGAACAGCAGCACGGCGAAGCTGGCGCGGCCGACCAGCCCCGTGACCCGCCGCTCATCGGCCAGCACCTGCGCCACCACTGCGGTGGACGACATCGCCAGCGCCAGGCCGATCACCGCCGCACCCGGCGGTGCCACCCCGAGCAGCACGGCGCAGCCGCCCACCAGCAGCGCGCACACGGAGATCTGCAGGGCGCCCAGCCCGAACACCAGGCGGCGCATCATCAGGATGCGCTCGAACGACAGCTCAAGCCCGATCATGAACAGCAGCAGCACGACGCCCAGCTCGGACACCGCCGCGATGCGGTCCCGGTCGTACATCGTCACGAACGACAGCCACGGCGCCCGTCCGGCCAGCGCGCCCAGGCCGGACGGCCCTAGCAGCACGCCCACCAGCATGAAGCCGAGCACCGTGCTGATCCGCATGCGGTGGAACAGCGGGATGACCACGGCGGCGGCGCCGAGGATCACCAGCGCTTCCCGCATCGGGCCGCCGAGATGCACCGCCTCTCCCCCTCCCATGCCTGCCTCCTTTGGCGGTAGCTTAGGGGATATTCGGCCGGGCCGCGGCAAAAACGGCCAGGCCGTCGCAAGGAGGTTTCCGCGGATGCGCTTGTTGCCGGATGACGTGCTGCTCGTGGTCGATGTGCAGCGGGACTTCCTGCCCGGCGGCTCGCTGGCCGTGCCGGACGGCGACGCCGTGACGGCGCCCATCAACCGGCTCGGCACGCTGTTCGGCCACGTGCTGCTGACGCAGGACTGGCACCCGGCCGGGCATGTGTCGTTCGCCGCGAACCATCCGGGCCGCAAGCCGTTCGAGCAGATCGAGCTGCCGTACGGGCTGCAGGTGCTGTGGCCCACCCACTGCGTGCAGGGCAGCGACGGCGCCCTGTTCGCGCCCGGCCTCGACCTGCCGCGGGCGGAGCTGGTGGTGCGCAAGGGGTTCCGCGGCGTGGTTCAGAATCCGGCCTTTTTGGGTGACACAAAGCGTGCGGAAACCG
>CAXSHI010000053.1:0-23847 GCA_964236755.1 uncultured Acetobacteraceae bacterium
GCACCCATGCCCTACCAGCTCCTGAAACTGGCTGAGGTTTATGCGTAATCAGGATCTATTTTGATATGGGCCATCCCAAACCTGCCGCGATGAAGCGACGTTGCACCCCAATCAGCAATGGGGTGCAACATGAGTGGATCGAATACGGTGATGGACGTGTATGTGACCGGTCTCCGCAATCAGCATGCCGTCGAGACGCAGGCGATCGGGACCGTCAAGAATGAGTTGAGCCGGATGGAGCCGTATCCTGACCTGCATGCGAAGATGCAGGAGGAGATGCAGCGGTCAACCACCCAGGCAGCTCGGCTGGACGACCTGCTGTCCAAGCATGGCACCAGCGCCTCGGTGGCGAAGGAGGCAGTGACTGGAGCCGTCGCCACCGTGGCCGGCCTTGTCCATGCCGGCGCGTCGGACGAGGTGCTCAAGAACGTCCTCGCGGCTGTGGGCTTCAAGGCTTACGAGATCGGCTCCTACAAAGTGCTGCTCGCCTTGGCAGAGGCGGCCGGCGCGACAGAAGACAAGGCGGTGCTGGAGCAGTCGATGAAGGAGGAGCAGGAAATGGGCGACTGGCTCGGCACCCACCTGCCGAGCTTCGTGCAGTCCTTCCTCAAGCAACGGGCAGCATAACAACTGGGCCGGGTTGCTGGCGCGGCGCTACGCAGCAGCAACCTGACACCCGGCTTTCATCCAGCGGCAGTCAGAGACCGGCGTGTGTAGTCGTTAGCCGGCACCCCTCACACGAACTCCGCCGTCTCCAGCGTGCGGGCCGAATAAAAGGTCAACGCCCCCGGCATGTTGACGAAGCCACGCAGGTCCCGCGACATGGCGTAGCCCTGGTCGCGCCAGGCCAGCCCGGCAATCGGCACCTCCTGCAGCGCCAACTGCTCCAGCTCGGCGTAGATCGCCCGGCGGCGGTCGAGCGCGAAGCTGCGCCGGCCCTCTGCCAGCAGCGCGTCGAGGCGCGGCAGGGACAGGCCGTAGGCGCGCGTGTAGCTCGGCGGCAGGTCGGTGCCGAGGGTGTTGCTGATGCCGTCGGGGTCGTTGCTTTCGCTCGTCGTGCCGTTCACCGCGATGTCGTACTGGCCGCGGTTGCCCAGGGTGATGCGGGTGGCCCAATCGGGCAGCACCAGTTCCGCGCGGATGCCGACCTCCGCCAGGTGGCTTTGCAGCACCTCCGCCGTGCTCTTGATCATGCCGTAGGTCGAGGTCGCCAGCAGCTTGCAGTCGAACCCGGGGCCGAGGCCGGCCTCGGCGAGCAAGGCCTTGGCGCGCGCCGGGTCGTAGGCGAAGCCGCGGGAGCGCGCCTCGTTGAAGAACGGGCTGCCGGGGGCGAAGGGGATGCCCTCCAGCACCCGGCCGCGGCCGAAGAAGGCGGCGCCCACGATCTCCTCCCGCCGGATCGCCAGCGCCGCCGCCCGGCGCACCCGGGCGTCGCCGAACGGACCGGACTTTGCGTTGAAATACATGTGCATGAACGGGCCTTCGGTGGTCTGCAACGCGAGCGCCGGGTCGGCCTCGATGCCCTTCATCGCGGACCAGGGCACGTACTCAATGAGGTCCACGTCCCCGGTCTTGAGCGCGGACACCCGTAGATCCTCATCCGCATAGGCGACCATGCGGATGGAGCGCAGCTTCGGCAGGCCCGGGCGGTAGTACCGGTCGAAGGCCCGCAGCTCGAGATAGACGCCGCGCTCCTGCTCCGCCAGCGTGAACGGCCCGGCGCCGACGCCCATGCCGCCGCGGTCCACCGACCCCTTCGCGACGATGGGGGTGAAGTAGCTGGCGAACAGGTTGGGCAGCACCACCGAAGGCTCCCGCGTGGTCAGGCGGACCGTGCGCGCGTCCGGCGTGTCGATGCGCGCGATGCGCTGCATCTCCCCTTTCATGTAGGCCGCACTCTTCTCGGCGGCGATCTGCTCGATGCTGTAGCGCACGTCCTCGGCCGTCACCGGCTGGCCGTTGTGGAACAGCGCCTCGCGCAGGTGAAACACCCAGGCCTCCTCGCCGTCCTGCTCCCAGCGTTCGGCCAGCTCGCCCTGCATACGCCCGTCCGCCCCGTAGCCCAGCAGGCCGCGGAAGATCAGCAGCTTGGCGTTCTGCGCGACGGTGCCGGCGTTGGCCCAGGGCGCCAGCGTGGACGGCCAGGCGGACAGGCCCATTACGAGCCGTCCGGGCGTCCGGGCCGCGCGGGCCGTGGAGGTGCCCGGCAAGGCCAGTGCGGCGCCGGCCGCGAGCAGGGTGCGGCGGGTCGGCTTCATGGCGTTCGCTCCGTGTCAGGTTGGCAGTGGCGCGCCGTGGCCGGCTCGGCGCAAGATCGGGCACGGCAGGCCATGGAGGCCGGCGGCAAGGGGAGGACAGGATGCAGGTGATCGGGGTGGACCATGTCACGATACGGGTGCAGCCGGACCAGGTCGAGACGCTGCGCGCCTTCTACGAGGACGTGCTCGGCCTGCGCACTGGGGCGCGTCCGCTGAAGTTCCCGGGCGTCTGGCTTTACGTCGGCGAGCAGGCCGTCGTGCACGTCGCCGGCAACCTGGCGGAGGATGCGGCCCCGGCGCAGGGCGGCGGGTTCGACCACGTCGCCTTCCGCACCCGCGGCCTCGGTGACGCGAAGTCGCGGCTGGACACGGCCGGCGTCGCCTGGCGCGAGGTCTGGCGGCCGGAGATGGGCATCCTGCAACTGGTGCTGCAGGACCCTGCCGGCGTGAAGGTCGAGCTGGCCTTCGACCCGGCGGAGCATCAGGGCTGATCCCACGCTTCAGCCACGGCGGCTGTAATTGTCCGGTACTCGATAGCACCAGCCACCACAGCAGCGTTGTAGCAGCCCCATTCGGGATGGAACTTCGGATCGGGATCGAGCGTAGCCAACATTGGAAGGCAACGAGCGGTAGATTCCTCAGCTATAGCGTGGCTTAACCTACTCGGAAGTACTCTTGTGCAAACCGCTGCGGCAGAAAACGGTGTTTCCATCTCAGTCGGCGAAGTTTCCGACAGGCGACGGGTAAATCTGAAGGGGCTTGCCAAAAACCTCCCCTTTTCGGCCAATCTCAATCGGGATCGTTAAGATGCCATTCCGCGCCTCGAAGGCGAACCCGGTTTTGTGCAGAATGTCGCCGCCGTTGGTCCTATAGGTCACGCATCCGACCAGAACCGGTTCTATGGAAATTACCGATGGATTACCTCTGGGGCGGAGGCGGAGTTTGCTGTTGGGCTCCAACTGCCGCCTGATCTCTTCCTCTAAGGAGTTGATGTCAGCGTTGCTCTTAGCTTCAAGCCCTTCGATAGTGTGACTGAACAACGCGGCATCGTTGATGCCATCAATGGTTTCGCTTTGGCCGGGCAGGACGGTATCGCTGTATTGCGCGAGCTGAAGTTCCGCTTCGGCCGGTTGCGGCTGGCACAGCGACCGCGCCGTGTTCAGGCCAAACTGGTCGATGTGGTTGAGCACAAGCGCCGTTCTTATGAAGACCGCGGTAGCAGGGGAACGCCCGATGTTTGTGACTTCATATCGGGCGACGGCGGTGACCCCCGATCCGACAGGGAATTGCTGGATAGTGCCGATGGACAGGCGATGCACGAGTAGCCACGCCCGCTGGGCCAACACCATCTGCTCGAGCTGAGCCTGCATCGCGGTAGCCTGAATCTGCATAGCAGCCGCTTGGCCGTGGGCTTCCGTGACCAAATTCGTCAAGCCAGTGACGGCATTCTTCAGATCGGAAGTGTCAGTAGCGTTGCGGTACGTGAGATAGGAGACCACAAGCGACCCTACACCGACAAGGAGGGTGAGCCACTCGTTGACAGTAAGGCGCCCGAGAAAGCCAAAGGCGCCGCTCTGTGCTTCGCGTGGGGCGTCGAGTTCGTGGGCGAGCGCCCCTTCGGCATAAACGGGAGGAGGCGGGCCGCTTGCGCCGTCGCCTCCGCTGCCCTTCTCGCCCTGGCCTTCATTGTCCTCCATCAATGGTCAGCGCCGCTCCTGCAAGACTTCCAATAGTCCAATCCTGGCGCCTGGCTCCCAAACATCAGGTGAGTCGGTTCACCAAACAATAGCTAGTGGTGCAGGCCGGACGGCCTCTTCCGTCTGATCTGCACCGCTAGGCCCGGGTAGATCAGTGCAAGCCGCCATGCTTCAATGGCCATGCAGGTGGCAGGCCGCACGCTGCCCGGGCGCCACGGGCTGCAAATGCGGGCGCTCCACCCGGCAGCGGTCGAAGGCGTGCGGGCAGCGCGGGTGAAAGGCGCAGCCCGGCGGCGGGCGCAGCGCGGAGGGCAGTTCGCCGGGCAGAGCCTCGAACCGCTTGCGCCCGGGTTCGAGCCGCGGCATCTGGCGCAGCAGCGCCGCCGTGTAGGGATGCGCCGGCGCTGCGAACAGCCGGGCGGCGGGCGCCTCCTCGACGATGCGGCCGAGGTACATCACCGCTACCCGGTCCGAAAGGTGGCGCACCACCGATAGGTCGTGGCTGATGAACAGCAGCGCGAGGCCGCGGCGCGCCCGCAGGTCCGCCAGCAGGTTGATGACCTGCGCCTGCACCGACACGTCGAGCGCGCTCACCGCCTCGTCGCACACCAGCGCGGCCGGCTGGACCGCGAGCGCGCGGGCGATGCCGATGCGCTGCCGCTGCCCGCCGCTGAACTGGTGCGGCAGCCGGTCCAGCGCCGGGCCGGGGTCAAGCCCGACCTCTTGCAGCACCTCCGCCACGTAGGCGCGTATGTCCCGGCGGCGCGTCATGCCGTGCAGCGCCGGCGCCTCGCCCACCAGATCGACGACCCGGCGCCGCGGGTTCAGCGACGCCTGCGGGTCCTGGAACACCATCTGCACGCCGAGCGTCCACGCCCGCACCGCCGGGCCGCGCAGCGCCGCCACGGGCTGCCCCTGCCAGCGCACCTCGCCGGAGGAGGGCGGCAGGATGCCGGCCAGCATGCGCCCTAGCGTGCTCTTGCCGCACCCGCTTTCCCCCACGAGGCCGAGCGCCTCATGGGCTGCGACCGAGAGGCTCACGTCCTCGACTGCATGCACCACGGTCGCCCGTCCACGCAGCCGCGCCAGGGCGCCAGGCGGCGGCCCGGGGAAGCGGCGGGACAGGCCGTGCGCCCCGAGCAGCGGCGTGGTCGGGTTCGCGGCTAGCACGGCGGCAGCGGGTGAAAACAGCGGGCGGCGTGGCCGGGCCGCAGCTCGCCGAGGGCTGGCCGTTCCCCACAGGCCGCATCGGCCCGCAGGCAGCGGGGGCGGAAGGCGCAGCCCGAGGGCAGGCTGGCCAGCCCCGGCATGCCGCCCGGGATTTGGCGCAGCCGCTCGCCCGGCTGGTTGCGGGCGGGGACGGACGCCATCAGCCCCTCGGCGTAGGGGTGCAGGGGCGTGCCGATCACGTCGTCCGCCGGGCCGTGCTCGACGACCCGGCCCGCGTACATCACCGCGATGCGGTCGGCGAGGCCGGCCACCACGGATAGGTCGTGGGTGATCCACAGCAGCGCCGTGCCGTCCTCCGCGCAGGCGCGCTGCACCTCCGACAGGATCTGCGCCTGGATGGTCACGTCGAGCGCCGTGGTCGGCTCGTCCGCGACGATCACCGCCGGGCGGTTCATCAAGGCGGTGGCGATGGCGACCCGCTGGCGCATGCCGCCCGACAACTCGTGCGGGTAGGCGTCGAGCCGCTCCTCCGGGCTGGGGATGCCGACCCGGCCCAGCGTGTCCCGGGCCAGCGCGCGCAACGCGGCCCGGCTCATGCGGCGGTGGCTGGTGACGGCCTCGAACATCTGCGTGCCGATGCGCAGCACGTCGTTCAGGCAGGACATCGGGTCTTGCATGACGATGGCGATGCGGTCGCCGCGCACGCGCCGCATCTCCGCCTCCGGCAAGGACAGCAGATCTTGCCCGCCCAGCCGCACCCGGCCGCCGGCGATGCGTCCGGGCGAGGGCACAAGGCGCAGCAGGGCGTAGCCGGTCATCGTCTTGCCCGACCCGCTCTCCCCCACCAGGCCCAGGGTCTGGCCTCGGGCCAGGGTGAAGGACACCCCGTCCACCGCCCGCAACCAGCCGGCGGGCGAGGGGAACTGCACCGCCAGGTCCTCGACCTCCAGCACGGTCAACCGTGGGCGCCCCGGGGGTCCAGGACTTCGCGCAGCCGGTCGGCCACCAGGTTGAGGGCGAACACCAGCACGAGCAGCGCGGTGCCGGGGAACATGCTGATCCAGTACTGCCCGTTCAGCAGGTACTGGAACCCGTTGGCGATCAGGAGGCCGAGCGAGGGCCGGGCCACCGGCAACCCCACGCCCAGGAAGGACAGCGTCGCCTCCAGCCCGATGGCGTGGGCGACCTCGACCGCGGCGATCACGGTGATCGGCGGCAGCGCGTTGGGCAGCACGTGGCCGAACAGCACCCGGCGGGCCGGAAGCCCGAGGCACTGCGCGGCTGCCACGTAGTCGCGCCGCCGCTCCACCGCCGCGGAGGCGCGCGCCGTGCGGGCGAACACCGCCCACTGCACCAGGGCAAGGGCCAGGATGATCTCGTCTTCCCCACGCCCCAGCGCCGCCAGCAGCGCCAGCGCCACCAGGATCGCCGGCAGGCTGAGCTGCAGATCGACCAGCCGCATCGCCAGCCCATCGATCCAGCCGCCGCGCCACGCCGCCGCCAGCCCGAGCGGCACGCCCACGGCCGCCGCCGCGGCGGTGGCGGCCAGGCCCACCGTCAGGCTGGTCCGCAGGCCGTACAGGATGGCCGACAGCATGTCGCGCGACTGGTCGTCGGTGCCAAGCAAGTAGAGGTTGCCCGCCTCCCCGCGCGACCCCGGCGGCAGGCGGCCGTCGAACAGGCTCAGCCCCGCGATGTCATAGGGATCCTGCGGCGCGATCAGCGGCGCGGCGATGGCGGCCAGCACCAGCAGCAGCAGGACCGCCGCCGCAGCCACCGCCAGCGGCGACCCGGCATAGGCCCGCCACAGGCCGCCAACCCGCCGCCAGCCGGACGCCGGGACGGCAGCGGCGCCGCTCACGCCGCCCGCCGCACGCGCGGGTCCAGCAGCGCATACAGCAGGTCCACCACCAGGTTGATGCCCACGAACAGCAGCGCCGTGATCATCAGGTAGGCCACCACCACCGGCCGGTCGAGCTGGTTGATGCTGTCGATGGCGAGCTTGCCGGTGCCGGGCCAGGCGAACACGCTCTCGGTCACGACGGAGAACGCGATCAGGTTGCCGAGCTGCAGGCCCGCGACGGTGACGATGGGCGCCGCCACCCGCTTCAGAACGTGCACGAACAGCAGCCGCGCCGGGCGGACCCCCTTGGCGCGGGCGTAGCGCACGAAGTCCTGGCCCATCGCCTCCTTCACGCCGGAACGGGCAAGCCGCAGCACCAGCGCCATCGGGAACAGCGATAGGTTGAGCGCGGGCAGCGCCAGGTGGCGCAGTCCGTCCAGGGTCAGGAACGACAAACGCACGCCGCCCACGTCCACCGTGGCGCCGCGCCCGGAGGCAGGCAGCCAGCCCAGCTTGACCGCGAACACCACGATCAGCATGAGGCCGATCCAGAACGTCGGCAGGCTGAACCCCAGGATCGACGCGGTCATCGCCGCGCGGTCGAAGCGGGACGGCGCCGTGGCCCCGGCGATGACCCCGAGCGGGATGCCCACGCCCAGCGCGAGCAGCATCGCGCAGCCGGCCAGCTCCAGCGTCGCGGGCAGGCGCTCCATGATGATCCGCCCTGTGCTGTCCCGGAACACGAACGACACGCCGAAGTCCCCGTGCAGCGCGCGCCACAGGAACAGGGCGTACTGGCGCCAGATCGGCTGGTCCAATCCCATCGCCGCCCGGAAGCGGGCCACGTCCTCCGGCGTGGACTGCGGGTCGAGCAGGATGCTGGCCGGGTCGCCGACCGCGTAGAGCGCGGCGAAGGCGAGCAGGCTGAGCACCAGCACCACGGCCGCGCCCTGTCCCAGCCTGCGCAGCACGAATCCAGGCATGTGCGCCCTTACTGCCGCCGGGCGTCGATGGCCCGCGTCGCCTCGTCCGCGTTGGGCAGGTAGGCGACGCCCTTCCGGGCCGCCACGATCACCAGCTGCGTGTGCAGCGGCACGTAGGCCTGCCGCTCGATCAGGGCGCGCATCACCTCCGCCATCTCCCGCTTCCGCGCTTGGAGGTCCATCGTGGTGGTGGAGCGGTCGATCTTCTCGTCCAAGTCCGGCATCGAGACGCCCATGTTCCAGGAGCCGGTGCCCTTCGCCCGGTCCCGCGTTTCCATCACGTCGCGCAGCAGGGACGCGGCGTCGCCGGCGTTGTTGCCCCAGGCCAGGAGGTACAGGCCGAACTCCAGCCCGGTCAGCCGGGGCATGTACACGTTGGTCGGCATCGCCTCGACCTGAAGCTGGACGCCGACCCGCGCCAGCATCGCGCCGATGGCCTGGCAGATGGCGGCATCGTTGACGTAGCGGTCGTTGGGGCAGTTCAGCGTGGCGCGGAAGCCCTCGGGGTAGCCGGCCTCGGCCAGCAGCGCCTTCGCCTGCTTGGCGTCGTACGGCGTGGGCGGCACGTCGGCGAAGCCACCCATGCCGTCCGGCATCGCCTGCGTCGCCTTGAGCGCCAGGCCCTCCATGACCCGGCTCAGGATCAGGTCCTCGCTGATCCCGAGCGCCAGGGCGCGGCGCACCCGCGCGTCCCGGAACGGATTGCGGGGCAGCGGCTTGCCCGCGGCGTCCGTGACCGACGGCGCCTGCTCGCGCACCGTGTCCATGCCCAGGAACATCGTCCGCGTGCCCGGGGTGCGGAACACCTGGAGCGCCGGGTCGGCCGACAGGCGCTTCACGTCGAGCGGCGGGATGTAGTCGGCCACGTCGATGTCCCCGGCCTGCAGCGAGGCCATGCGGGACGCATCGTTCGGGATCTCGCGGATCGTGACCCGCGCGAACGGCGACCTCTCGCCCCACCAGCCGTCGAACCGCTCCAGTTCCCAGCCGGTGCCCCGGGTCCAGCGCACGTTGCGGAACGGGCCGGTGCCGATGGCGTCGCGTCCGCTGCTGATGCTGTCCGACGTCGGGTTGCGGGCGAGCGCGCTGCCGCAGAGCATGTGCACTTCCGGCATCACCGCCAGCAGGCCGGGGTAGGGAACCGCCGTGTGGATGCGTATGGTGCCGGGGTCCACGATCTCCACATCCTTGACTGGGCGGAGCTTGCCCGCGGTCAGGTTGTCGCTGTTCGGCACTGTGGGCAGGCGCTTGAGGTTGGCAACCACCGCCGGCGCGTCGAACTCGGTGCCGTCGTGGCACTTCACGCCGGGCCGCAGCTTGAATTCCCAGGTCAGGTCATCGACGACGCGCCAACTGGTCGCCAGCCCCGGGATGGTCTGCGCCTGGGCGTCGTGCATCACGAGGCTGTCGAAGATGTTCTGGTAGTAGCCGTGCATCGTGCCCAGGCCCGATACCGCGGGGTCAAGGGTGATGATGGGCGCGCGCACGCCCATGACGAGCTGATCGGGATCGTGCTGCGCCCACGCCGCCGGGCCGATCAGCAGGGCGGCGGCCAGCGCCGCGGCGAGGCGACGGCGTGTCACCGCCACACCTGCCGGGCTACGCGGAGCCAGTTCCCGCCCAGGATGCCGCGCACGGCGCCCTCCGGGTAGCCCGCCCGCAGCATGGCCTCCGTCAGCTCCTCGACCTGCTCCGGCTGCGCGAAGGCGGAGCCGGTGCGGTCGTTCGGCCCGGCGGGCCACATATGCGCATGGTCCCGCACCCAGGCCCAGAACCGCGCCTCGTTGCGGACGTAGTCGAGGCCGAGGCCCACGTGCTCCGCGCCGACCAGCTGCACCATGTGGTCGAGGTGGCGGAAGATCGAGGCGCTGGTCGCCTGGTCGTCGTCCAGGAACTCGCCGAGGCCGTTCAGCCCGACCACCCCGCCCGTGGCGGCGCAGGCCCTGATCTGGTCATCGCGGATATTGCGGTAGTGCGGGTGCACTGCGTGCGCATTGCAGTGGGAGAAGATGAACGGCGCGGTGCAGGCCGCCATTGCGTCCATCGTGGTGCGGTGGCCGGTGTGGGTGCCGTCCACCAGCATGCCCACCCGGTTCATGGCGGCGACCACCTCCAGCCCCCAGCGCGACAGGCCGCCGTTTGTCCGCTCGCCGCAGCCGTCGCCCACGTGGTTGCGGGCGTTGTAGGCCAGCAGCATGTGGCGCACGCCCAGGTCGTAATAGGCCTGCACCATCTCGATCCGCCCTTCCAGCATGTTGGTTTCCTGGAGGTTGAAGACGAGGGCGAGCCGGCCGGCGGCCTTGGCGGCCAGGATGTCGTCGGCGGTGCCGCACAGGGCGTAGCGGTCAGGCTGCCGCCCGATGGCGGCGCGCACGCGGGCGATCTGGCGGATCGTGCCGTCCAGCATCGCCTCCGGCCCCATCACCGACAGGCTGACGAGGTCGATGCCGGCCCGGTGGAAGCGGGGCAGGGTGTCCGCGTCCGCGTAGTCGGGACCCCAGGGCAGCGTGTTGTCCCAGACCAGGGCGTCCCCGGCCAGGGCGCGGGCCGCGTCGGTCACGCCGCTCATCCGCCCCAGCTTTCGCCGGCGGCGCGGAGGAAGTTCTCGCCAAGCACGCCGCGCACCGCCTCGTCCGGCCAGCCCCGGCGCACCATCATGTCGCACAGCTCCAGCGCCTGCTCCGGCCCGGCGAAGCGCGTGTCCACCCGCTCCCGCCCGAACGGCAAGGGCGGCCAGCGGAACGCCTCCGCCCGGACGCTGGCCCAGAAGCGGGCGGGGTCGTCCAGGAAGTCGAGGCCCAGCCCGGCATGGCGCGGCCCCACCAGGGTCACGAGGTGGTCGAGGTGGCGGAACATCGCCTCGCTGCCGGCGTCGGTGTCGGGCAGGAACTCGCCCAGGCCGTTGATGCCCACCACGCCGCCGGTGGCCGCCGCGACGCGCACCTGCTCGTCCGTCACGTTGCGGTAGTGCGGATACACCGAGTGCATGTTGCTGTGGGTGATCATCATGGGCTTGCCCGCCGCCGCGCACAGCTCCGCCATGTCGAGGCTGCTGCGCACGCCCACGTGGGTCGCATCGACGATCACGCCGACCCGCAGCATCTCGCGCACCGCCTGCTGGCCGAGCCGGGTCAGGCCCTCGTCGGTGCGCTCGGCGCAGCCGTCGCCGAGCATGTTCTTGCCGTTGTACACCGGCAGCATGCAGCGGATGCCGAGGGCGTGAAACACCTCCACCATCTCGGGCATGCCGCCCAGCGGGGTGCCGTCCTGGTGCTGCAGCACGAGTGCCAGCACGCCGTCGGCGCGCGCCCGGCGGATGCCGGCCACGTCCGTGCAGATGCGCATGCGGTCGGCCCGGCGCGCGACGGCGGCGCGGACCTGGGCGACGTAGGCGACCGCGGTGCGCAGGTCGGCGCCGGGCAGGTTCTGCACGGTGAGCGTGATCGCGCCGACGCCCGCGGCAGCGAAGCGGGGCAGCACTTCGTCGTACTTGGCCCAGGGCGCGCCCCAGGGCAGCGTCATGTCCCAGACCAGCGCCGCCTCGAACAGCGACACGGCGCGGGGGTCGGCGGCCTGGCGCACGCGGTCGTAGGTGGTGGTTGCGGGGGCAACGCTCGCGGGGGCAGCCGACATGCACGCGCTCCATTGATCCCGCAAGGCGGGCCGCGGGACGGGCCGCGCACACCGGCGTTGCCCGAAACCCTTTCAGAAGCGCGCCCCATGCGCAAGCCATAATTAAAACCGATGGTCATGCATTTGGCACGATGACCTCCCGCACAATGCCCCGGACCGCCGCCACGGAGGGGTCCGCCGCGCGCCCCGGGTGCAGGACGAGCTGGATCGAGCGCGGGATGCCCGGCGGCCCGATGCGGATGGCTGCGAGCGTGCCGGCCGCCAGCTCGTCCTGCACGGCGTGGCCCGAGAGGATGCTGCATCCGGCGTCCTGGGCCACCAGCCGCTTGATCGTGTAGGTGGAATCGATCTCGTGGCGGATGTCGAGCGCGACGCCGGCCTCCGCCGCCTTGCGGTCGATCAGCATGCGCAGGCCATGGGCGGGCGCGGGCAGCACCAGCGGCAGCGCCGCAAGCCGCTTGAACTCCAACGGCTCCCCCAACCCGGCGGCAAAGGCTGGCGAGGCGATCAGGAACAGTTCTTCCTCCCGCAACGGCTCCAGCCGGAGGCCGGGGCTGCGTGCCGCCTCGTAGAGCACCGACAGGTCGAGCCGCCCCCGCTCCGTCCATTCGCGCAGGAAGCCGCTCATGCTCTCGACCAGGTGCAGGCGGATGCGCGGGAAGCGCGCCCGCACGCGGGTGAGCACCTCCACGGAAAACGCCATGTTGGCGGCGGTCGCCATGCCCAGCGCCACGGCGCCCACGGGCGAGCTGGCATCGACCGCCAGCTCGTCCCGGGTCAGCTCGACCTGGCGCAGGATCTCCGTCGCCCGCTCCCGCAGGCGGCGGCCCGCCTCCGTCGGCGTGACGCCCCGGGCGTGGCGCAGCAGCAGCGCCTGGCCGAACTCCGCTTCCAGCAGGCCGAGCTGCTGGGACAGGGCGGGCTGGGCGACGCGGACCTGCGCCGCGGCGCGGGAGATGCTGCCGGCCTGCACGGCGGCGAGAAAGTAGCGCAGCTGCGTGAGGGTCATCGGCAAGGCCTGCGCTGTTCTACCCATAGAATGAACTTATAGGCCCGTATCGCCAAACGTTATTTGCCGGCGCGGCGCAGGGTCGGGACAATCAGGCCGCGCATGGGGAACGGAGAACGTACGGTGCGGCAGGCCCAATACCATCGCGTGCCCGCCGGCCCGCTCACCGGCGTCCGGGTGCTGGACCTGTCCCGCCTGGTCGCCGGCAACATGCTGACCCACATCCTCGCCGATTTCGGCGCGGAGGTCGTGAAGGTGGAGCGGCCCGGCGCGGGCGACGACCTGCGGAGCTGGCAGGTCGAGGGAATGAGCCTGTTCTGGAAGGTGTATGCCCGGAACAAGAAAAGCCTCACCCTCGACCTGCGGAAAGCCCGAGGTCGCGACGTGTTCCTCGGCCTCGCGCGCCGCGCGCAGGTCGTCGTGGAGAGCTTCGTGCCCGGCACGCTCGAACGCTGGGGCCTGGGTGCCGGGGCGCTGCTGGCCGTCAACCCGCGGCTGGTGCTGGTCCGCATCTCCGGCTGGGGCCAGGCCGGGCCGTATCGGGACAAGCCCGGCTTCGGCACGCTGGTGGAGGGCATGTCGGGCTTCGCCGCGCTGAACGGGTTTGCGGACCGCCCGCCGGTCCTGCCGCCCTTGGCGCTGGCCGACATGATGGCCGGGCATTCCGGCGCCTCCGCCACCCTCATGGCGCTGCGGGCCGCGGAGCAGCCGGGCGGGACGGGCCAGGTCGTGGACCTCGCGCTGTTCGACCCGCTGTTCGCGGCGCTCGGCCCGGTGGCGGCGCAGCACGCGGTGACGGGGGAGGTGCCGCGCCGGTCCGGCAGCCGCTCCACGATCAGCTGTCCCCGCAACGTTTACCGCTGCCGGGACGGCAGGTTCGTCTCGCTCTCGGCGTCCATGCAGGGCGTGGTGGAGCGCCTGTTCCGCGCCATCGGCCGGCCGGAGCTGATCGACGACCCCCGCTTCGCCACCAACGAGCTGCGGGTGCAGAATGACGACCTGCTTGATCCCATCATCGCCGGGTTCATCGCCGGGCTGACGCGGGAGGACGCCTTGGACCACTTCGCCCGTGCCGACGTGACGGTGGGACCCATCCTGGACATCGCGGACCTCGTGCAGCACCCCTACGTCGCCGGGCGGGAGGTCCTCGCCAGCTATCCCGACGCGGAAGCCGGGGCGCTGCCGATGCACCATGTCTCGCCGATTCTGTCGGGGACGCCCGGGGCGGTCCACTCCCCGGCCCCGGCGCTGGGCGAGCACACGCGCGAGGTCTTGCTGGACGCCGGCTACGGCGACGGCGAGATCGAGGACATGGGCCGGGAGGGCGTGCTGTGACGGCCCCCCGCCCGCCCCGCCGCGTGCCGCCCGCCCGCGCCATGGTGGTGGCGGCGCAGCCGGAGGCGGCGGAGGCCGGGCTGTCCGTCCTGCGGGACGGCGGCAACGCGCTCGATGCCGCCGTGGCGGCGGCGCTGGCCCAAGGGGTGGTGGACCCGCTGATGTCGGGCCTGGGCGGCTTCGGCGTGCTGCACCTCCACGACCCGCGCACCGGCACGCAACTCGTGCTGGACGGGCAGGGCGGGTGCCCGCAGGCCTGCACGGAGGCGATGTGGGCCGACCGGGTGCTCGGCGAGACGCGGGACGGCTTCGGCTTCATTTTGCGCGGCTTCGTCAACGAGTGCGGCCATGCCGCCGTGACGGTGCCCGGCATCCTCGCCGTGCTGTCGCAGGCCCATGCGGGCTTCGGCCGCCGCCCCTGGGCGTCCCTGTTCGACCCGGCGATCGCCCTCGCGGAGGGCGGCTGGCTGGTCCGTCCCCACAACCATACCGTGTTCACCCAGGACGAGCGCCAGTACGGCCGCATGAACTACGGCGAGAAGCTCGGCGTGTCGGAGGACGGGCGGCGCATCTACCTGGGGCCGGACGGCGGCTACCCCCGCATCGGCCAGCTCATCCGTAACCCGGACTTGGCAACGACGCTGCGGGAGGTGGCGCGGGACGGCGCCGACGCCTTCTACCGCGGCGCGCTGGCACGGCGCATCGTCGCCGACATGGAGCGGCATGGCGGCCTGCTGACCGCGGCGGACCTCGAAGGCTTCGCGCCGGAACAACAGGAGCCGTTGCGCGTCGCCTACCGCGGCTACGACGTCGCCACCAACCGCCCGCCCGGCGGCGGCGTGATGGTGGCGGAGATGCTGCGCATCCTGGACCGCTTCGACCTCGTCGCGCTGGGCCACAACAGCCCCGAGTACGTCCGGACCGTGGCGGAGGCGATGAAGCTCGCCGCGCGGGACAAGGACGCGCACATCAGCGACCCGCGCTTCGTGCCACCCCCGCTGGACCGGCTGCTGTCGGACGGCTACGCCGACGCCTGCGCCGCCGCGATCCGCCGGGGGGAAAAGGCGTCGGTGCCCCGCATGGGCCAGGGCACGCCATCCGGGCGCGCATCACCTCGTGGCGACGCGCGGGAGACCACGCACGTGTCCTGCGTCGATGCGGATGGGATGGTGGCGTCGCTGACCCACTCGCTCGGCGTTCCCTCGGGCGTGATCCCGCCAGGCACGGGGTTCATGCTGAACGGCTGCATGAGCGTGTTCGACCCGCGGCCCGGCCGCGCCGGGTCCATCGCGCCGGGCAAGCGCCGCTTCGCCTCCATGTGCCCGTCGGTCGTCTATCGGGACGGGCGGCCCGTGCTGACGCTGGGCGCGCCCGGCGGCACCTGGATCACGCCCGCCGTGCTGCAGGTGCTGCTGAACGTGCTGGACTGGGGCATGGGCATGCAGGAAGCGGTCAGCGCGCCGCGCTTCGTGGCGACGAGCGATGTCGTGGACATCAGCAACCGGATTCCGCGGGATGTGCAGCGGGCGGTGGAGGGGATGGGATACGTGGTGAAACGGTCGGCCCTGAGCTATGCGTTTGCCGGGGTGCATGGGATCAGCATGTTCGATGGGGTGCTGGAGGGAGGTGCCGACCCGCAGCGGGATGGGGTGGCGGCTGGGTTGGCCTGACAGTTGCCCCGTCATTGCCGGCTCATGCTGAGGGCGTTGTTGACTGACCGCCTCCGACCCTAAGCCGACTTTTCGCCCGTAGAAGCACACTGGATGACCGCCGCCTGGATGGATGCCCTCCGAGAGCTGCACCAACCCCATGTATTCGTAAAATTTACGTGCCCCAATGTTGGCGCTCGCGGTTCTTAGAAGCGGTTTTCACAATTTGTGGGCAGGCATCCTGCAACCAACAGTATGCATGCTGCCTGGAGCAGGGCCTGAACGATGAAACCGCGCCGGTTGTAGCGCAATGCAGGGCGCTTGTTCTCCAGCAGCCAGGCGTTGCTGCGCTCCACGGGCCAGCGCCGCTGGCCCAAGCTTGACTCGCTCGGCTGGCGGCGTTTGTGAACGTGCGGCTCGGCGCCGAAGCTGCGGCACAGGGCGCGGTTGCCCTCGGCGTCGTAGCCGCGGTTTGCGAACACGGTGCGGATGCGGGCCACGACGGCAAAGGCGGCCAAGACCAGGCGCTCGAACAAACGGTGTCGTTGACGTTGGCCGCTGTCGCCACGCACGCGACAGGGACGTCGCCCCCGTTCACCGCGACGTGGTGCCTCGTGCCCTTCTTGCCGCGGTCGGTCGGGTTGAAGCCGGTGAGGTCGCCGCCACGCTTGGCGCGCACCGGGCAGCTGTCCAGGATCAGGATCTCAGCCGCCAACGCTTCGCGTTTCGGCGGGATTGCCGCGCAGCATGGCCACGAGCAGGGCATGCACTTTGCGCAGGAACCGCCGCAGGGTGGCCAGCACGCGCACGGTCTGCGTCGGAGAATGTCCCGGCGCTGGCTCAGGCGGCGGCTCACAGCACTCGATCACCGTCGCGATCAGGTCCAAGATCCTGGTGTCCAAAGCCGTCCTCATCTCTGCAAGCCCCAGAGATGGGCATCAGCACGGCCAGGCAGAAGTCAGGCTAATTCAACTCAAGGTAGTTGTGGAAACTGCGTCTTAGGGTAAAGCCATGAGGCATCAAACCCATCGCACGTCGAAGAAGCACCTGTCCGATCCCGAGACGCTGCATAGAAGGCAGGATAAAGAGTTGATCGAGAATGGCTTCAGCCCCTTTCATCGCAAGCAATCCAACAATACGATCATCGGCAAGTGCAATTGACAGACTCCAGCCGCTGATCAATTCAGAATTCACACGGGTTTGAAATCACCAACGGTCGGCATTTCAGCGGACGCACCGTCAGCCTCGCGAGCGATTTCAAACCAGACTTGGGCGACAGCGGCGACCTCGTCTTCCCTAGCGAGGCGGTATTCGGTGCGGCTACGGCCTGTCAGCGTCTGACCCTTTTGCCTGCTGCTGCATTGTCCTGCTTTTCGGCAAGCTGGGCTGGATGCGGACGGATGCGCGATGGGCGGTGCTGGACCCGGTGATCGAGGCGGTCCGCCCGCCGGCAAAGGTGCCGCCCCAGCATCCGCGGCGCATGATCAGCGCCGTCCCGCGGCGGCACGACAACGGCGCCAAGTGGCGCGCGGTGCCGGCCGGGCTTGGGCCATGGTGGATGGCGGCGCAGACCGTCATCCGTTGGTCGCGGCCAACGTCTGGGAACGCTTGCTCATGCTGGTTCAGCAGCAAGGCGTGCAGCTTGGGATGGCGTTCCCGGACTGATGCTCCGCATCTGGCCTCGGCGGCACTCCGGCGCAGCGAGACCATCGTGAAGTCAGGCGCTTTCGCTTCGCGAAACGCCGGCTTGGCCGTTCTCGGGGCGGACATGGGACCTCGCCGAAACGCGGAGCGTTTGCGGCTGGGCTTGCGTGATCACAGACGCGATCGGCCGGGCCGTGGCCTTCGTCTTGGCACCGGGCCAGGCGCACGAGCTGCCGTATGCCGTGGCGCCGCTCGACCAATTGCCGGGCGTGCCGGGCTGGGTGGTCGCCGACTGCGGCCACGGCAGCCACGGCTTCCGCGAGCGCATCTGGGACTTGGGCGCGCGGCCCGCGATCCCGCCCAAGCAGAACGAGACGTCCGTGGCCTGCCCGGACTGCATCTGCACGCACCGCCACCAGGTCGAGCGGTTTTGGGCCAGGCTCAAGGAACGGCGTGCGGTCGCCACACGCTGCGAGAGGACCGCCACCTCCTTCATGGGCGTCCTCTGCATGGCCGCAGCCATCAACTGGATCAAAAGCTGACAGGCCATAGGTCGTTGTTCACGAGCGCGTGCTGCTGATGATGCGCCACGTCGGCGGCGCTGGTGGTGCTCGGCGTGACCGAGAGCGGGCCGCCGTTCTTTTTCAGGTCGGCGCTGTTGACCGTGTGGTTGCCATGGAGCGACGCGCCGTGGGCCACGTTGACCGTGCCCGATGCTTCCTGATGCCCTCCACCATGGCTGACCTGTGAGCGGACGCGGCGTCGCCGACAGCCAGGATCGTCCGGTTGGGCGATCCGCCACACGATGCTGGTCATGTCCAGGCCAAGATGCCGATCAAGGAATATAGCCGCTTCGTGGCAATCGCCCGGCGCGACGGACATGGCCGCATGGCCTGGCGGTGGATTTGGGGTGGCAACCGGAGCGCGGCCGGGCTGGCGCGACGCCCGCGCGCGCTGCGCTGCGAGGCCACGCGCGGATGGTCGAGGTGCTCCGCCACGGCCGCCGCGGCAGGCAAACGGACCTGTTCTAAGGCGTACCCGACCAGCGCCGGCCAGCCCAAACGCTTTCCCGCTGGCGCCGGGTAGGCGTGGACGCCTGCTTGTTTCTGCTCACTCCCACCCGCCGCCTACACCGGGCGGGCCTCGCTTCAGGAGAGTGCCATGCTGATCCCCACCGTCCCCCACCGCTTGGTTGACGCCAGCTGCCTCGCCGGTGCGCGCGGATGGCGCACGCACGCGGAACTGCTGCGTGACGGCGTCGAGGTGCCCGCCCTTGCCACGGGCCGGAACACGGCACTGCTGCGCGAGGCTGAGGCAGCCGAGCGCCAAGCCCGCCGGCAGCTTCGCGCCATGCGGACACGCCGATATGGCTCGCGAACTTGGTCGCGCAACCGACCGTTTTCCGCTCCACGGCATGAGCACGGCGCCATGCTCGGCCTTGCCGGGCATGGCGCCGCTGGATTTCGGACGACGGCTCATGGTGGGAAAGCGGTCACGTGACACCCCCATCAGGAGCGGCTGCATCGCGCCCATAACGGTCGTAGCTGGCGTTCCCAACGCTTGCCGAAACCAGTTGTTCACTCTAGTGCCGCTGGTCGGGTCGAGCCTGACTCAGATGTTCCCGAGAATCAAGCCCGAGGCTGAACGCGGACGTTTCAAGCGAGGTGTGCTCGCGTTGCCGATCGGCACGATCGGCAAGCCAGGACGCCGATGGTCCTCGCGAGACGCTGCCCTAGGCCTCGATCAGCCGGTCCAGCGTAATCGGGAAGCTGCGGATGCGCACGCCGGTCGCGTGCCAGACCGCGTTGGCGATGGCGCCCGCCGTGCCCGTGACGCCGATCTCCCCCACGCCCTTGATGCCGAGCGCGTTGACGTGGACGTCCCGCTCATCGACCAGGATCGCCTCGATGCTCGGCACGTCCGCGTTCACCGGCACGTGGTACTCGGCCAGGTTCGGGTTCATCGGCCGGCCGGTGCGCTTGTCCATCACGGCGTGCTCGTGCAGGGCGAAGGATACGCCCCAGATCATGCCGCCGTAATACTGGCTGCGGACCAGGCGCGGGTTGACAATGCTGCCGGCGGCGAATGCGCCCAACAGCCGGGTGACCCGCACCTGGCCGAAGTCCGGGTCCACCTTCACCTCGGCGAACACCGCCCCGTGCGCGTGCATGGCAAAGGCGGACTGCGCCGCCGGGTCGGGCGCTCCGGTGCCCTGCCCCTCGATCGCGTCGCGCCCGGCGCGGGTGAGGATGTCGGCATAGCTCTCGCTGCGCGCCTCGTCGTCGCGGCGGTGCAGCCGGCCGCCCCGCGCGATCACGCCCGCATTGCCGGCGCCGAACAGCGGCGAGCGTTCGTCACCCATCGCCAGGTCCGCAAGCTTGGCGATCACGTCCGCCCCGGCGCCGTGGATCGCCACGCCCACCGTCGCCGTGTGGGCCGAGCCGCCAGCGATCCCCGCATCCGGCAGATCGGACGTCCCGGAGCGGAACTCGATCCGGTCGAGGTCGAGGCCGAGCGAGTCGGCCGCGATCTGGGCGAACGCGGTCCAGGCGCCCTGGCCCATGTCGTGGGCGCCGGTCTCCACTACCCCCGTGCCATCCTGGCGCAGCACCGCCCGGGCATGGCCCTGGAACATCAGTGCCGGGAACGTCGCCGTGCCCATGCCCCAGCCGACCAGCAGGCCGGCCTCGTCCCGCATCTGCCGCGGCGCCTGCGGACGGGTGGCCCAGCCGAACCGCGCGGCGCCTTGCTCGTAGCATTGGCGCAGCGCCTTGGAGGAGAACGGCTTGCCGCTGATCGGCTCCACATCGGCGTAGTTCTTCAGCCGGAACGCGAGCGGGTCCATGCCGCAGGCCAGGGCCATCTCGTCGATGGCGCTCTCCAGCGCGGCGCTGCCGGAGGCCTCGCCGGGCGCGCGCATGAACAGCGGCGTGCCGGTGTCGATCCGCACCGCCTCGTGCGACATGGTGATGGCCGGGCTGGCATAGAGCGTGTGCGAGGCGTTGGCCGCCGGCTCGAAGAAGTCGTCGAACGTGCTGGAGGCGGTCTTGGCGTGGTGGCTGAGCGCCGTCAGCGCCCCTTCGCCGTCCGCGCCCATGCGCAGCGTCTGCCGGGTGGGCGCGCGGTGCCCGACGGGGCCGAACATCTGCTCGCGCCGCAGCACCAGCTTCACCGGGCGGCCCACCAGGCGGGCGGCCATGATGCCGAGGATCTGCGGCCCCGAAACCAGCCCCTTGGACCCGAAGCCGCCGCCGAGGAACGGGCTGCGGATGTGGATGCCCTCCGGCGCGATGCCGAACAGCCCGGCGATGCGGGCCTGCGCCATCGCCATGCCCTGGCTCGGCGTGTCGATGGACAGGGCGTCGCCGTCCCAGGCCGCCACGATGGCGTGCGGCTCCATCGCGTTGTGGTACTGCGCCGGCGTGTCATAGACCGCCTCCATCCGGACCGACGCCGCAGCAAAGCCGGCCTCGACGTCGCCGTGGCTCTCCTTGGCCGGGCTGCCGGCGCCGACGGCTTGGGGTGCGAAGCTCTCGTCCGAGTCGAGGCCCGTGCGTGCCGGCTCGGCCTCGTATCGGGGGGCCAGCAGGGCGGCGCCCTCGGTCGCGGCCTCCAGCGTGTCCGCGACCACGACGGCGACCGGCTGGTTGGCGTAGCGCACCTTGTCGCTCTGCAGCAGGTCGAGCCGGAACATGAATGGGTTGGTCTTCTCGTCCGGGTCCTGCGCAAGCTTGGGCGCGTTCGCGGGCGTCATCACCTCGATCACGCCGGGATGGGCACGGGCCGCCGCCACGTCCAGTGCTGTGACCCGGCCGCGCGCGATGCTGCTGACGGCGAGTGCGGCGTAAACCATGCCGGGCGGATGGTTGTCGGCGGCGAACCGGGCGGCGCCGGTCGTCTTGAGCACGCCTTCGCGCCGGGTCAGCGGCTGGCCGATGCTCGACCCCATGCGGAGATGCGCAGGTGCTTGCGTCAGCGTGATCTCAGACATGAGTGATGACTCCGGAGAAGGGAGAGGCGGGGAGGGCGGGCATGCGCTCGGGCGTGCCTGCCGCGGCCATGCTGAGCGCGCGCGCGACGATGCGGCGGGCCAGCTCGATCTTGAAGGCGTTGTCGCCGGACGGCTTGGCGTCGGCCAGTGCCGCCTCCGCCGCCCGGCGAAAGGCAGCGGGGTCCGGGCGGGCGCCGGCCAGCTCGGCTTCTGCCGCGCGGGCGCGCCACGGTTTCAGCGCGACGCCGCCCAGCGCGACCCGGGCCTCCGCGACCATTCCGCCCTCCAGGCGGAGCGCCGCCGCGGCCGAGACCACGGCGAAGGCGTAGGACGTGCGCTCGCGGACTTTCAGGTAACGGGCGTTTGCAGCGAAGCCGGCGGCTTCGGCCGGCAGGCGCACCGCCGTGATCAGCTCGCCGGGTTCGAGCACGGTTTCCCGCTCCGGCGTGCTGCCGGGCAGCAGGTGGAAGCTTTCGAGCGGGACGTCGCGCCGTCCCCTCGGACCCTCCATCTCCACCACCGCGTCAAGGGCCGTGAGCGGCACGCAGAAATCGGATGGGTTGGTGGCGATGCAGTGCTCGCTCCACCCCAGGATGGCATGCAGCCGGTTCTCGCCGCCCACTGCGTCGCAGCCGGCGCCGGGGTCGCGTTTGTTGCAGGCGCTGGCCGTGTCGTAGAAATACGCGCACCGCGTCCGCTGCAGCAGGTTGCCGCCCGCCGTCGCGGCATTGCGCAGCTGGGCGGAGGCGCCCGAGAGCAGCGCCTCCGCCACGGCCGGAAACCGCCGGGCGAAATCCGTGTCGTAGGCCAGGTCCGCATTGCGCACGAGCGCGCCGATCCGTACGCCGCCATCGCTCAGCCGCTCGATCCGGTCGAGCCCGGGCAGCCGGCTGATATCGACCAGATGGCCGGGGCGCGTCACGCCGCCCTTCATCAGGTCCAGCAGGTTGGTGCCGGCGGCCAGGTATGCGGCCCCGGGCACGGCACCCGCCGCCACGGCTTCGGCGAGCGTCGCCGGGCGGGCATACTCGAAGCGGTTCATGCGGCGTCCTTTCGGCCGGACGCTGCCCCGGCTGCTGCCATGCTCCGCTGCGCGTCCAGCACCGCCTCCGTGATCCCCACATAGGCGCCGCAGCGGCAGAGATTGCCGCTCATCGCCTCGCGCACCCGCTCGGGGTCATCGCCAGCCCCGCTTCCCCAAGCCTGGCCTTCCCGCATCATCCCGATCGCGCTCATGATTTGGCCCGGCGTGCAGAACCCGCATTGGAAACCGTCATGCGCGATGAACGCAGCCTGGACGGGGTGGAGCTGCTCGCCAGTCGTTGCGCCCGGGGCCACGCCCTCGATGGTGAGGATGTCGGCACCGTCATGGCTCAGGGCCAGCGCGAGGCAGGAGTTCATCCGGCGCCCGTCCACCAGCACGGTGCAGGCCCCGCATTGCCCGCGGTCGCAGCCCTTCTTGGCCCCGGTGAGGTCCAGCCGCTCGCGCAGCAGGTCGAGCAGCGTGATGCGGGGGTCATCGAGCGTGATGGCCCGCTCGGCGCCGTTGATCGTGAGGGTGATTGACAGGCTCATGCGGTTTCTCCGGTCAGAGCTGTGATATGGTGGAAGATACGGAGGCACCCTCCGCTTTGCAAGTGGAGCAAACCTGAGCCGGCATGAACGACGGTCTTCCAGCCAAGCCCGCGCGCAAACCTCGCGCCGACAGCGTCCGCAACCGCGAGCGGGTGCTTGAGGCGGCGAAAGCGGTGTTCGCCGAAGGCGGCCCGGCAGGCAGCCTCGAGGCGGTGGCGCGTCAGGCCGGCGTCGGCGTTGGAACGCTATACCGGCATTTCCCCACGCGCCAGGCCCTGTTCGAGGCGGTGTACCGGCGCGAGGTGGAACAACTGGTGGCCCTGGCGGAGCAGATCGGGACGGATCTGCCGCCGCTCGAGGCGCTGCGCCGGTGGATGCACGCCAATGTCGAGTTTGTGGCCACGAAGAAGGGCATGTCCGCCGCCCTCGCCGTTGCCGCGCACGCTTCGTCCGACCTCAAGGCCTACTCCATGGACCGGCTGGGGCGGGCGCTGGAGATGCTGCTGCGGCGCGCGGTGAGGACGGGGGCAATCCGCGATGACGTCAGCACGGAGGACATCCTGCGGACGATCGTGGGCCTGTGCTACACGCACGACAAGCCGGGTTGGCAGGGCAATGTGCTCCGGCTGGTGGACGTGTTCATCGACGGGATGCGGCGAAGCTAGCCTGCCTGTTCCTGCCGAAGGCTTGGGCGGACGACCCGCCCCATCCTGCGACGGCCTGAGGCCCCGAAACGGCGCGCGAAACACGGACTGAAACCCAGGTCACACGGGCCGGGAGCAATCACGTCGTCACCGCCGGAATGCGCCCAACCCGGTCATTGCACAGCGGCTGGCGCCCGCCCGAAAGCTGCCCTTTGTCCAGATCGGCTCGACCAGCACCTTGGTTTCATGCAGCTGCTGCGGGTGTGTCCGAACGGGTCTCTAGAAGATCGGAGTTCATGTCCAGCAGAAGCACGGGAAACCGTGTTGCAGGAATCGGTGCGAGACGCGCAGTGATCCCAATCCCGCCTGCGTTCAGGCGGTGCGGGCGTGGTTTGGGCGTCTCAGGTCCGGCCTGC
>CAXSHI010000054.1:0-23484 GCA_964236755.1 uncultured Acetobacteraceae bacterium
GCCCGCTTCGCCGCCCATTATAGCCTCAGGCCAGATGGAAATGGCCAAAGTCGAGGTTAGAACGCGTGTCTTATCCAAGCTGTCGTGTGCGACGGCGGTTCTCGTTGAGCTTGAACGGCAAGGGAGGCACCCAGCAATCATAGAAGAAGCAAGCCTCTTACGGCGGATCAGCCCGTTACGCCACCAACCCTATCCGTGCAACAGCGCTTCATAGGGTTGAATAGCTCCTACTTTGCTTCTTCCGAAAAGACGGACGTGACCACAAACGATTAACAAATGTTTTTACAACAGGCATCAAAAATTTTTGTTTATACTAAACTATGTTATGAAACAGATTCACCTAAATCTGTTGACAGTATAGATAAAGCTAAATGCGTTTGTGAACTTTTAGTCGATCTTTAAAGTGGAAGTGGCTGGCTACCTGGGATATCAATGTCATATTGCTTTAGAAGACACAGGCCGACCTACCTCCGAGCAACGTGTTCGCAGGGGTGATGTAGTGTCCCTGGCCATGTCCATTGGAGTGTTGCAATGAGTGGAACGACTAGTTCGACTGACCCGACCTCGCTCAGCGGAGGTACTGGCAACACCGGCGCGGCCCCTGGCGGCGGGGGCGCTGGCGGAACCTCTGTGGGGGGAAGCACCATTGGTCTCACCGCTCCGGTTCTGCCGCCGCAATACTCGACCGGCAACCTCGGTTTCTTTACCCGGCAGACTGAGTCGGTGACGACCGCAGCGACCGTCGGCCCAGACGGCGCACTTTATGTTAGCGATCTGAGCGCCATCCCCTATCCGGACGGCTACGCCTCCATCTACCGCATCGCCGACCCGACTGTCACGACCGGTTTCAACGGCACAGTGCCTAGTGGCGTCCCGCAGGTCTATGCCAGCGGTTTCAGTGAAGTCCAGAGCGTCGGCTTCAACAATACCACCGGCGACATGTATGTTTTGGAGTATCTAAACTCCAACGAGGTCTATGACCCGACCCTGGCTCCGGGCAATCTGCCGCCGGGCAAGCTGATCCAGGTGGCGCCAGATGGCACCCGCACGACGATCTCGGGCGACGAGCTTAAGCTTCCCAACTATTTGCTCGTTGACCAGAAGACGGGCGATGTCTATGTCGCCATCAACAATGCTAGCACCAACGACGGCGAGGTGCTGCGCTATTCCACTGATCCGAGCACGGGTGCCGTCACCAACACTGTTGTCGCGAGCGGCTTGAACAACCCGCGCGGCCTATCGTTTGGTCCTGACGGCAACCTCTATGTGCTCGAGAGTGGGGTCGGCACTCCGGCCGACTCCCCAGATGCCGCCAATGCGCCCGTGATTCCGTTCATCCCAGGCCTGGTCAGCGAGCGGGGCGGCTACACCGGCTCGATCACGAAGGTGAACATCACTGACCCGGCCGGCGGCCAGGAGCGCATCTACACGGGCCTGCCCTCCTTTCGTGAGTTCAACCCGACAACTGGGCAAGACCGCGTCATTTCCGTTGGCGCTAACGGCTTCACCATCACGCCAGACGGCACGGTTTACATCGCCTCGGGCGGCGGCTTGGCACCGGAGACGGCGGCCGCGGTCGGACCGATTGCCGACGGGTTGCAGGGCGTGCTGAAGCTCACCGGGCTGTTCGGCCCCGATCCGTCGCAAGCAACCTATACGCCGGAGTTCAACGCTCTCAAATATGCAGCGGCGAACGGCCCCGACGGTGAGACAACGCTGTTCAACACTGAAAGCAATCTCTACGACATCACTCAGGGTGCAGACGGCAAGTTATACACAGTCGATGCGGCGCGAAACGTTGTCTACGGATTGTCAAGTGACGGCACGACGCTAGACAGCGCCACCGTTATCCAGAAGCAACCGCCTGTGCTGACGCCGCCGCAGTATGCTGCTGTCGTCGCCGGCGGTGGAGACCCGGCTGCCCAATATGCGGCCGAGATCGCCAACACGACCTACAAGGATGCGAACTCGCTACCCAACGTGCCCGGCAATCTGCCAACTGTCCCCACCATGACTAACCCGTCCTCCAACGCGAGCTTCGGGCCTCCCATGACAGCAACCAGCACGCCATCAACCGGCGCGTCACTTAGCGCCACGACACTTGACCCGACTGCCACCACGACGATTGACACGACGACCGGCTTGCCTGCTCCACACGGCGAGGATGCCACTGGGTCTGGCGTGACGGGATCGAGCACCCCGCCAACCAACCTGCCGACCATTCCGGTCGGTCCGCAAGGGCCATCGCTATTTCCTGGGCCAACCGACCCGGTCAGCCCGCCGGTTCTTCCAACCAACGTCTATACAAACTACTACGACCCGTTCTTCGGCAACTTCGCTCCCGCTCCGTCCAACCCACTAGTTCTATCGGCTGGCGCCGCGGGCAACTACACGGTCTCGAAGCTCGTAGTGTTCGGCGACCGGCTTGCCGATAATGGCAATACGGTGGCCCTAGAGAAGGCGCTCGGCCAGGCGCCGGGTGCAACGTCGGCCCCTTACTCATCTACCGGCGACTTTTCGGATGGCCCCAAGTGGACCACTGACCTCGCCCAGATACTTGGGGCGACAGCATCCTCTCAGCAGGAGAATTTTGCCTACGAGAGCGCGACCGCACGGGATACTGGGGTTTCCAATCCGTTCGATCCGAACGCAAGCAAGACCCCCCTCGACACTTTTGCAGGCCAGGTCCAGCAGTTTGCGAAGCAGGACGGTTCGTTCTCGCCAAACGAGTTGGTTTCAGTGACGTTCGGCGGCAACGACATCTCCTTGCCCAGCAACGAGGCTCCGAACCAAGGTGTCACAGACAGCGTCAATGCAATCATCTCTGGATTGCACCAACTGGTTGACCTCGGCGCCAAGCACTTCTTGGTCTCCAACCTGCCGGACATCACGCTCGCACCCCTCTTTAGCCAGCCAGCGTTCCTGCAAGCCACCGGTGCCACGCAGGCGCAGTTCCAAGGCCTCGTGAGCGATTTCAACACACAGCTCTCGGCTGGGCTCAACACGTTCAAGAGCCAGAGCGGCATAGATGTCAAAGAACTGGATCTTAACAATCTTTTCAACGGCATCGCTGCCACTCCGTCCGACTATGGCTTTACCAATATTACGCAACCGGTGTTGCTGAGCACGCCAGGTGTCGGCGCGGCTCCTGCCTACAATCCGGCAATCGTTGGGCAAGATCCGCAAGTTGAACACGGGTCCTTGTTCCTTGATCCCTACTTTGACCCGACGGCATTAGGTCAATCGCTTATTGCTCAGACTGCGCGGACCAGCCTTACGACTTAGCGCTGCCCTGCCAAGCATTGGCGACGAGCCTTGAAGTGAACGGATAAAATGGCGGCTTTCGGGCCGCCATCGCCGGTAGCTTTCGAAGAAGTTCGAGTAGATTTACATGGTGATGACGGCTTCGAGAGCGATTCTCTTTTTACCGTCAATTTCCGTAAACTTTTCTTTGTTGTCGACGCTGGCCTAAAGCGTGAAGACCTATACGTTCACGCTTGGACGACTCAGCGCCGGGCAGATCGCACGGAGCATTTGATACGATGGACGAAAATCTACTAGAGATCGGCCTCGATGTTTCCGAGGCTGATAAGGCATCAGCCCTCGTGTCGCCAGTGCTGGCACCATCGACGGTGGCAGAGGGGCTAGCAGCGTCGCTTAGCGCGTTCGGCGTGTCGTATGCCTTGGGTGTCTGTGGCGGCGCGCAGGCGTTGCTGTGGGCTGCGTTCTCGAAGCATTTAAACGTGCTGCATTTCCGGCACGAAAGTGGTGCCGCTTTCGCAGCAACGGAGGCATATTTTGCTGGCGGGCGCCCGGTGGTGGTGTTCACGACCACTGGCCCCGGCATCACCAACGCTTTGACTGGCATTCTCGCCGCGCGGACCGAAGGGGCAAAAGTGGTCTTTGTGACCGCCTATTCTTCTGCGCCGCAGCGCGGCCGTGGCGGCATCCAGGAAACCAGCAGCTACACCATGCCTTCCAGCGGATTGTTTGAGGCCGGCGCTTGGTTCGACGACGCCGTGGTGCTCGAAACGGCCGATCAACTGCCGCAGGTTCTACGTCGCTTGGCGGCTGGCCTGCGGCGGCCCGGCGGGTATGTCGCCCACCTAAGCATTCCCAACGCGGTGCAGGGAGCACCGCTTACCCAACCGTTGCCGGGGCTGACTGGACGCGACACGCAGCATGCCATCGCGGCTTCCACCAAGCCGGGGGTGAACCGTGCGGCTGTCGCCCGCTGCATCGAACTGTTCGCCGCCGGCCCGTTTGCAATTTGGGTGGGTTTTGGTGCCCGCGGGACTGCCCCAGCATTGCTCGAGTTGGCAGAACGGGCGCAAGCGCCAGTCATGTGCTCGCCACGCGCAAAAGGCATTTTCCCGGAGGACCATCCGTTATTCATCGGCGTGACAGGGATGGGCGGGCATACCGCGTTGGCGGTCGCATACATGCGTGAGCACGCGCCCCGACATGTGCTGGTGTTGGGCACCCGGCTTGGGGAGCCAACCTCCTTTTGGAACCCGGCGCTGGTTCCGGATGGCTGCCTCGTGCATGTGGACATCAATCCTGCCGTTCCTGGCGTGGCATATCCGCAGGCCGAGACCTTTGCGGTGCAGGCCGATGTCGGCGATTTCCTGGCGGAGTTGCTCGCCGCGTGGCCAGCAGCGCACACCACGGTCGCGGCGCCTGTCCTGCCGCGGCCGCATCCAGCTCATCCGGCTCCGGGTGCGACAGGCCGGATACGCCCGAGCGTGCTCATGTCAGCCATCCAACGACTGGTTGTGGACGGCAGCGATGCGGTGGTGCTCGCAGAGTCGGGTAACTCTTTCACATGGGCGACGCACTATCTTCGGTTCAAGCAGCCCGACCGGTATCGCGTCAGCACCAATCTCGGTTCAATGGGCCATGCCGCCACTGGGGTATTGGGTGCGGCGCTTGGGCGCAACGGCAAGGCGGTTGCGATTGTGGGTGACGGCGCCATGCTTATGAGCATGGAGGTGAACACCGCGGCTAAGCAGCAACTGCCTGCGGTGTGGATCGTGCTTAACGATGGCCGTTACAATATGTGCTTCCAAGGCATGGCGGCGCTCGATATGGCGGAGTGTGCCGATGCCACCTTCCCGCCGTCCGACTTCGCTATGCTGGCCCGCTCCATGGGAGCCCAGGGCGCCCGGGTGGCCAACGAAGAAGGCTTGGATGCGGCGCTCGTTCAGGCGCTTGCCGCTTCAGGGCCGTTCGTCCTCGACGTGCTGATCGACGCTGATCAAGTTGCCCCGACCAATGGGCGCAACGAGGGGCTTCGTGCGGCACGGAGCGTTCAGCGCCCCGAAAGGCTCAGCTTCCCCGTAATTGCAGCCAATTAGCGCGGAGACCGATTGCAGTGGAAAACAATACCTTTGCTACTTCCACCTATATTGCAACGACGGAGCAGGACGCATTCGCTTACCTTCGCAACCTACAAAACCTCGACGAGTGGACGCTCTACAGCCGCATGATCGAGCAAATGGACGATAACACCTGGCGCGGCACTGCGTCGGGCTACCAGCATGACCTTTACTACCATGTGCGCCCGATCGAAACGCCGCTGTTTCGCGGCGTCGAATGGCATTGCGGCTACGAATACGGGAAGTACTTCCAATGCTATCCTGCGTTGCTGTTCCCGGCGAAATACCTGGGCTCGGACGAGCCCGGCGTCTACTTCCACTGGCTCAGCTTTGTCGGGCCGGAGCGCCGTACCCCGATGATCATGCAGGGTATCCATCTGGTGCATACGGCTGAGATTCGTTCCCTTAAGGGTGCGCTGGAGCGCAAGGCAGGGCTCGACAAGGCTGCTCAAGGTCGTTTCGATATCAAGACAAACTCAATCTTCGTCGATGCGCCCCTGGAACTGGCTACGGAGTATCTCGGCGACCTGCGCAACCTCGGCGAATGGGGCTACTCCGTCCGTCCAAATGGTACAGTCGGCCCGGATGAGGGCAGTTTTACCGATGAATACAATCAGCACGTCGATGTCGTTCTGCGCAGGCATGACCTTGGGAAATACGCCATCCTCGAGTTTGAGCACCGCTACCAAAGTTCGGGCTGGACACAGCGGAGTTGCTTGGTTCTTGTGCCCTGCTCCTATGCTTTCGGCAATCCAAAGGCGCGCGGCTGCATCCAGCACCGCATCGCATTCTTCGAAAAGCATGCGCTGCCACAGCACGGCAAACTGCAGATTGAGGATTACGGCGCCGAAAGCATGAGCCTCAAGCGGGTGTTGGAAAACAAAGCCGGCAATCTTACTTCGTTCGGTCGCGGCATGAGCTACTTGCCGGAAGGTGCAGCGTGAACGCAGCCAGTCTTGCGATTCGCGCTCTCGACCAGATCAGCGCCCTGGCGGCGCGACCCAATCGGCAATCCGCACCGGCGTGGTTGGGCCTCGACACTCAAGTTTCGCGAACGATCCTTTTGCTCGATAACTACGACAGCTTCACCTTCAACCTGTTCCATCGGCTCAGCGAACTCGGCGCCGAGGTGGTCGTCCACCGCAACGATGCCATCACTCCGGATGAAGCGCTCGCCTTTGGTCGGGACGCAGTAGTGGTTTCGCCTGGCCCCTGCGACCCCAACAGCGCCGGCATCTCGCTCCGCCTCATCGAGCAGGCAGCTGCGGTTTGCCCGGTCCTTGGCGTGTGCTTGGGCCATCAGGCGATCGGCCAGGTATTTGGCGGCCGGGTTATCCGGGCGCCGGCGCCGATGCACGGCAAGGTCAGCGCGATCCATCATGACGGCACCGGAGTGTTCGCCGGTTTGCCCAATCCATTCCCAGCGACGCGCTACCATAGCCTGATCGTCGATCGGATCGGCCTGCCAGAGGAGTTGCAGGTCAACGCCTGGACAGAGGACGGCCTGATCATGGGGCTGCGCCACGCGAGCTTGCCCGTGCACGGCGTGCAGTTCCATCCCGAGAGCATAGAGACAGCCGCGGGCTATCTGCTGCTGCGCAACTTCATGACGTCCGTGCCGCGCCGGGAGCCAGCGTGACCTACGCGCTGCAACCGTTCCTGAACGTCTTGGCCGCTGGTGGACGGTTGAGCGCCGATCAGACTGAGACCGCGTTCGGCGTGATCATGGAGGGCTCGGCGACTCCCTCCCAAATCGGCGGCCTGCTCATGGCGATGCGAGTCCGCGGCGAGACGGTCGAAGAGATCGTCGGTGCTGCCCGGGCGATGCGGGCGCGCATGATCCAGGTTCAAGCGCCCAACGGCGCGATCGACACCTGCGGCACTGGCGGGGATGGGGCGCAGACGCTGAACATCTCGACCGCGGTCGCGTTCGTGGTGGCCGGTTGCGGCGTGCCGGTTGCCAAGCATGGCAACCGTGCGATTTCGTCGAAGGCTGGAGCAGCCGACGTGCTCGAGGCGTTAGGGGTCAATATCGACGCATCATCCGTGGCCATCAGCCGAGCATTCCATGAAGCGGATGTTGCCTTTCTGTTCGCTCCTCAGCATCATGGTGCAACCCGGCACGCCGGCCCGAGCCGGCGTGAGCTTGGCGTACGCACGATTTTTAACCTGCTCGGGCCGCTATCGAACCCGGCCGGAGCACGGCGTCAGCTGCTCGGCGTGTTCGGACCGCAGTGGCTGGCTCCGCTTGCTGAGGTGCTGCGCGCCTTGGGGACCGAGCGCGCCTGGGTGGTGCATGGAAGTGACGGCCTGGACGAGTTGACCACGACGGCGCACTCGTCCGTCGCCGAGTTGCGCTTCGGCATAGTGTCCCAATTCGACGTCGTACCAGAACAGGCTGGTGTTTTGCGTGCGACTCTCGACGACCTAAAGGGCGGCGATGCGCGGGAGAACGCAGCGGAACTCCGGGCGCTCCTACAAGGACGGGCCGGACCGTATAGGGACATCGTGGTGTTGAACGCCGCTGCCGCGCTTGTCGTCGCTGGCCAGGCCGATGGGCTTGGCCATGGTGCCAAGCTGGCGCGCGATTCGATTGACGGAGGAGCGGCGGCGTTGCGGCTGGACGCACTGGTGCGTGCGACCAACGAGGTGTTTGCATGACCGACAAATTGACGGAGATTTGCGCCGCCAAGCGCGTGCATGTGGCGAACTGCAAGGCAAAGCACCCGCTCAGCGATCTTGAGGCGGCGCTGCCTGAGGCGGCGCCACGTGGTTTCATCCGTGCCCTGCAGGCCGAAGTGGCGGCCGGCCGGCCTGGCCTGATTGCCGAGATCAAGCGCGCCAGCCCGAGCAAGGGATTGATCCGCAGCGACTTCGATCCCCCGGCGCTGGCGCGCGCCTATGCCTATGGTGGTGCCGCCTGCTTGTCCGTTCTGACCGACGTACCGTATTTCCAGGGTGCGGACGAGCACCTGACCTCCGCGCGCGCCGCTGTCGCCCTGCCGGCGTTGCGGAAGGATTTCATGCTCGATCCCTACCAGGTGGTCGAGGCGCGCGCAGCCGGTGCCGACGCAGTGCTGTTGATCATCGCGGCGCTGGGCGAAGCGCAAGCAGCGGAGTTGGAGGCGACCGCACACGCGCTCGGCCTGGACGTGCTGATCGAGGTGCATGATGAGGCCGAACTCGACCGGGCGCTGCGATTGCGTTCGCCGTTGGTCGGGGTCAACAACCGCAACCTGAAAACCCTTGATGTCGACCTCGCCACAACGGAGCGGCTCGTCCGCATGCTGCCGTCCAGTCGCCTTCTGGTCTGTGAGAGCGGGATCAGGTCGTGCGCGGACGTCGCCCGGATGCAGGGCGCGGGCGCATCCTGCTTCCTGGTCGGCGAGACCTTGATGGGTCAGCCCGATGTGGCGGCGGCGACAGCAGCCTTGCTCGGCAGGATGGCAGTATAAGCGCTCGGCGCGACAAAACTTTTTAGAGCTTAAGCGCCAATTCCGCCTCGATACTTAGGAAACGACGATGCACGTTTCGACTCAACAAAACTCGTTTGCCGAGGCCTACGACAATGGCCGGCCACAGGTGGTTTGGACCACGCTGGTCGCTGATCTTGAGACACCTGTTGCGGCCATGATCAAGCTTACCAAGGACGAGTCCTATGGCTTCCTGCTCGAATCAGTTGAAGGCGGGGCGGTTCGGGGCCGCTACTCGTATATCGGCATCAAGCCGGATTTGGTTTGGCGCTGCTTCGGCGAACGGGCGGAGATCAACCGCAACGTCCAACTCGGCACGGAACGGTTCGAACCCTCGCATCTGCCAGCGCTTGGCAGCCTGCGTGCGCTGATCAAAGAGTGCCGCATCGACCTGCCGCCGGGCTTGCCTCCGGGCTGTGCTAGCCTGATCGGCTTTTTTGCCTATGACTTCGTTCGGTTGATTGAGCGCCTGCCCTCGGGCAACCCGGACGAGCTTGGCTTGCCAGATGCCATCCTCATGCGGCCGACCGTGGTCGCGGTTTTCGACAACGTGCTGGACCGCATGACGGTCGTGACACCGGTCTATCCCGCGCCAGGCATCTCCGCCGCGGTGGCCTATGACTGCGCCTACGAGCGCCTGGCCGGAGTGGTCGCCGACCTCAAGCGCAGCCTGCCGCATCAATTCGCGCTAAGTGCACCTATGACTGCGCCGACGCCGGTGTCGAACCGGACCAGGGCGCAATACGGCACGATGGTCGAGCAGGCGAAGGAATACATTCGGGCTGGCGACGTCTTTCAGGTCGTCCCTTCGCAGCGCTTCTCGCTGCCGTTCGACCTGCCGCCGCTTGCGCTATATCGCTCGCTGCGCCGGCTCAATCCATCGCCGTTTTCGTTCTGCCTAAACCTTGGCGACTTCGCCCTTGTCGGCTCGTCGCCCGAGATACTGGTGCGGCTGCGAGACGACATCGTCACCGTTCGGCCAATTGCGGGCACACGTCAGCGCGGGCGCACGCGCGCCGAGGATATGGACCTCGAACAGGAGTTGCTTGCGGATCCGAAGGAGCTGGCCGAGCACCTCATGCTGCTCGACCTCGGCCGCAACGACGTCGGCCGGGTCGCAAAGGTAGGCTCGGTGCGGGTAACCGAGAAGATGATCGTCGAACGCTATTCCCATGTCATGCATATTGTTTCGAACGTCGAGGGCGAGTTTGACCCGGCGCGCGCCGACCTGCTCGACGTATTGTGCGCCGGGTTCCCGGCCGGCACCGTTTCTGGTGCACCAAAAATCCGCGCGATGGAGATCATCGACGAGCTGGAGTCGACACGGCGCGGCTTCTACGGCGGCGGCATCGGCTACATTGGCGCTGATGGCAACCTTGATACTTGCATCGGCCTGCGCACCGGCTTGGTGAAGTCTGGCACGCTGTATGTCCAGGCGGGCGGTGGCGTCGTCGCGGACTCGGATCCCGACATGGAATATCGCGAGTCGTGCGTTAAGGCTCAGGCTCTGCTGCGTGCGGCAGAGGAGGCGATGCACTTCGCTGGGACCGGGCTCGCGCGGCACGCAGAGTATGGGATGGTCTACTGATGCCAATGGATGATCTTAGGCATCATGTGGTCGATGGCGTGGCTTCATCGATTGCTGGAGGCGGCGCGCTTCCTTGGTCACCGGAGTCATGGCGTGCGTGGCCCCTGCAACAAATTCCAGCTTACCAAGATGGCAAGCATCTAGCCAATGTCGAAAGCCGGTTGCGAAACGTCCCACCCCTGGTGTTTGCCGGCGAGGCGCTCGAACTGCGCCGTAAGCTCGGCGAGGTGGCGGCTGGCCGAGGCTTTCTACTACAGGGCGGCGATTGCGCCGAAAGCTTCGCCGAGTTCCACGCAGACAACATCCGCGACACCTTGCGCGTGCTGTTGCAAATGGCTGTCATTCTTAAATTCAGTGCTGGGGTGCCGGTGGCGAAGGTTGGCCGCCTGGCCGGGCAGTTTGCCAAACCGCGTTCTTCCGATGTTGAGCGCCAGGGCGACCTGGAGTTGCCAAGCTATCGGGGAGACATCGTCAATGGACTCGATTTTACTGCGGCGGCGCGGCAACCGGACCCTGAGCGGCAGATCCGGGCCTACTCCCAGGCGGCGGCGACACTGAATTTGCTGCGTGCGTTCACAGGCGGCGGCTACGCCAGCCTGGCCAACGTACAGAAGTGGAACCTGGAGTTCGTCGCGCACTCGCCGCAGGGCGAGCGTTACCAGGACGTGGCGCATCGCATCTCCGAGGCGCTCGCCTTCATGGCGGCATGCGGCATGTCGGATCTGACGACGCCGCCGATGGCGAACACTACGTTTTATACCTCGCACGAGTCCCTGCTACTCGGCTTCGAGGAAGCGATGACCCGGATCGACTCGATCAGCGGCAGGCATTTCAACACAGCCGCTCATTTCCTATGGATCGGCGACCGCACCCGCGACCCTGACGGTGCGCATGTCGAATACATGCGGGGCATCGACAACCCAATCGGCCTCAAGGCCGGTCCGAGCATGACCACGGATGATCTTCTACGTCTGCTCGACATCCTCAATCCCAGTAATGAACCGGGGCGAATAACGGTTATCGGGCGTATGGGACATGAACGGGTCGAGAACTGTCTTCCTCCACTGGTCCGTGCAGTGCAGCGCGAGGGACGAAGCGTAGTGTGGTCGTGCGATCCCATGCATGGGAACACGATCAAGGGAGCGTCAGGCTACAAGACCCGGCCATTCGACCGGATCATGGACGAGGTCGCGGGGTTCTTCGCCGTACATCGCGCGGAGGGCACGTATCCCGGTGGCGTCCACATTGAGATGACCGGACAAAATGTCACGGAGTGCACCGGCGGGGCACAGGCGATCACCGATGCGGCGCTATCGGATCGTTATCACACGCACTGCGATCCCCGCCTCAATGCACAGCAAAGCCTGGAGTTGGCTTTCCTGCTTGCCAAGAAGCTCAAGGCGGCACGACAGGATCGGGTAACAGCGGGATTGGAAGCTAGATGACCCTTGATCAGGGTAAGGAGGACCAGCGGACGGCGGAATACCATACGCATTCTGTCAGTGTGGCCCCATTGTTCCGCAAGATCGCCTTTGTCGGCATTGGCCTGATCAATGGATCGCTTGCCCGGGACGTGCGTCGCCTCGGTCTTGCCGAACGGCTGGTGGGAACGGCGCGTCGGGCGGAAACGCTTGACATGGCGATTGCACTAGGTCTCGTGGACGAGGCAACTTTGGACCCTGCCGCTGCGGTTCGGGACGCTGACCTCGTGGTGCTCGGCGTGCCGGTTGGTGCGAGCTGCGAGGCGGTGTGCGCCTTGGCGCCAGGCTTGCACCCCGACGCTATCGTCACCGACGTCGGTTCGGTCAAAGCCAAGGTTATCGAACTCGTGGCGCCGCGTATCGATATGCGGCGTTTTGTCCCTGGCCATCCGGTTGCCGGCACGGAGGAGTCTGGGCCGGCGGCAGCCATCGAAAGGCTTTTCGAGGGTCGTTGGTGTATCCTGACGCCACAGCACGATACGGATCCGGTGGCGACCGACCGCGTTGCGGCGCTCTGGCGTAGCGTTGGTTCGAAGGTCGAGTTGATGGAGGCGGCGCACCACGACAAGGTTCTCGCTATCACCTCGCACCTGCCGCATCTGCTCGCCTTCAACATCGTCAACACGGCGAACGACCTTGAAGGCGTGCTGAAGGGTGAGGTGCTCAAATACGCGGCCGGAGGCTTTACCGACTTCACCCGTATCGCCGCCTCGGATCCTACCATGTGGCGCGACGTGTTCCTGCACAACAAGACGGCGGTGCTGGAGGTGGTCGGCCGTTACATCGAGGATTTAATGGCGCTGCAGCGTGCGGTTCGCTGGGATGAAGCCGATATCTTGTTTGAGCGTTTTGAGAGTGCGCAAGCGGTCCGTCGCGAAGTCGTCCGCGCTGGACAGGCCTATAAGCGTATTCCCAGCATCAAGTGTCAGCATATCGATGACGCACGGTTGTTGAGTCGCACCCTCAGTTAGAGTCTCTTGATAAATATGTCTATATTTCTGTAGATTGTTTGAGGTAGTCATAGTTACCATCAGAAAAACTATTATAAGATGTCGTTGAATTACGACTATTTGATTTTACTATAGTACTAAGATGTTCTTTAATAACAAGCATGGATACATAGTCTTGGGCGATTATATGTCTTCATAATTCTGCCAAATACGTCAAGTTTTAAACAAAAGTTAGTTGTCCGGTTAACAACTGTGTGGCCGTCGGGATGACGCTGCACGTTATTGGAGGATTAAAACCAATGTCAGGCACTATCACCGGCAACCAAGCCGGCGCCGATCCGGCTAGCGGCACCTCCCCCACCCTTATCGGCGGCTCGAATCAATCCAACAATGCTGGCGTGATCATGCCGGGCAACGCTGCCGTCAGCATCAATCCACCTGCCGGCAATGCGGCAAATGGCGCCGCCGACTACAGCGGCGCGACCCAAAGCGGTGCGGGTCAGAACAGCAATGTCGGCGTCATAACGCCAGGAAACTCCGACGTCACCCTGTCTGGTGGCAATGGGCAGTTCGTAATCGACTACAGCCAACCCTCGCCGACCAATGGCACGATGAGCACGGGCGGCAATACGGTCCACGTCGAGGGTGGCAACAACCAGTTCGTCGTGAAGTTCGCACCCGGCTCGTCCGGCGGCGACGCATCCAACAGCGGCGGCGACAGCGTTGTCGTCGATGGCGGCAACAACCAGTTCGTCGTTGCCTACGATTATTCAGCATTCGGCAGCGGCAGCCCCTCCGGCAACAACGTGAGTGTCGGTGGCGGCAACAACGCGTTTGTCGTAAGCTACCATGGTCCCTCGCCCGCCGATGCGTCTACCGGCAGTACGGTCAGCGTCGGTGGCGACGGCAACCAATTCGTCGTCGCCTACGAAGACTCATCGTTTCCCGACAGCGCCGGGGCGAATGCGAGCGGCCCAGCCGGCGGCAGCAATCCTATTGCCAGTTCGAGCGGCGGAAACCCTTTCGCCAGCATGAGCGGAACCACCGGTCCATCCAGCGGCAACTCGGCCTCAACCACATCAGTGACGGATCCAACCATGACCGATAGCACCACAAGCGCCAGCGGCTCGACTAGCAACAGCAACCTCGCCGCGTCGTTGCGGCAAAGCCCGTTCGGAAGCCTGCTCGACCTACCGGGCGTTACGCCGGCAACGCTGTTCGGCAACATCAATCCGAACGACTATGCCAGCCTTGGCGGCAACCCCTTTGCCGGCGCAGCCGCAGGGAGCAATCCCTTCACCAACTATCCCGGGACCACCGGCCTGTTTTCCGCTGCCACAAGTGGTGGCGCTGCAGGCGGTGGCAGCAATCCTTTTGCAGGTGGCAGCAGCCCCTCCGCACCTCCTGTTGGTGGAAGCGCTCCGTCCGACGGCAGCAGCGCACCATCCAATGTTGCCAGCGTTGCGGCAGGCAACAGTGACCCAGGCACCGCCTCCAGCAACGGTGCTGCCGGGTCAGGCAGCACAGATCCAACTGCCCTGCTCGCGGCGAGCCCATTCGCTTCTTTGCTCAATGGGTCAGGTATCAATCCTTCCACCCTGTTGACCAGCATTGGCGACAGCAATCCTTTCGTCAGCCTCGGCGGGTCCAGCAATCCGTTTGCCAGCCTGGCCGGCGGCAGCATGTTGGGTGGCAGCGCGCTATCCACCGATGGCAGCAACCCATCGAGCGACGGCAGCACCTCCGGGTCGAGCGGTGGGGTCGTCTTGAGCAGCGCCGACGCCACTGCGCTGCTCGCAGCCAGCCCTTTTGCTCCTTTGCTCAACCTGCCGGGCATCGATGCGTCTACTTTGTTGGCCAGCCTCGGCGACAGCAACCCCTTTGCTGCCGTCGCTGGCCTTGGTGGACCTAACAATCCCTTCGGCAGCCTGGCTGGCGGCAGCGCTTCGGGAAGCGCCTTGGCCCCTGCAGGAACCCAAATCCCGAGCAGCGGCACAGCGACCCAGATGATGGTGCCCACGGCCTGATAACAGTTGAGCCGGCGACGTGGGCGACCACGTTGCCGGCTTTTCCTCAGTTGGCATGAACCAAGGCAAGCCGAAACTATGCGATATCAGTCAGCCCGAAGCTTCGAACATGCTAGACTTGCATGAGAATAAACTTGCCTTCTGGCCTGGCGCACTTGACCTATTGCACGAACGTTCATCCTGGCGAGACTTGGAGCGATACCTTTGCCGCCTTGCGGCAGCATCTGCCGGAGGTGAAGCGTCGGGTCTCCCCCAATGCCTCGATGGGCGTCGGCCTCCGTCTCTCCGCCATCGCTGCGGAGACGCTGGGTGAGGTCGCCGAACTCGACGCAATGCGCGACTTTCTGGCCCAAGAAAACCTCTATGTCTTCACGATCAACGCCTTCCCTTACGGACCTTTCCATGGCCAGCGCGTCAAGCAGCAGGTCTATGCTCCAGATTGGCGTAAGCCGGAACGGCTTGCCTACACCAACCGCATCGCTGCCCTGCTGGCGTCACTGCTGCCCAGCGAGCAGCCCGAATTGATCGGCAGCGTTAGCACCGTCCCCGGTGCGTTCCTGGAAACCCCTTGCCCCGACGCGCATCAATTGATCGCAGAGGCGTTGCTGCAACACGCCGCCGTGCTCGCCGCAATGGAGGACCGCACCGGCCGCTGCATCGCCTTGGCGCTTGAGCCGGAGCCGATGTGTTTGCTGGAGACCACAGCGGAGGCGGTCGGGTTTTTCGAAAACTTCCTATTCTCGGCAAAAGCCCTTGCGCGCTTTGCCGCGCTGTCAGGACGCAGCACAGCGACTGCGGAAACGTTGCTGCGCCGGCATCTTGGCCTATGCCTTGACGTGTGTCACGCAGCCGTGGAATTCGAGGCGCCCGCAGACAGCCTGGATCTGCTGCGCGGCGCTGGGATCGGCGTCATGAAGCTGCAGCTCTCCTCGGCCCTGGTCGTGCCGAGCATGAACCGCGCCGCTGCCGAACTGCTGCACCGCTTCAACGATGGCGTTTATCTGCACCAAGTCGTCGAGCGTGGGCCAAACGGCCTTGTGCGCTTCCTCGATCTGCCGCAGGCGCTATCCACCTGGGCCGAAAGCGGCAACCGCGCTGAGGATGGGTGTGAATGGCGCGTGCATTGCCACATGCCGGTGTTCCACGACGCCCCGCTCGGCCATTTCGCCACCACGCAACCGATGCTGCTCGATATGCTGGCCTTGCAGCGCGACTACGGTGTCAGCTCGCATCTCGAAGTGGAAACCTATACCTGGGACGTGCTGCCCTCGGAGCTTCGCGTTCGTTGCATTGACACAGCGATCTCGCGGGAGATCGCCTGGGTGCGGGACCATCTGGCATCATGACCCTAACGGCTGCGTTGCGGCTAGGCCGCGTGTCGAATTTGCCGACTGTCTGGACGAATACCCTGGCCGGCGTTGCACTGGCTGGCGCCTCGCCGTGGCAATGGGCAACGCTGCCAGCAGCGCTTGGCCTGTCTTTGGCTTACCTCGGCGGAATGTACCTCAATGACGCCTTCGATCGCGTGATCGACACACGCGAGCGCCCGTATCGGCCAATCCCATCGGGCGCCGTGGACGCCAATACCGTATTCGCGCTGGGTTTCGGCTTGCTGCTCAGTGCCGTTGCGGCATTGTTGGTGGCCGCGCGCAGCTTCAATGCGTCCCCTGAAGGCGTGGTGCTGGCCGGGCTTGCGCTAGGCGGCGCCATCATCGGATATAACTGGCATCACAAAGGCAACCCATTCGGTCCCCTGGCAATGGGAGCCTGCCGTCTGCTGGCCTACGTTGCGGCAGGGCTCGCCGCTACGGCTGCGGCGCCAAGGCCATTGGTCGCCGCAGCGACGGTATCGCTGTGCTACCTGATCGGCCTCACCTATGTCGCCAAACGGGAAACGCTTGGCCGCACCGGCAATCTCTGGCCGTTGCTGTTCTTGGCAGTGCCTCTCGCCTACGGCGCATTGTTGGCCGGTGACGCCGGCGGGCTGCTTGCGGCGGCCGCCCTTGCGGGATGGATTGGCGTGGCACTCTGGCTGCTCCGGCGGCGCCGTCCCGGCGACATCCCTCGTGCCGTGGTGTCGCTGATCGCCGGGATCGCGTTGGTTGATGCATTGTTCCTCGCCATCGCCGGATGGCCCGGCGCCGCGGCGCTAGCCGTCGCCTGCTTCGCTGCGACACTTGCGCTGCAACACTGGGTAAGCGGGACATGACGCCGGAAAGGCTCATGATCCTGTGGTTGCAGGGGCGGTTGTCGGCCAGCGCCGCCGATTGGCTCCTGGAGCAACGCGGACGGCTGCGGGCCGGCGCTGCTGAACGCGACTTCAATTTGGCGATCAGCCTGGCCCCGCGCCGGCTCGGCAAGGCCGACTTGGCACTCGAGCCGGAGGACCTCGCCGCAGCCGCACAGGCACGGCCAGGATGGGACCCACGCGGCTGGAGCGTGGACCAGGCTGGACGGCTGGTGCTGCTGCTGGCCCAGGAGGGCGCTGGCCCGGCCCTCAACGCGCGCCTGCGCGGGCTGCTTGCCACGGCCGACTTGGGCGAAACCATCACGTTCCTACGTGGCATGCCGCTTTATCCTGACCCGGCGCTGCACTTGGCGCTGGCCCGCGAGGGCGCGCGCACCGCAATGCGCCCGGTCTTCGAGGCCGTCGCCCACGCCAATCCCTACCCGATGGAAACCTTCGACGAGGCCGCCTGGAATCAGCTCGTGCTCAAGGCGTTGTTCATCGAGACGACGCTTGAGCCGATCCAGGGCCTCGACTGCCGTGCAAACCCGACGCTGATGCGCATGTTGTGCGATTACGCGCATGAGCGCTGGGCGGCGGGCCGCCGGGTCAGTCCCGAGCTTTGGCGCTGCGTGGGGCCATGGGCCGACGCGGCGGCACGGCGGGACCTCGCCTACGTGCTGCGGACCGGCGACGCCGCGGAGCAGGCAGCAGCCCGCAGGGCGCTTGATGCCGCCTCAGGCTCGGAAAACGCGGCTGCACGGAAGCTATCATGTTCATAGACACCCACACCCATATGATCTCACGCGTGACCGATGATTACGAGCGCATGGCGGCGGCCGGCGTGGTCGCCTGCATCGAACCTGCCTTTTGGCTGGGGCAGCCGCGCACCAACGTCGGCAGCTACATCGACTACCTGTCCACCCTTATCGGCTGGGAGCGTTTCCGCGCTGGGCAGTTCGGGCTGCGGCACTATTGCACCGTCGGCCTGAACAGCAAGGAGGCGAACAACGAGGCGCTGGCTGAGGCGGTGATGGAAATCCTGCCACGCTTTGCGCTGAAGGAGGGCGTCGTGGCGATCGGCGAGATCGGCTACGACGAGCAGACAGCGTTGGAAGACCGCTACTTCCGCCAGCAGCTCGACCTCGCGCGCGACCTGGAGATGCCGGTGATGGTGCATACGCCACACCGCGACAAGAAGCGGGGCACGACGCGCTCGATGGACGTCGTGGTCGAGCAGGGCCTCGACCCGGCCTGGGTCGTCATCGACCACAACAACGAGGAAACCGCGCAAGAGGTGCTGGACCGTGGCTTTTGGGCCGGTTTCTCGATCTATCCGGGCACCAAGATGAGCAGTGAGCGGATGGTCGAGGTCGTCCGTCGCTATGGGTCCGAGCGCATCCTGGTGGACTCCGCCTGCGACTGGGGCGTGTCCGATCCATTGGCTGTGCCCAGGACTGCCGAACTGCTGCGCCGTGCAGGGATCGGCGAGGAGGCAGTCCGGCAGGTGACCTATGGCAACGCGCTCATAGCCTATGGCCGCAAAGGCCAGATGCAGGAGGCGGACTGGCTCGACCCGGCGCCTATCGACCAGCGCACGCTCTACATGGGCAACTCGGTGCTGCGCGGGGGACAGGCGCCCCAGGTTGGGTTGGACGTAGGCGGTACCGATGCACGTAAGCGCCAGTAGGACCGGCCGGCCGATGCACCGTACGCTGGTCCTGCTCGTCGTCGGTCTGACAAAGAGGATGATTGGCGCGAACACCCCGCATCTTGCGGCGCTCGCCCGCACTGGCGCGATGCGTCCGTTGCGCACCGTCCTGCCGGCCGTGACCTGCTCCGTGCAATCGAGCCTCATCACCGGCCTGATGCCGCGTGACCACGGCATTGTCGCCAATGGCTGGTACTTTCGCGACCAGGCGGAAGTGCATTTCTGGCGGCAGTCGAACCACTTGGTGGCAGGCGAGAAGATCTGGGACGCTGGGCGGCGGCGTGATCCCGCCTTTACCTGCGCGAAAATGTTCTGGTGGCATAACATGTATTCCAGCGCGGATTTCAGCGCGACGCCGCGCCCGATGTATCCGGCGGATGGGCGCAAGATCCCGGATCATTACGCCGAGCCGCCAGAGCTGCATGACGAGCTGGACGAGTTGCTCGGCGCCTTTCCGCTGTTCCGCTTTTGGGGGCCAGCGGCCGACATCTCCAGCAGTCGCTGGATCGCCCGCGCCACGGAGCATGTTTTGCGCACGCGGCGCCCAACCCTCACTCTCTGCTACCTGCCGCACCTCGACTATGGATTGCAGAAATGGGGACCGGACCCGGCCGACCCGCGGGTGGCGCGCGACTTGCGCGAGATCGATGCGGTATGCGGCGGGTTGATGGACTCGGCCCGCGACGAGGGCTGCCGGATCATCGTTCTGTCCGAGTATGGCATCGTGCCGGTGCGCGAGGCGGTACACGTTAACCGCGCCTTGCGCAGCGCCGGGCTGCTGCGTGTGCGCATCGAGATGGGGCGAGAGCTGCTCGACGCCGGTGCCAGCCGCGCCTTCGCCGTAGCCGACCACCAGATGGCCCACGTCTACGTCCGCGACGCCGTAGATATGGCGGCGGCCCGGCGTGCCTTGGAAGGTCTGGACGGCGTGGCCGCTATCCTCGACGAGGACGGCAAGCAGGCGCACGGCCTCGACCACGCCCGATCAGGCGAACTGATCGTCCTTTCTGCACCCGATCGCTGGTTCAGCTACTATTGGTGGGACGAAGAGGTGAAGGCGCCGGACTACGCCCGCACCGTCGACATCCACCGCAAGCCTGGCTACGACCCCATGGAGCTATTCCTTGACCCCGGCCTCCCAGCCGCAAGGCTGCGGCTCGGCATGAAGCTGCTTCGGCGCAAGCTCGGGCAGCGTGCGCTGCTTGACGTGATCCCGATCCGGGGCACGTCGCTGGTCAAGGGTTCGCACGGGCTGTTGCCGGATGATCCGTTGGACGCTCCGCTCGTCATCACCGGCACGCCGGAGCTGATGCCGGTCGACGACGTTTCGGTTGCGGCGACCGGCTTCAAGGACGTCGTGCTGAACCACGTATTCGCCGCCTGAGCGGTCACAGGCGGGAAGCGCATGAGCCACAACACGTTCGGCCACCTGTTCCGCGTGACGACCTGGGGCGAGAGCCATGGGCCGGCGATTGGTTGCGTCGTGGATGGCTGCCCGCCCCGCATTCCGCTGTCGGAGGCCGATATCCAGCCCTGGCTGGACAAGCGCCGTCCCGGCCAATCCCAGTTCACGACGCAACGGCAGGAGCCGGACCAGGTCCGTATCCTCTCCGGCGTGTTCGAGGGCATGACCACTGGGACGCCTATCTCGCTCGAGATCACCAATGTGGACCAACGCTCGCGCGACTACGGCGACATCGCCGACCGCTTCCGTCCTGGGCACGCGGACATCGCCTACGAGCTGAAATACGGCATACGGGACTATCGCGGCGGCGGGCGTAGTTCGGCGCGCGAAACCGCCATGCGCGTTGCTGCCGGCGCAATCGCCCGCCGCATCCTCGGCAGCAAGGTTCAGGTTCGCGCGGCGCTGGTCCAGGTTGGCTCGCACCGGATCAACCGGGCGCGGTGGGATTGGGACGAAGTGCAGCGCAACCCGTTCTTCTGTCCGGATCGAGAAACCGCGGCGGCCTGGGCTGACAAGCTAACGGCGGTGCGCAAGGCCGGGTCGTCAATCGGCGCTGTGATCGAGGTGGTGTGCGACGGCGTGCCGCCTGGTCAGGGTGCGCCACTTTATGGCAAGCTGGACGCCGACATTGCCGCGGCGTTGATGGGGATCAACGCGGTCAAGGGTGTGGAGATCGGCGACGGCTTTGCTGCCGCGGAACTGCGCGGTGAGGAGAACGCGGACGAGATGTGGCCTGAAAACGGCCGCGTGCGTTTCGGCTCCAACCATTCGGGGGGCATCCTCGGCGGGATTAGCACGGGGCAGGCCATCATAGCCCGCTTCGCCGTCAAGCCGACAAGTTCGATCCTGCAGTCCCGCCATAGCATTGACCGCCGGGGCATGCCGATTGAGGTTCAAACGCGCGGTCGCCACGATCCTTGCGTCGGCATACGCGCCGTTCCAGTCGGAGAGGCTATGTTGGCCTGCGTCCTAGCAGATCATCTTCTTCGGAACCGAGCCCAGAATCAGGGTCTCTATGATGTTGGTGGCAACAGCATTTTCTGATCTGCCTATACGTTCAAAATAATCATGCTTAGGTTGCACAGATTAGATGGCAGATGTTTCTAAATTAATATTTTAATCTAATTTATTAAGTAGTAGATATACCCATTAACTGAATCGACATCTATATTTTAGATTATGCCCTTGGCAGAGTCAGATTACCTGCCATCTCGGGATCGATGTTCAACATGTGGGTTTTAACATGCATGATAAGCTAAGTCTCTGTATGGGAATACAACTCGTTGTCTTCGAGAATCGGCCAACTAATTTTCTTCCGATCCCATGAGACCGGCTTCGGCTCCTGCCCATGGCTCGTCCAGCCATATTCACGTGCTGAAAGCACACTTCTCTGCATTAGCGTCTTTGTCAAAGGCTGAAACTGATTTTTTGGATGATCTTGCGGAAGCGGCCCGCTACCATCCCCCATACCGTGACCTTTATGCGGTCGGAGCACCTATGCTGCAACCACGCATCATCGTCGCTGGTTGGGCATGTCAATACCGCTTGTTACCCGATGGGCATCGGCAGATCGTAAGCGTGAGGTTGCCCGGGGATTTCACCGGGTCCTTGACGCAGTTTCGCCTTCCAGCGTCCTGCGCCGTTGCTGCACTGACCGAGCTCGAAACAGTCAGCGCCCAAGTGCTTATTGAGATGGCTTCTACCGCCACCCCGGTTTATCCAGGCCTGGCTCACGCTGCCCATGTTATGGCCCATTTGGATAACATAATGCTGCACGATCAGATTGTGCGCCTCGGCCGTCAAACCGCATGCAGCCGCTTCGCGCATCTCATGTTGGGATTTTATGAGCGGCTGAGCCGTGTAGGACTCGCCTGCGATAACTGTTTTACAATGCCTTTGACACAGGATGTGCTTGCCGACGTGCTCGGCTTCAGTGCCGTCCACGTAAACCGTACTGTACAGCAACTGCGTCGCGAGGGCCTTCTCGATGTCAGGAGTGGCGTGGCAATCCTCACTCAGCCGGAGCGCCTGAAAACCCTGGCAAATTGGGAGCCGTCATCCTGGCCTAACTACCCATCCGAGGCAACGTTGCACCAAAATTTCCGAGGCGACCAACCGCGTCAGGGCCACACTGGGCACTGTGATCCTAACACTCATTAGCTGCATAGACACCCCAAATTTGCGGAATAGGCTAGGGTGTTTGGAGCGAATTAGGAAAGAAACCCTTGACGGCGTCGATTTACGATATTCATCCGGTAAAGACGACTTTGTTGGTCCGCGTTGCGCGTGCAAACCTTGTTCATGTTCCAGCGAACACGTCACTTTGCTCCCGTGCCCAAGGCTTGGGATCGCTATCATTCTGCAACGGCGATCCAGGAGATCGCGGCGGACGCAATGGCTGTGCTCGACGTGGCTTCCTTGTGGCCAGCGTTTCCAATGGACGGCCAGATGCGGGATGGGCTTGGATGCGTGTACTGCGGCGCAGCCGCGGTTGTCTGGGCAATGGACTACCTGAACCGCGTCGGGGCCGTTGTGGACGCCCATGATCTCTCACCGATGCTGACAACAGCCCTGGAGCGCCATGCCCCTTGGTTTGCGGCCACGAGCTATCCAGGCCATGCGTCCTAGCTGAGGGGGAAGCTGGGCATCCAGTTGGTCACGATGCGTGTCGCGCCGGAGCTGGGCCTTGCCGACGCGATCTATGTTATGGCCGCGACAAACACCGACTTGCGGTCGTGAAGTTCATGTAGGGGCTGCCAGGCTCCATGTTGGCTTGCGTGCACATGGCGCCATGACCGGAGGTTCACGGCGCTGTTCCAAGTGCAAGCGACCCGGCTGCTGGCTGAGCTTGAGACGACCGACAGCGGTCCAATCTGGACCAAGACCTGTATGGATCGGTCCAGCGCTGGCCCGGCCCGGTGCACGGCTTCGGCGACAACATGCTACCTTTGCTGCATGGCTGGGATTGGCTGACGCCCGATCAGCGCGCCGTGGTGGTTGACGCTGTGCCGCGACCCTTGCGTCGCTCGCCGTCTGCTCCGACTTAACCCCAATACCGTTCACTTTGCGATTCGGATGGCGGCGGTGAAGTCGATGCGCGTGATCGGCTGTGGCGTGCGCGGGCGCAATGGATAGCCGCTCATCTTGCGCTTGACCCCGCGCGGCACCTGCCTGCCCCGGGAAC
>CAXSHI010000055.1:0-22901 GCA_964236755.1 uncultured Acetobacteraceae bacterium
CACCCCGCCCGCGATCATCTGGGCGATGCCGCCTCGCCGGGTCGTCCTCATGCTGAAGCCGGCCGACACCAGGGTCATCGTCCCCGCCAGCAGCGGCAGCGCCAGCAGCGCCTGGAAGTGCAGCCGGTGCCGGATCGCCGAGAACCCCGACCGTTCCAGCAGCCCGATGAAGTCCGGCAGCGTCCACACCGACAAGGTGTCCGGGCTGGCGAAGCTTTCCTGCACCCGGCTCACCGTGAGGTCCGTCGGCAGCCGCGTGGCACCGATCGGCTCCGGCAGGTGGTCCGCCGTCATCCGCCGCGCGTCCTCCAGCGCCCAGTAGCCGCGGCCGAGCGTCGCCCGCGTGCTCTCGATCCGGCTCAGCAGCCGGTCGGCGCCGTCCAGCCGGAACACGCTGACCTCCCGCCCCACCAGCTCCTTGCCGCGGAGCGTCACCCCGCGCGCGTGCAGGATCGCGACGCCCGCCGGGTCCAGCTCCCGGTCCGACTGCCGCAGCCACAGCTGCCCGCCCTGCAGCGCCATCGGCCCGCCGCCGGTGCGGAGATAGGCGTTGTCCAGCACCTCCGCCCGCGCCAGCATCACGGACGACAGCGGGCTGACGCCTGCGGTGGCGATGCCGCCTAGCAGGGTGGCGCAAAGCAGCGGCGCCGCCAGGAACTGCCACGCCGACACGCCCGACGCCCGCGCCACGATCAGCTCGCTGCTGCGCGTCAGCCGCCAGAAGGCGAGGATGCCGCCCAGCAGCACCGCGAACGGCAGGATCTGCATGGCGACATACGGCAGCCGCAGCGCCGCGATCTGCGTCACCAAGCCGAACGTCGCATCGGGCTTGGTGGCGGAGCGGCGCAGCAGCTCGATGAAGTCGAACAAGGACACGATGCCGGACAGCGCCGCGAGCATCGCGAGCACCGCCAGCAGGAATTGCCGGGCGATGTACAGGGACAGGGTGACGGCCACGGCGCCCCCTATAGCCCGGCGCGGCTCAGGCCGGCCACCGGACGCCGCGCCGCCCGCCGTCCGGCCAGCGCCTGGGGACCGAGCAGCAGCCAGGCGCAAATGAGGCCGGGCAGGGTGGCGTGCAGCCAGATCAGCGGGATCAGCTCGGCCTGCCGCGCCGCGAGGTTCGCGGTGGCCAGGCCCAGCGCCAGCAGCGCCACCACCGTCAGCACCGCCGCCAGCGGCCGCAAGACGTTGCCATGGCGCTGGAACGCGCCCGTCAGCACCGACAGCAGCGCCACCAGCGCGAAGCTCATCGCCGTCAGCGGCGCCGACAGCCGCCGGTGCGCCTCCACCAAAAGCTTGCCCACGTCGCGCGGGCTGATGCTGCCGTCGGGGTGCATCAGCTCCGCGAGCGACATCTCGGTAGCGTCGCGATACCGCTGCTCGCTGTTCTTGCTGCGGCTCGCGAGGTCGATGGAGTTCTCGGCGAACGTCAGCACGTTGAGCCGCCCGCTGCCGCGGTCGATCTCCTGCCGGCTGCCGGCCTCCAGCAGCACCCGCGGCCCTGCCGGCCCGTTCACCAGGCGCCCGCGCTCGGCGAGGATCGTGGCCCGGCTGTTCTTCTGCCGCTCGTCCTCCACCAATATGCCGCGCAAGGTGCCGTCGGTGTCGCGGCTCCGCACGTATACCGTGAGGTCGTCGGAGATCGGGGTGAACACGCCCTCCTGCAGCAGGAACGCTGCTAAGCGGTTGCGGATCTCGAACTGCTGCTCGCGGAACGCCGTGTAGCTGACCGGCACCACGAGCACGTTGAGCCAGTAGCATGCCGCCACCACCCCCGCTGCGAGGACCAGCGCCGGCCGCGCCAGCGCCATCGGCGACAGCCCGGCCGCCCGCATCACCGTCAGCTCCCGGTCGCCTGCCAGCCGCTGATACACGAACTGCACCACGACAAAGGTGGTGATCGGCAGGATCACCGCGACGAAGTTCGGAATCAGCAGCCCGGTCAGGTGCAGGAACACCCCGAACGACAGCCCGCGGTTCACCACCAGCTCGACAAAGCGCAGGCTCTGCGTGAGCCAGATCAGCGCCACCAGCCCCCCGGTCGCCGCCACGAGGGCCAGGGCGAGCTGGCGGACGATGTAGCGGTCGAGCTGGGACAGGAGGGAGCGTCGCATGGCGCACGATTAGAGCAACGGGCACTTGGGTGGAAGCGCCGGGCCGGACAAGGCCGAGGCCGTCCGCCCCGTTGATTACGGTAACAAATTGAATTAATGCTGCGGCGAACCGCCTGGGAGCTGCAGTCCATGCTGGACGCCACCGGTCAAACGACGGGCTCCACGGTTCGGCGTCTGCGCATGCTGATGCTGCCGTCGGTGCGGTGGCGGCCGAACTGGGACGCCTTCACGCCGGGCGCCTACCCCGATCCCGTGCTGATGTATCAGCTGCTCGCCCGCGATCACGGGATCGACACCACCCTGATCGACCCGTTCGGGCTGCCGTGGAACCCGTTCGCCGGGCGGCATCAGGTGCTTGCCGGCCTTGATCCCGCGCGCACCCTGGCAATCCTGACCCGGCACCGTCGGGCCGACCTCGTGCTGGCCTGCTTCGAGCCGGGGGCCGCGGCGCTGCTTGCCTTGCGGCGGCTGGCCAGGTTCCGCGCCCCGGTCGCCGTCGTCGATATCGGCCTGACCGAGACCTGGCGCCTGCGCGAACGCCTGCTCGACTTCGTGGTGCCCCGCGCGGACGCCATCTACCCGCTGGGCCGCAACCAGGTAGACTACATCCGCCGCCGCTGGGCCACCCGGGCGGACGTGCGCTTCATCCCCCAGCATGTTGACGCCGAGTTCTACCGATCCGGCGCCTCGCCGGCCGATGGCCCCGTGCTCAGCGTCGGCGACGACGGCGGCCGTGACTTCGACACCCTGCTCGCGGCGTTCGCCGGCCTCGACGCCAAACTGCTGCTCAAGTCATCCCAGGTCCAGCCCGGCGCCGCGCCGCCCAACGTGCAGGTGATGCGCGCGCGCCTTGACGCCCATGCCTATCGCGCGCTGTTCCGGCAGGCGCCGCTGGTCGTCGTGCCGCTGCGCCCGATGACGACCGCGAGCGGCGTCGGCACCGTGTTGGAAGCCATGGCGATGGGCAAGGCCCTCATCGTCAGCGACAGCCCCGGAATCCGCGACTATGTGGCGCACGAGGAGACCGCGCTGGTGGTGCCCTGCGGCAATGCCCCAGCGATGCGGGTGGCGATCGAACGCCTGTTGCGCGAACCGGACACCCGCGCGCGGCTGGGATCGGCGGCGCGCGGCTTCATCGAGCGGCACTGCACCTACGCGGCGCATGTGGCGAAACTGGCAGAGGCGCTGCGCGGCTTGGTGCCGCCTTAATCGAGCGGGCCGACCGACAGCACGACGTCCTTCGAGTTGTAGCGGCGCGGCAGCCCGGCGCTGAACGACGCCGCCGGCACCGTCACCACCCGGTCCGAACCCCACTCCGGCAGAACATGGATCCGATAGCCGGCATCCAGCGCCAGCGACGCTAGCAGCGCGCCCAGCCGCTCCGCTTCCGGCAGCACTTCGATCAGCAGGGTCGGCCGCCGCTCCAGCAGCAGGCCGCGCAGGTCGGCCAGCAGCGCCGCCTCGATCCCCTCGGCGTCGATCTTGATCAGGTCGCGCCCCTCCGCCAAGCGCCGGATCGGCAGGCCCGGCACCATCACCTGCGCCCGGCTGCTGCGCCCGCCCACCTCGACGCCATCCATCAGGTGCGCCCCCACCGGCACGCCCCAGTCCTCGGCAGGCACGTTCAGCGCGACCTCGCGGCCTTCCGCGCCGGGGATGGCCGCCGCCTGCAGCAGCTCCACCCTCGCAAGCCCGTTGCGAACCAGGTTGGCGCGCAGCGTCGCAGCCACCATGGGCACCGGCTCGACCACCGTGTACGATCCCGGCGCCGCCCGCGCGCCAATCACCGTGAACAACCCGACATTGCCGCCAACCTCCAGCACCGAGCGCGATTGCTGGCACAATGCGGTCCACACCCGCGCCACCGTACCCTCATAGCCGCGCACCCCGAACCAATAAACGGCGTCCATCACCATGGAGTCCACCGCCTCGAACGACAACGCCGGGGCGTCGAGCGGCCGGATTTCGTCGAGTTGCCCGGCCAGGCGGTGCCGGTAGGCACGGGCGGCACGGCGCAGCACCGCCGTCGCCGCGATCCGCACCGGATGCCGCCGCGGCAGTCCGAGCACCGCGCGGCGCAGGGGGCGATAGCCCGCCAAGGGCACGCTTCGGGCTATCGCATCAATCATTGCAACGACCGGATGGCCGGCGCCAGCACGCCGGCCTCGCGCTGGAAACACGGGATGATGGCGGCGATGCCGGACATGGCCGAACCCTTTTCGGAAACCAACATAGCTTATATTGTAACGAGCGCCGCCGCAACCCGAAGTGGCCTATGGCAGCACCTTCCCCGGGTTCATCACCCCCCAAGGGTCCAGCGCCGCCTTGATCCGCCGCATCGCATCCAGCTCCGCGCCCCCGCGCCAGGCCGGCATCATGCCGGGCTTGAGCCGTCCCACCCCGTGCTCCGCCGAGAAGCTGCCGCTGAGGCGGGCCACCACGGCGTTCACCGTTTCCATGATCTCGTGGCTATGCGTCAGGAAATCGGCCGAATTCCATCCCACCGGCTGCTCCAGGTTGAAGTGGATGTTGCCGTCGCCCAGGTGCCCGAACGGCACGGCGCGGATGCCGGGGATCAGCGCCTCGCACGCCGCCGTCGCCTGCTCGATCAGCTCCGGCACCCGGCTCACCGGGACGGACACGTCGTTCTTCACGCTGGCGCCCTCCCGCTTCTGCGCCTCCGCGTGCTCCTCCCGCAGCTTCCAGATCGCCTGGCGCTGCGCCTCGCTGTCGGCGAGCGCCGCGTCCAGCACCAGCCCGTCCTCCAGCGCCCGCTCCAGCACGGTCTCCAGCGCCTCGCGCAGCCGCGCGCCCTCGCGCGGCGTCGCCAGCTCCACCAGCGCGTAGTGCTCGGCGGGTTCCGCGAGCGGCAGGCTGGCGCCCGGGATGTGGCGCAGCACAAGGTCCATGCCGGCGCCGGACATGTACTCGAACGCCTGCACGGCGGCCGGGTCGTTGCGCTGGAAGCGGCGGCACAGCTCGGACGCGGCGGCGGCGCTCGGCACGGCGCACAACGCGACCTCGACCTCCTTCGGCCGCGGGGCGAGCTTCAGCACGGCGGCGGTGATGATGCCGAGCGTGCCCTCCGCCCCCACGAACAGCTGGCGCAGGCAGTAGCCGGTGTTGTCCTTGCGAAGCGCGCGCAGCCCGTCCCAGATTTGCCCGTCCGGCAGCACGACCTCCAGCCCCAGCACCAGGTCCCGCGCGTTGCCGTGGCGCAGCGTGTTGTTGCCGCCGGCGTTGGCCGACAGGATGCCGCCGACCTGCGCCGTGCCCTCCGAGCTGATCGACAGCGGCAGCAGGCACCCGGCCGCCGCCGCCGCGTCCTGCGCCGTGCGCCACGGCACGCCGGCCTCTGCCACCATCGTCATGTCGATGGGATCGACCGTCCGCACCCGGTTCATCCGCGCGAGCGACAGCACGACCTGGCTCCCGTCCTCGGACGGCGTGGCGCCGCCCACCATGCTGGTGTTGCCCCCCTGCGGCACCACGGGCACCCGGCGCGCGGCGCACAGCCGGACCACCGCCGCAAGCTCCTCGGTATTGGCCGGACGCACCACCGCGGGCGTCCGGCCCTGGTACAGCCGGCGCCAGTCCTCGCAGTACGGCGCGGTGTCGGCGGGCGCGGTGAGCAGCCCGCGCTCCCCCACGACGGCGCGCAGCGCCCCCAGCAGGTCGAGTTGAAGGCCGGAGGGGATCGGCGTGTCGGGCATGGTCCTGGTCCCTAAGGTCTAGGCGGCTGGCGGATGCTAACCTACAACGCGCGATATGGAGAAGCTCGACACCTTGCGAACCCTGCCGCAGCCCGCGCTCGGCCCCCGGCCGCTCCTCCCGGCCCCCACGCTCTGCGTCGTGATCCCCGTGCTGAACGAGCGCGACAACATCGCCCCCATGGTCGCCCGCCTGCGCGCGGCCCTCGACGGCCTCGCCTGGGAGGCGGTGTTCGTCGATGACGACAGCGCCGACGGCACTCGCGACGCCGTGGCCGCCATCGGGCGGGAGGACGCCCGCATCCGCCTCCTGCACCGCATCGGCCGCCGCGGCCTCGCCTCCGCCTTCATCGAGGGCGTGGGCTGCAGCATCGCGCCCTATGTCGCCGCCATCGACGGCGACCAGCAGCACGACGAGGCGCTGCTGCCCCGCATGCTCGCGCTCCTGCAGGGCGAACCCGTCGACATCGTCGTCGCCAGCCGCTACGTGCCCGGCGGCGACCTCGGCGACTGGAGCCGCCGCCGCGCCAGCCTGTCCAGCCTCGCCACCCGGGTCGGCCGCCTCGTGCTGCGCACCGAGGTCGCCGACCCCATGAGCGGCTTCTTCATGCTGCCCCGCCCGGTGTTCGACCGCGCCGCCCGCCGCCTGTCCGCCATCGGCTTCAAGGTGCTGCTCGACCTGCTCGCCTCCCTGCCCGAGCCGCCGCGGGTGCGGGAGCTGCCCTACCGCTTCCGCACCCGCATCGCCGGCACGAGCAAGCTCGACGCCGGGGTGCTGCTGGATTTCCTGCTGCTGCTGCTCGACAAGCTGCTGGGCGGCCTGCTGCCGGTGCGCTTCGTGCTGTTCGCGGCCATCGGCCTCCTGGGCCTGGGCGCGCACCTCCTGGTGCTGCGGCTCGGCCTGACCCTGGGCGGCCTGTCGTTCGGCGCGGCGCAGGCGGCCGCCACGGCCTGCGCCATCGGGGCGAACTTCACGCTGAACAACCGCTTCACCTTCCGCGAACGCCGCCTGCGCGGACCGGCGCTGCCGCGCGGCCTCCTGGTGTTCGGGCTGATCTGCGGGGTGGGGGCGTGGGCCAACCTCGGCGTGTCCGCCCTGCTGGTGCAGGCGGGGCATCAGGACTGGTGGCGGGCTGGCCTCGCGGGGGCGGCCATGAGCCTCGTGTGGAACTACGCCGTCGGCTCGACGCTGACCTGGCGGTCGCGGTAGCGCGTCACCCGCGCGCCGCCGCATGGCCGGGCCGGGGTGCGGTGCCCGGCAGCGGCGCCCGGCCCCGCGCCACCTCGCTGATGCGCGGGTCCGGCGCCGGCACCACCCGGCGGACGTACTCGCGCAGGCAGACGACCATGGTGAACAGGTACCAGACCAGCGGCTCGAAGCTGATGTCGATGAAGTTGCCGCAGCTCAGCAGCACCGCGATGGTGATCTGCAGCGCCTTGGCCATGTCATGCGCCCACTCGTGCGCCGGCTGCAGCGCCGTGAGCTTGATGACCCGGTGGAGCGACGCGAACAGCACCAGGATCAGCAGCCCGTAGAGGAACAGGCCGGGGTAGCCGTGCTCCCCCAGCACGGCAAAGAAGATGTTGTGGAACGCCCGTCCGACCTGCTCCACCGGCGGCGCGCTCGGGCCGACGCCGGGAAAGCTGATATGGCTCGTCAGCCACACCCGGAAGCCGCCGCCGAGCGGATGCTGCGCCACGTAGCCCAGCGTCCAGCGCCACACCAGGATGCGCACCTGCGCCGAGTTCTCGCTTGAGAAGTCCTCGATGGTGCTGATCCGCGCCGTCCACCGGTCCGACGTCACCGTGAACAGCCCGGCGCCGACCACCGCCGACGCCAGCAGGAAGCCCGCTTTATGCTTCGAGCGCAGGAACATCGCGATCCCCAGCACGCCCAGGCCCACGACGGCGGTGCGCGCGAAGGTGCCGATGGAGGCGAACAGCCCACCGAACGCCGTCCCGAGATACACGAGGTCGCGGATGCGGCCCCGAGGCAGCAGCACCGAATGCCGGCGCAGCGTCAGCAGCAGCGGCAGGAGCATGATGCCGATGGTCGCGACCGCGCTGCTCTCCGAGAGCCAGATCACGTTCGAGCCGACCAGGCCGAGCGACTGCCCGTAGCCGCCGCCGGTGATGACCGTCTTCACCGCCCACGGCAGGATGTGGGCGGACATCGAGAAGATGTAGACATGCGCGAACGCCTCGATCTGCACCCGCGAGCGGACGGCGAACGGGATGAACGCCGCGAAGATCAGCGCCTTGAACGCCACGTCCCACTTCGACCAGCTTGCGTCCGGCAGCGCCGCCCAGGAGGTGGTCGCGGTGATCCACAGGCCGATGGCGAGGAACAGCAGCGTCGGCAAGGTGATGCGCGGCGGCGCCCGCCGGTCGAGCAGCAGGTAGGCCGCGACGGCCGCCGCCCCCATGACGAAGGAGACCGGGATGAAGGACAGCGGCGACCAGCCCAAGTACTGCGGCGCGAACAGGTCCACCCACACATAGCCCAGCGACAGCACGAACGGCGACATGGTGCCGATGGTGAGGAAGCTCACATAGGTCAGGACGATGGCGAGGTCGCGCATGGGGCCTCAGCGCCGGGTCCGCGCGGGACGGCGCGCGTCGCCGGGCGTTGTGTCGGGCGCCTCTGTGGCCGCAGCCCTCTGGAACCACGGCCGCTTCGCGTCCAGCACGGAGGCCCGCACGGCGACATAGACGACCATCGCCAGGCTGAACAGGATGCAGAGATTGTTGATCATCGCGAACCCAGGGATGGCGCTTCGGGCATGGCGGGCACGCTCATGACACCGGCGTGCGATACACCACGAGCGCCCGGCCGGGCTGCTCGATCTTGCGCAGGATGTCGGCCGGAAGCAGCCGCGCCGCCCCGGCCTCGCGCAGCCAGGTGCCCAGCCGGCGGCGCGGCGGGTCGTAACGCGCGACTTCGGTCCAGCCCGGGCCGGGGCGGAACGCCAGCGCCGCCGCGCGCTGCGGGCAGGCAGGCGCCTGCAGGCAGGCCTCTACCACGCTGTCCTCCTCCGCCACCAGCGCGCCCGGCGGCGGCGGGTCGCTCGCCACGCGGTCCAGCAGGCCCGGCCCGATCAGCAGCGCGCGGGTGCGCCAGGTGGTCTCCGCGTCCATATAGACCGTGCCGGGCACCCCGGCGATGAACGCCGCCGCGCGCTGCTCGGCGAACATCGGCTCGGTGTTCTCCAGGTACAGCAGCCCCAGGCAGGACGCGGCGAACCCAGCCCCCAGCAGCCCCGCCGTCCCCGGCCGCGCCCGCGCCAGCGCCGCGCCCGCGACCGCGACCGGCACCGCCGCCATCGCCGCCGTCACCATGAAGTAACGCGGCACGACATACAGGATGCCGGCGTTCAGCGCGACGAACAGGAACGACACCACGGCGCCCACGGCCGCCCAGTCCAGCACCGAGCGCGCCTGCGGATCGAGCCAGGGGGCACGCCGTGCCGCGACGTAGGCCGGCACCGCCAGCCAGAACAGCAGGCCGTATTTCTGGCTGACGAACAGCGCCGCGAGCGGGGTCGCCAGCAGCCCGGCCGCCAGCACGCCCTCGCTGTCGAGCGCCCCCGTCGCCCGCGCCCCCTGCGCCGCTCGGTCAACGTGGTCGTGCGACCCCGAGATGCGCAGGCGGTAGAGCGGATCGCCGGCCTCCATGGCGAAATACCCCATCTGCGCCCCCACCACCGCCACGAATCCGGCGACAACCAGCAGGTAGCGCCACCGCGGCATCGCCGGGCGCAGCAGGAGCATCAGCCCGAACAGCGGCACGAGCAGCAGCGTCGTTTCCCGCGTGAGGAATCCCAGCCCGGCCAGCACGCCCGCCCCCAGCATCAGCCGTGCCGCCCGCGCGCCCGGCCGCCCCGGCTCCCGCGCCAGCATCACCAGCCAGAACGACCCCATGACCAGCGCCATCTCCAGCAGGTCCGGGTTGGCATAGGTCGCCTGCACCGGGAACTGCGGCACCAGGATGCCGACGGCGGTCAGCAGCGCCGCCGCCGCCCGGCCGAACCAGCGCCGCGCGGCGGCATACCCCATCGCCAGGAACGCCGCGTAGGCAGCGAGATCGACCGCCGCCAGCACCGGCAAGGAGAACCCGAGCAGCCGGATCAGCGCCGCCGTCGGCAGCACCAGCGGGTAGCGCAGCGCCCAATGGGTATGGCCCAGCGCCGGGGCGTGCTCCGCCCAATCCATCGCCGCCCAGGCGTAGTAGGCGTCATCATGGCCCTGGTAGCCGACCCAGCGCCACCACAGCACCGCCGCCGCCAGCACGGACAGGCCGGGCACCGCGGATGCGTTCAGCCACCGTGGGGGCAGGCCCGTCCAACCTGGCATATGCGACCCCACGCCCGTTCATGGCGCGAAAATAGCATCCATTGCCCGATCAGCACAACTTCAAGGATCGGCCGGGCCACGGATCACCTCCGGGTGGGCAGGGTCAGCCCCGCGGCGCCGCCGCCCGCTGCAGCCGGTCGTTGATCGCCAGGCCCAGCCCCTCCATCGGCACCGGCATCGCCGCGATGCCGGAGAGACCCAGCCGCGCGCCCTCCTCGTCCAGCCAGCGCAGCCCGGCGAACAGGCGGGCGGCGGCCTCGGCCACGTCGCCCGCGGCGCTCAGCTGAAAGGTGCACCCGGCGCCGGCGGGAACCGGGCCGAACGCCAGCAGCGCCTCCCGCGCGTCCGCCGCGAGCGCCCCAAGCCGCACCGGAAGCCGCGGCGCGTAGTGCGACACCAGGAGGCCCGGCGAGCGCAGCGTGCGCGGTGCCTCCGCGGCTAGCGGCGTGATGCCGCGCCCGACCGGGCCGATCAGCGCCTCGATGTCCGAAAGCGGGATGCCGCCGGGCCGCAGCAGGAACGGGCCGCCGGCCGCGAGGTCGATCACCGTGCTCTCCAACCCGACCGCGCACGGCCCGCTGTCCAGCACCGCCGCGATCCGGCCGTCCAGCCCGGCCAGCACGTGCGAGGCGCTGGTGGGCGACACCTCGCCCGAGCGGTTGGCCGACGGCGCCGCGACCGGCCGCCCCACCTGCCGCAGCAACGCCAGCGCCGTCCGTCCCGCCGGCACCCGCACCGCCAGCGTGTCCAGTCCCGCCCCGGCCAGCAGCGCCACCGGGCACGTCACGCGGCGCGGCAGCACCAGCGTCAGCGGCCCCGGCCAGAACCGCTCGGCGAGCAGGCGGGCCAGGGCAGGGGCCTCCACATGGCGGAACGCCGCGTCGACGTCGGGGTAGTGCGAGATCAGCGGGTTGAAGTGCGGCCGGCCCTTGGCGTCGAACACGGCGGCGACCGCCCGCGCATCGGCGGCGTCGGCGCCGAGGCCGTACACCGTTTCCGTCCCGAACGCCACCAGCGCGCCCGACCGCAGCAGCGCCGCCGCCCGGGCGATGCCCTCCTCGTCGTCCCGGAGCCGCTCCGTGCGCAGGCCTCCGGTCATGGATATCCGGTCATGGGCGTCCGGTGCAGACGAAGCCCGGGTTTGCCCAGCCGGGCTTGCCGTAGCGCAGCGGCGCGCCGTCCATGTCGCGGATCTGGCCGCCCGCCGCTTCCAGCACCGCCTGGGGGGCGGCGGTGTCCCACTCCATGGTGCGGCCGAACCGCGGATACAGGTCGCCCGCGCCCTCCGCCAGCCGCACGATCTTCAGCGCCGATCCCATGTGGGTGACGCCGCTGACCGTGCGCCCCTGCAGGAACCGGTCCAGCCGGGCATCGGCCGCGTAGTGCCGGCTGGCGAGCACGCGGAGGCCGTCCTCGGGGGCCGGGCGGGCGCGTATCGCGCGCTCCCCGGCCGTGCTGCGCTTCCACGCCCGCGACGCGGCCGGCGTCGCTCCCACCAGCCCGCCGAACAGCTCGCCGAACGCCGGCACGCCGACCGCGCCCAGCACGGCGCGCCCGTCCCGCACGAGGCCGATGTTCACGGTGAACTCGTCCCGCCCGGCCGAGAACTCCCGCGTGCCGTCGAGCGGATCGACCAGCCAGTACTCGTGGTGGTCGTCCGGCTCGTGCCCGCCGGCGATCTCCTCCTCGGCGACGACGGGGATGCCGGGGGTGGCGGCGCGCAGCGCCTCGACGATCAGCGCCTCGGCGGCGTGGTCGGCCTCGGTCACGGGGCTTTCATCCGTTTTGCGCCGGGTCTCGAACCCGCGGGCGCGCACGGCCAGGATCACGGACCCGGCGCGGCGGGCGAGGTCGGCGGCGAGGGCGAGCAGGGAAGGGTCATCCATCCCGGAGATGAAACCACAGCGGGGCGCCGTGGGAAAGCGCACCCCTGGCAAACCCGCCCCACGCTGTTACACTGCGGCAACCCACTCCCGGAGACCCCATGATCGACATCGCCTTCGTCCCCGCCGCCCTGCCCACCGCCGGCGCGCTGGCGCTGCTGGTTCCCGAAGGGGCGGGACTCGGCGCGGGCGAGGGCTTGCTGGCGCAGGCGGACGCAGCCTGCGGCGGCACGCTGTCCCGCGCCGCCGCGGCCGCCGGGTTCACCGGCAAGAAGGGGCAGTCCTGCACCGTGCTGGCGCCCAGCGAGGGCCTGTCCCGCGCCGTGCTGATCGGCTTGGGCAAGGAGGCCGACCACACGCTGCGCGGCATGGAGGAGGCGGGCGGCCTTGCGGCCACGACGCTCGCGCGCGACGCGCAGGCGGCGCTGGCGGTGGACGGCATGCCCGCCTCGCACGCGGCGCACGCGGCGCTCGGCGCGCAGCTCCGCAGCTACCGGTTCGACCGCTACCGCACCAAGGAAAAGGCCGACGACAAGCCGAAGCTCGCGACCCTGCAGATCATGGCCGACGACCCCGGCGCCGCCCGCGCCGCCTGGGGCCCGCTCGCCGCGGTGGCTCACGGCGTGGCGCTGTCCCGCGATCTCGCGAGCGAGCCGCCCAACGTGCTGCACCCGACCGAGCTGGCCGAACGCTGCCGCCCGCTCGCCGACCTGGGCGTCGAGGTGGAGGTGCTGGGGCCGGAGCAGATGCGCGGCCTCGGCATGAACGCGCTGCTCGCGGTGTCAATGGGCAGCGCGCAGGAGCCGCGGGTCGTCGTCATGCGCTGGAACGGCGGCGGACCCGGCGCCGCCCCCGCCTGCTTCGTCGGCAAGGGCGTCACCTTCGACAGCGGCGGCATCAGCATCAAGCCGGCGCCGGGCATGGAGGACATGAAGTGGGACATGGCCGGCGCCGCCGCGGTGATCGGCCTGATGTCGGCGCTCGCCGGCCGCAAGGCCCGGGCCAACGTCGTGGGCGTCGTGGGCCTCACCGAGAACATGCTGAGCGGCGCCGCCCAGCGCCCCGGCGACGTGGTGCGCAGCCTGTCCGGCCAGACCATCGAGGTGCAGAACACCGACGCGGAGGGCCGGCTCGTGCTCGCCGACGCCATCTGGTACGCGGAAGGGCGGTTCAGCCCGGCCTTCACCATCGACCTCGCGACGCTGACCGGCGCCATCATCGTGAGCCTTGGCCACGAGTACGCCGGGCTGTTCAGCAACGACGACGCCCTGGCGGCGAAGCTGCAGGCGGCCGGGCAGGCGAGCGGGGAAGGCGTGTGGCGCATGCCGCTGGGCGAGGCCTACGACAAGCTGATCCGTTCCGACATCGCCGACATGAAGAACATCGGCGGGCGGCCCGGCGGCGCCATCATCGGCGCGCAGTTCATCCAGCGATTCGTCCGCGGCCCCTGGGCGCACCTCGACATCGCCGGCATGGCCTGGAGCAGCAAGGACGGCCCCATCACGCCGAAGGGCGCCACCGCCTACGGTGTCCGCCTGCTCGACCGGCTCGTGGCCGACCACGTGGAGGCCGCACAGCCGCACTAGGTCCTTGACCAGGCTCCGCTTTGTCCGGCGCAGTGCCGCCCCGGCGCGCGCCGTGCCGCTGGCCGCGGGCAGCCCGGCCCCGAAGCCGCACCGTGCCGCCGTCGCGGGCTTCACCGGGCGCCGCGGCCAGGTCTCCGAGATCGTCACCCATAAGCGCCGGCTGCTGCTGCTCGGCATGGGCGACGCGCCGCCCGGCGCGCTGGATTGGGAAGCCGCCGGCGCCTTGGCCGCCGCCCGGCTCGCGACGCTGGAGCATGTCGTGCTCGACGCCCGCGGCCTGGATAGGAACGCCGCCGTGTCGCTCGCCGCCGGGGCATGCCTGCGCGCCTGGCGGTTCGACCGGCTGCGCACCCGTCCCGAGCCGGACGGCGCGCGCCTCACGTCCATCGACGTCCTGACCGATGACCCGGCGGTGGCCGAGGCCGCCTGGGCGCCGACCCACGCCGCCGTTCAGGGCGCGCTGTTCGCCCGCGACCTGGTCGCCGAACCCGGCAACGTCCTGACCCCGCAGGGCTTCGCCGCCCGCCTCGCGCGATTGGAAGCCGCCGGCGTCTCGGTCGAGGTGCTGGACGCGGCGCAGCTGCGGCGGGAGGGCCTGCGCGCCTTGCTGGCGGTGGGGGGCGCCTCGGTCCATCCGCCGTGCCTCGCCGTGCTGCGCTGGCGCGGCACCCTCGACGCGCCCCCGGTGGCGTTCGTCGGCAAGGGCATCACCTTCGACACCGGCGGCATCTCCATCAAGCCCGGCGCCGGCATGTGGCAGATGCACGGCGACATGGCGGGCGCCGCGGCCTGCGCCGGCGCCATGCTGGCCCTCGCCTTGCGCCGCTCGCCCGCGCCGGCGGTTGCGGTGCTGGCGTTGGCCGAGAACATGCCGGGCGCCGCCAGCTACCGCCCCGGCGACGTGATCGCGACCTACGAGGGCACCACGGTCGAGATCACCGACACCGATGCGGAGGGCCGGCTCGCGCTGGCCGACGCGCTGGCCTGGACCGCGGCCAACCTGCGCCCGCAGGCAATGGTTGATCTGGCGACGCTGACCGGCGCCGTGATCGTGGCGCTGGGCGGGGTGATGGCCGGGCTGTTCGCGAAGGACGAGGCGCTGGACGGGGTGCTGGCGGCGCACGTCGCGGCGGCCGGGGCGGCGGTGGGCGAGCGCGCCTGGCGCCTGCCGCTGGGCGACCCGTGGCCCGAGGCCTTGCAGTCCGACATCGCCGACGTGCGGCAGTGCAGCATGGCGCCGCCCGTGCCGGACGCCATGCACGCGGCGGCGTTCCTGCGGCGCTTCGTGGGCGACACGCCCTGGGTGCACCTCGACATCGCCGGCGCCGAGGTCCGGGAATCCGCATGCGACCGCTTCGCCCTCGGCCCCACCGGCTTCGGCGTGCGCCTGCTGGACCGCCTGATGGCGCAGCGGTTCGAGGCGGCAGAGCGGTGACGCCTTCGCAGACGGAGGTGGGCTTCTACCACCTGACCCGCACCGGCCCCGACCAGGCGCTGCCGGCCCTGCTCGGCCGGACGCTGGCGGCGGGCGAACGCGCGGTGGTGCGCGCGGCCGACGAGGCGCGGGTGGCGGCGCTGGACGAGGCGCTGTGGGCGAGCCAGGACCCCGACTGGCTGCCGCACGGCACCGCACGGACCGGGCACGCGGCGTTGCAGCCGATCTGGCTCACGGCGGCGGAGGAAAACCCGAACGGCGCGCGGTTCCTGTTTGTGCTGGACGGGCTGGAGTGCGCGGACCTGCTGGCCTGGACGCGGGTGTTCGACCTGTTCGACGGGCGGGACGAGGCGGCGGTCGCCGCGGCGCGGCGGCGCTGGACGGCGGCGAAGGCGCTCGGGGTGGGGCTGGCGTACTGGCAGCAAGGGGAGCGGGGGTGGGTGAGGAAGGGGTGAGGCTGCCACACCAGTTCAGCCGCACCCCGCTTGATGGCGGCGAGCAACGCCCGGCTCTCCGCAAGCGGCGCCCGCCGGTCCGTTCTCCAGCCCGGCGGGTCGTGAGGCGGGGCTATGTCCAGGAACGTTTTGCGGCGTCGAAGTACATGACATACCGGCGCCTGAAATCGTCATAGCTCTCGAAGTCGAGCAGGGTCGGATCAATCTGGGGAATGTGGTCGGAGCCGGTCAGAAACGTTCCCTTGTACTTGTAGTCCGAGTAATGCAGCAGCAACGCCCGGTAATCCATCTCGTCCGCGATGAAGTCGCGCCAGTGCAGATGGTTGCGGCCGCGGAAGATCGCGATGTCCCCGGCGCGCAGGTGCATCTCGACCACGTTCTCGACGGGGATGCCCTGCCGGTCCTTGATCGTGACCCGGCGCGGATACGGGTTCGCGAACCGGGCGCGGTCCAGGTAGATCGGGTTGTTGAGATGCTCCGGCGTGAAATGGTAGCACACCGTCGATGAGATCGAGTTGCCGAAGTCGTCGAAATGCGGCTCCATGTCTGAATTCCGGATGTACTTCATCGCAAATGCATAGGTCGGGGCGATGTCGGCCGACAAGATTGCCGAGTAGTAGTTCCTCGACGCCGCAAGGAACCGGTTGATGAAGTCCAGGCACGCGCCGTCGTTGTGGACGCGGTGGAACTGCCTGGGGTCGCCGGCAAAGGCCATCTCCTCAAACGTGACCCGCTCCTACAGCAGCGACACGGCCTCCGGCGTCAGCGCGTCCCGCAGCAGCAGGTAGTCATGCTGCCGCCAGAAACTGACCCAGGAAAGCAACGTTTCCTGCGACACGTCCTTGAACAGGCGCAGGCCGTCAAGCGTGACCGAGGCGATCTTCGCAGACGCAACCGAGAACTCCGTTTCCGCAATGACGAGTTCATCCATGTTCCAAGCTCCCGCTATGATGTCACATCCCGCTGCGCCGCCGCTCGCTGGGCGACGAACGGCCTAAAGCCCAAACGCCCCACGCATCCACTCCGCCGTCCCCGCCAGCCCCTCCATCCACTCCACTTCAGGCCGCCACCCCGTCGCCCGGCGGATCAGTGCCGTGTCCAGCACGCTCATCGGCACGTCCGCCGCCCGCCCACCCTGGCGCACCACCTCCAGCGCCGGCCGGTCCAGCACGTCGCGCACGTCGGCGATCAGCTGGTTCAGGCTGCGCCCATGCCCGCTGCCCACGTTCATCGTCCGGTGCGGCCCGTCGTAGCGCGCCGCCGCCACGAACGCGCTCGACACGTCGTCCACGTGGATGAAGTCCCGCGTCACCTCGCCGGTGCCCCACAGCTCGATGGCCAGCCCCGACAGCGCCCGGTACAGCATCGCCGCCACCACGCCTTGCGGCTTGAACGGCGACTGCCCCGGCCCATACGGGTTGGCGATGCGCAGCACGTGGTAGTCCAGCCCGTGCATGCGCCAGAACAGCTCCAGGTAATGCTCGACCATTCGCTTGTTGATGCCGTAGGCGGTGATCGGCGCGGTGCCGGCGTGCTCCGGCGTCGGCACGGTGGCCGGGATGCCGTACACCGTGCCGCCCGAGGACGCGAACACCACCTTGCGCACCCCTGCCGCCCGGCACCGCTCCAGCAGCCGGATCGACGGCAGCACCTGCTCAACCACGTCGCCGGCCGGGTCGCGGTTGCTGTCCGCGGGCAAGGAGGAGCCTGCCAGGTGGAACACAACCTCCTGCCCCCGCAGCGCCGCCGCCAGCGCCGCACCGTCCTCGAACGCCGCCTCCGTCCACAGCCCCGGCTCGGCCTGCGCCAGGGCGGGCAGGCTCCGGCCGTAGGCATGCACCCGCGCGCCTTCCGTCCGCAGCGCCGCGCACAGCGCACCGCCCAGGAACCCGCCCGCGCCCAGCACCAGGCACCGCATCCCCGCCGTCCCGCCCGCCGTCGCCGGGCGCGTCGCGACCGCCACCGTGTCAAGATGGCTCACGATGCCCAAATTCCTGGAAATCCAGCCAAATCGCGCGGCGTCATGCATATCAGTATCGCACCGCAACTATTACGGTGCAAACCAGCAAGACGCGCCTGCGGGCACGGCTCACCAGCCCGCCCCGTCCCGGTGCACCGTGCACCAGCCATGCCCGCTCGCCTCGCAGACCGCGGGCAGCATGCGCTCCACCGCGTGCAGCACCGTGCCGTCGTATGCCACGGGTTCCCTCGGCAGCTCCTGCGGCCCGAGGCCCAGCGCCCAGAGCGGCGCCAAGGCGGCCGGGCGCGCCCAGAACATCGTGCCGATCGGGAACACCGGCCACTCCGGAAGCACCGGCGCCGGCTGCATCCGCGCCGCCAGCGCCTCGGCGACGAGCCGGTTCTTGCTCCAGCCGACGCAGTGCCGGTCCTCGGCGAACACGAGGCCCAGGCTTGGGTCGGCCCCGAACAGCGACAGCACCGCCGGCAGCCCGGCAGCCCTCCCCAGCAGCGTGTCCAGCAGGAACGACCGCCAGCGGTCACCCAGGCCCGCATTCACCGCCAGGCTGCGCTTGCCGTGCAGGTGGCCGACCACGTCGTACTGCCCGGCCTGCACGAGGCCGCCCACCTCGGTCAGGAACGGCCCGATGTCCCGGCCGCGGTTCGGCACGACGAGAAAGCGCGTGCTGCCGCCCTTGTAGCCGCGGAACGCATACTCGATCTCGATCCGCCGCGCGTCGGACGTGGTGGTGAGGATCAGGTCCAGCGGCGTCCCCTTGGGTCCAGAGGCGGCGGACAGCCGGGCCGCGAACTCCCCGGCAAGCTCGGGGTAGTGCAGATGCAGGTGCAGCGCCGTGCGCAGCCCCGCGACCGGCGGGGCCGCGTCACGCCCCAGCACGACGCAGCGATGGGTCGGCGAGGTGTCGGGTCCCGCGAGCGCCGGGCCGGGCTGCGCCAGGCGGAGGCGGGCCACGCCCTCGTTGACGCCGGGGCAGGGATTGCAGGCCACGATGCCTTTCTGGCCCCGTGCCACGTACTCCCGGACGGCGGCGCGCAGCGCCCACGGCTGCACGGGCGCGGGCAGGTTGTCATGGAACGCCGCGTCGAACCGGCCGGAGGCGAGCACCGCGTCGGCGGCCCGGACCGCGGCCTCCCGCGACGCCGCGGCGGCCGTGAGCTGCTCGGCGATGACGGCGGCGTAGTCGGCAAAGGCAAAGCAGCGCCGCGCCAGCGCCGCGTTGCCCAGCGCGCGCTTGGCCTCGGCCGGCTGGAGCATCCGCACCAGCGCCTCGGCCGCCCGGCCCACGTCGCAATAGGCGACGGCGGCGCCCACCGCGGCCTTGCGGCCCGGCGCGTCCGACAGCGCATCCACGACGCCGGTGGCCCGGTCGAAGCACACGACGGCCCGCCCGGCCCGCAGCGCGTCCAGCGCCACGTTGGGAAACGGGTCGAGCCGCGACGGCAGGAAGAACACGTCCGACACGGCGAACAGCGCGTCCAGGCTGCCCTGCGCCGGCAGGAAGAACACGTGGCCCTCCAGGTCGAGCCGGCGCACCATGTCGGCGACCCAGGCGGAGTAGTGCACGTCGGTGCCCGGCGAGTAGCCGTCGCCCACCCAGACGAAGCGGATGTCGTCGCCCGCGAGCCGGCGCGCCTCCGCCGCGGTCTGCACGAACAGGTCCACGCCCTTGCGCATCTGCAGCCGCCCGGCGCCCAGCACGACCTTCACCTTGGTCCCCGGCGCCGCGCCGATCAGCGCCCGGATGTCGTCGGGCGCGAGGTCGTCCGCCGCCCCATCGCCGGGCAGGTTCGGCAGGGCGCCCTGGGGCCGCACCATCAGGTTGTTGGCCCAGCCGGAGCGGGTGGCCAGCAGCTCCGCCTGCACGCTGTCCCGGATCAGCGACGCGGGCGTGATCACCCGGTCCACCAGCTCGACCAACTCCGACATGCGGCCGGCGGGCAGGGTATACTCGGCGAACTCGTGCACCAGCGCGACCGAGGGCAGGTCCGCCCGCAGCACGGCCGGGGCGAGGAGGTCGGTCTCCACCGAATTCAGCAGCACCGCCGAGAGCCGGTGCGTTTCCTTGAGTTCCCGCAGCAGGTACTCGGCGTCGAGCGCCGAGAACGGCCCCGTCACCACGGCACAGCTCCGCGCCGCGAAGTCCTGCCGCAGCGGGCCGGGGGCGCCCAGATAGGCCACGATGTTGTGCGTCTCCGCGAACGCCGCGCCCACGTTCAGCCCAACGAGCGGCGCCCCGGTGCGCGACGCCTCGTGGCTGGCCACCAGGAGGGTCGGCTTGCCGCTGTCGAACTCCGCCTCGCCGCGGGTGATGCTGGAGGAGAAGTCGGGCCGCCCCACCCGCCCCTCGGAGTGGCCGTTGGCGGCGTAATGCAGGAACGGGGCGACCCCGCACTGCCACAGGTCGGGATGGCGGCGCAGGTAGTACTCGCCGGAGAAGTTCGGCGCCGGGTCAAGCCCCAGGCGGGAGCCGGTCAGAATGTAGTGGCCCAGCGGGTCGTCAGGCGGCGGCTGTCCGGGAAACCGGCGCTGATGCTGGTCGAGGTAGTAGCGCTCGTTGAAATGGGCCTGCTCCGCCCGCTTGTGGTCGAGAAGCTGCCGCGCGGTGCAGACCCGCAGCTCCGCGCGGCCGACGTCGATGTAGTGCAGGATCGGCATGACAGGGCCGGCCGCCTCGCCCAGCACGTCCTCGTAGGCTTGCGCGTAGAACTCGCTGTCGAACGCCTCGCCGATGGGCGCGCGGTGGTTGCGCCCGGTCAGGTAGTCCTCGGCATCCGACAGCCCGGCCCGCCCCGGCCGCCCGCGGTCCCAGACATAGGCCCGCGCGTCGAACAGGCCGCTCGCCGCCACCCGCTCGGCATCCCGCCGCAGCGCCCGGCGGCTCGGGTAGCGCCGCTCCGCCCGGCCGTGCAGCAGGTAGTGCAGCAGCGGGCTGCCGCCGCCCTGCGCCACGTCCGGGTTGACCTCCCGGTAGAACCGCACGTCGAACTCGGGGGAGGGCGACAGCATCGCCGCCTCCCCGGTCGTCAGGTAATGCGTGGCCAGGTCAACGCGGCTGCCGGAGATGCCGAGCGCGCGGCCATAGAACGCCTCGTCGAACAGGGCGTCGGCGGCGACCAGCTGCGCGAGGGCCGGAAGCTCCGACCCGTGATCCTGGGTTTCGGTGGGAGCGGCGTCCCGCTGTGCCGCGCCCAGATTGGTGTCCATCCGTGTTGCTCCCCGCAGCCGGCCGGCCGGTGACGGCGCGGCCGGGTCAACAATACGCCTGGGCGGCAAAGCGCACCGCGCGCTCCACCGCATGGAGGCCGGCCGGCTGTTCCCGCATCTCGATCACCGTCCAGCCGCCGTAGCCGACGCCGTCCAGCGCCGCGGCGGCCTCGGCATGCGCGCAGACAGGCGCGTCGAACGGACCGATATCCGGCTCGGCCACGTGGTAGTGCAGAAGCCCGGCGCCGGTGGCCGCGACCTCCGCCCCGATGTCGTCGCCGCCCAGCATGACGCAGGCGCAGTCGAGGTGCGTCCGCACCGCCCTGTGTCCCGCCGCCGCGACGACCCGGCGCACTTCCGCCGCGCGCCGCATGAAGTCCGCGCCGTACTGCGCCGGCACCGGCTCCAGCCCGATGGCCAGCCCTGCCGGCTCCGCGATGTCGCCCAGCACGCGCAGCCGTTCCGCCGCCAGCGCCTCCGCATCCGCGGGCGGCAGCGCGCCGCGCGCCCGGTTGCGCGGCGCGCCCAGCACCGCGACGCCGGCGCCCAGCGCCTCCGCCACCTCCGCCACCTGCCGCATGTGCGCCGCAAGCGCCCCGAATGCCGCCGCGTCCGCCAGCAGCTGCACGTCCGGCCGCCCGAACAGGATCGCCTGCAGCGAGCACACGACCAGCCCGGCATCCTCGACCTGCGCCCGCCAGGCCCGCGCCGCGGCGGCGTCCAGCCGGTCCCATTCGGCGATCCGGGTGGGCGCCGCCTCGATCCCCCGCACGCCGAGTCGGGCGAGCAGCCTCAGCGCCGCCGCGGTCTCCCCCGGCGCCCAGGCGAGGTTCGAGACGCCCAATCTTGCTGTCATATGCGCCTTGCCGTCATGCCCGCCGCGCCGCGACGAAGCGCCCCATGGCCCGCAGCGCCGCCTCCGCGCACATCGCGTAGTCGCCGTCGCCGCCCAAGGCCGGGCCGTGCCGGGTGCGCACGTCGTAGGCGACCGGCCGCGACTGCCCGCCCAGGCTTCGGTCCGGGAAGAACCGGCCGCGGATCTCCGCCATCGACACCGGCTCCGTCACCAGGTTGACCAGCTCCAGGCCCAGCGCCTGCACCCGGTCGATGTCGTCGGCGAGGCGCTCCAGCGGATACCACTGGAAGCGGGACGCGGGATCGACGTGTTCCAGCCGGTTACCGTGCAGCAGGTCATAAAGCGCGTTCTTCTTCAGCCCTGGCCCGAACAGCGCCGGCAGGCGGATCACATGGCACAGCGGGAACCGCTCCCGCACCCAGTCCTCCAGCCACGCCCGGTGCAGGCCGTAGGGGTGCAGGTCCGCCTCCGGCACCGCATCCTCCTCGTCCACCGCGAGCGGCGTCCCGTAGACATCGACGGTCGAGATCAGCACGAAGCGGTCCGCCCGCACTCGCTCCAGGTGCCGGGTCAGCCGCTCGATGCCGGCGCGGTCCGCCTCCGCATGGGCGTTCGCCCACCACTTCACGGCGCTCACCCCGGCGCAGACGATACGGTCGAACTGCCGGCCCTCGATGGCCTCGATATCGGTCGAGTGGTAGCCCGCGCCGAACGCCCGCTGCGCCAGCAGGGCCTGGCCCACGAACCCGGTGCTACCGATCAGCGCGTCCATCAGGCCCTCCTCGTCATGCTCTGGGTCATGCGCGGATTTGGGCGATGTTGCGGCGGAGCGAGCTATCGACGTGCACCCCGGCGTCGAACTGCCCGGCCTCGATGGCCGCGAGGATGCGCTCGGTGGCGAAGAACACCGTGTCGATCTTGCCCGACATCACCGAGAACGTCCGGCCGCGGCGGAACACGTAGCAGCTCCGGTCGTCGAACCGCCCAACCGGCTTGGTCTTGATCGCCAGTTGCGGACCCACCAGGCGGAACCGCTCGCGGAACTCGGGCAGGTAGCGCGAAATCTGGTCTTCCATCAGCCGGGCCTTCTCCGCCACCGTGGCCGCCGACACGCCGTCCCGCACGCGACGCGCCTCCTCCGGGCTGTCCAGCCGGCCGAGCGGGGTGTGCGGCACGCTGGACAGGGTATAAAGGGCGGGGTCCTCGGTCGGGTAGATCGAGCACAGCGGGCCATCGACCAGCGTGACCGCGGGGAAGGGGCCGTCCGTCTCGTAGTACAGCAGCATCGTCGGCTCGTAGAAGAACCGCATCGGCAGCCCGG
>CAXSHI010000056.1:0-22804 GCA_964236755.1 uncultured Acetobacteraceae bacterium
TCGCGGCTGCCGCGGCGCGCGCCTCGGGCGTTGGCGCGCGGCTGGGACGAGGACCTGACGAGCGGTCCGGCGGCGGCTGCCGCGCCGGCTTGGCGGCGCTTCGGGCCGGCTCACGCGGGGGCGCGCGCTCGGCGTCCCGGAGGGGGCCTGGCCGGGCGAAACCGCTGCCGGGCCGTGCAGAGCCAAAAGGTTTCGCGCCGGTGGGCCGGTCGGGATGTTTGCTGCGCATCCCAACCCTATACAGTTGAGCGGCGCTGATTGACAGCCAACCCACGTCCAGGGCCGCACGACCCCTTCGGCAGGCCGCTGATCGCGCCCTGGCCGGTTGACAGTCATCCCAATTCGGCGCTACCCCGCCTTCTTGCGGCCCTGCCACGACCCGGCGGAGGGGTGCCCGAGTGGCTAAAGGGGGCGGACTGTAAATCCGCTGCTGTAACGGCTACGTTGGTTCGAATCCAACCCCCTCCACCACTCAGGACATCATCGCCGCGTGCGTCGCCGATACTGATCCTGCATTTCGTTCGATGTCGAATTTATCTCTGAAATTCCGCATGCCTCCCAGCCTGATTCGGTGTTATCTTATTTCCGCGCAAGACGAAGGCCCGGGTGAGACGAAGGATTGCATTGGCAGCATGGCGGTAAAAGTCCGGAACGCGCCGCATGACGAGTTCACCGCCCGGCTCCGGCAGCAGGAGCTGGTCGCCGGCTTCGGCATGTTCGCGCTCAAGGCGGCGGAGTTGACGCCCGTGCTGGCGGAGGCCTGCCGGGTCGCGTCGGCTGGGCTGCAGACCGGGTTCGCCAAGGTGCTGCGGTTCCGGCCAGATTCCGACGATCTGCTGATCATCGCCGGGATCGGCTGGCGGCCCGGCGTGATCGGGCATGCGACGCTGGGCGCCAGGCTGAGCAGCCCGGCCGGCTACGCCCTACGCACGGGGGAACCGGTTCTGTCGAACAATCTCGGCAAGGAGGATCGTTTCCAAACGCCTGAGTTGCTGGTGGAGCATGGCATCCACAGCGCCATCAACGTGGCGATCGACGCCGCCGACTCCTCGCTGCCGTTCGGCGTCCTGGAGGTGGACGGCACCGCCCGCGGCGAGTTTGCCGCGGCCGACACGGCGTTCCTGCAATCCCTGTCGGGCGTGCTCGCCGCGGCGCTGGTCCGACACGAGACGGAGCAGGCCAAGGATGCCCTGCTACGCGAGAAGGACCTGCTGATGCTCGAAGTGCATCACCGGGTGAAGAACAGCCTGCAACTGGTGCGGGCCTTGCTGCAGCTGCAAGCGCGGTCCGCAAGCGACGAGACGCGGACGCAGCTCGAAGCGGCGGCCGGACGGATCATGACGATCAGCGCCGTGCACCGGCATCTCTATGAGGGGGGATCGGCGACGCGGACCGATGCGGCGGCCTACCTGCGCGCGCTGATCGGCGACATCCAGGCCATGGTCGATGCGCCCGAGAACCACCGCGAGATCACGGTCCAGGCCGACCCCCTGAGCCTGTCGGCCGACCAGACCACGCCGCTCGGCCTGATCACATCCGAGCTTGTGGCCAATGCCCTGAAGCACGGGACCGGCCGCGTGCTGGTCAGCCTCAGCAGCGTGCCCGGCGGCTTGCAGGTCCGGGTCGAGGATGAAGGTCCGGGCTTCCCCCCCGATTTCGCGCCGCGGCTTTCGGGAAGCCTGGGCATGCGGCTGGTCACGGCGCTCGCCAAGGGCGACCCGGCGCAAGCCTTGGTCATCGACCAGTCGGCCGGGCACGGCTGCGTGGTCGCTACGTTGAAGCTGTAGGCCCTACGCCAACTCGACGACGACCGGCACATGGTCGGAGGGCTGCGGCTGGCCCCGCTCGACCCGGTCAGGCTCCGCTGCCACCAGCCGTTCCGCCAGGTCGGGCGACAGCAGCACGTGGTCGATGCGCAGCCCGCGGTCCTGCGGCCAGGCGCCGTGCTGATAGTCCCAGAAAGTGTAGGCCGGCCCTGATGGCTGCAGCGCCCGAACCGCATCCGTCATGCCGAGCCATTGCAGGGCGCGGAACCGGGCACGGGTCTCCGGCCGCACCAGCGCGTCGGAAGGGGAGAGCGTGCGGGCCGCGAAGTCCAGGTCGGTCGGGCACACGTTGTAGTCGCCTGCCAGCAGCACCGCCTGATCGTCGGCCAGCAAGGCCGCGGCACGGTCAGCCAGCAGTTCCATCCAGCGCAGCTTGTAGTCATAGCCCGCATTTCCGCCCGAGTTGCCGTTGGGCAAGTAGAGGTTGCCGATGGTGATCGGCTTGGAGGCGTCGTGAACCCGTAGCTCGATGTATCGGGCCTGCGCATCGTCCTCGGGCAAGCCCGGAAGGCTGCGGTGCGTCACCTCGACCGGCACGCGCGACAGGACGGCGACCCCGTTGTAAGATTTCTGCCCGACGACGCTAGCCGAGTAGCCGGCAGCCTCAAACGTCGTGACGGGGAAGCTCGCCACCTCGCACTTGGTCTCCTGCAGCAGCAGGAGGTCAGGCTGCACCCGGCGCAGCCAATCCGCCACAAGCAACTCGCGCATGCGGATGGAATTGACGTTCCAGGTCGCGATCCGCATCGGTGCCGCGTCCGGTCGGGCGGGCGCTCGGACCGGCCTCAGTCCACGGCGAAGCTGGAGCCGCAGCCGCAGCCCGACGTGGCGTTCGGGTTGCGGACCGTGAAATGCGCGCCCATCAGCTCATCGGTGTAGTCGAGCTGCGACCCAGCCAGCAGATCCAGGCTCACGGGGTCCACCAGCACCCGGGCGCCCTGCGCCTCCACGACGAGGTCGTCCGGCTGGACCGCCTCGTCCAGCTCGAACTTGTACTGGAACCCGCTGCACCCGCCGGCCAGCACGGCGACGCGGAGCGCCGCCGGGCGGGGCTGGCTTGCCACGATCTCGGCCACGTGCTCGGCGGCGCGGTCGGACACGGAAAATCGCGTGATGTCGCTGATGCTGTTCATGGGTGAGACATAGCGCGTCCGACCCTCACATTGAAGATGCCGATTTCGGCCTCAGGCCCGCAGCCCTCTATACTCAGGTCCATGTCCCACGCCCCCTACGCCGTCCGGCCCGAAACCTCCCGCGGCCGCCTGCATCCGGAGCCGGAAAGTCCGGGCCGCAGCCCATGGCAGCGCGACCGCGACCGGGTGATCCACAGCGCGGCGTTCCGCAAGCTGCAATACAAGACCCAGGTTTTCGTCAACCATGAGGGCGACTACTTCCGCACCCGGCTGACCCACAGCATCGAGGTCGCGCAGATCGCCCGCTCCATCGCCCGGGAGCTTGGCCTCGACGAGGACCTGACGGAGGCGCTGGCGCTGGCGCACGACCTGGGCCACCCGCCGTTCGGCCATGCCGGAGAGGAGGGGCTGAACAACCGCATGAAGCCCTATGGCGGTTTCGACCACAACGCGCAGAGCTTGCGCATCGTGACCAAGCTGGAGGACCGCTACGCCGCGTTCGATGGGCTGAACCTGACGTGGGAGGCGCTGGAGGGCCTGGCCAAGCACAACGGCCCGCTGCGCCACCCGCCGCCCTATATCGCCGAGTACAACGCGCGCCACCCGCTCGACCTGCACACCCAGGCGAGCGGCGAGGCGCAGGTGGCGGCGATGGCGGACGACGTCGCGTATCACAGCCACGATCTGGACGACGGGATGCGGGCCGGGCTGTTCGGTCCCGACGACATCGCGCACCTGCCGGTCGTCGGCGCGTCGCTGGCGCTGGCCCGGCGCTCCAGCCTCGACGTGCCGCCGGCGCGGCTGCGGCATGAGACGATCCGCCGGGTGATCAACAGCTTCGTCACCGACCTGACGGAGGAGAGCCGGCGGCGCATCAAGGCGCTCGATCCCGCGGATGCGAGCGCGATCCGCCACGCGAAGAAGCCGGTGATCGCCTTCAGCCCGGCGATGGCGGAGGCGAACCGCGCGGTCAAGGAGTTCCTGTTCGCCCACATGTATCGCCACTGGCGGGTGAACCGCATGAGCAACAAGGCCCGCCGGGTGACGGAGGCGTTGTTCGGCCTGCTGCATGAGGATACCAGCATGCTGCCGGACGGCTGGCGGGCGCGCGCCGGGGCGGACGGGCCGCGTGCGGCGCTGACGGTTGCGGACTATATCGCTGGCATGACGGACCGCTTCGCGCTGGATGAGCATCGCCGCCTGACCGACCCTTTCACCCCCGGCTAACAGGATTTTGCATTGCCAGAGAACATCTTCGCCCGCGTGCGCTCCGACGTGGTGGCAGCGCTCCGCCAGGCCGTGCCGGACCTGCCGGACGACGTGGCCGCCCGCGTCGAGGTGACGCCGGCGCGGGAGGCCGCCCACGGCGACATGGCGACTAATGCCGCGATGGTCAGCGCCAAGGCTGCCCGCCAGCCGCCGGCCCGCATCGCAGCGGCGCTGGCGGCGGCACTGGCGGACGGCGCGGACGTGCTGCGGGCGGAGCCGGCGGGGCCTGGCTTCGTGAACCTGCACCTGCGGCCGGACAGCCTGCGCGCGACGCTTCCGGCGATCCTGCGGGAAGGCGAGGCGTTCGGGGCCAGCGACGTCGGGCACGGGCGGCGGGTGAACGTCGAGTATGTCTCGACCAACCCGACGGGTCCGCTGCACGTCGGCCACGGCCGGGGCGCGGTGGTGGGCGACGCGCTCGCGAACCTCTTGGCCAAGGCCGGGTTCGCCATCACCAAGGAGTACTACATCAACGACGCCGGCGCGCAGGTCGCAGCACTCGCCTGGGCGGCGTACTGGCGCTACCTCCAGGCAGTCGGCACGGCGATGACGGAGGACGAGTTCGCCGCCGCGGCGCCAGTCGGCCTGCAATACCGGGGCGACTACCTCCTGCCGGTGGGCGAGGCGCTGCGGGCTGAGCACGGCGGTGCCCTGGCCGGACCCAGCGGCACCGTGGCCGACCCCGCGCTGTGGTTCGACCGGGTGCGCGCCTTCGTCGTCGCCGCGATGATGGCGTCCATCCGGGCGGACCTCGCTCAGTTGGGCGTCGAGTTCGACGTGTTCACCTCGGAGCGCGCGCTGGTGGAGGCGGGCGCGCCGGACCGGGTGATCGAGCAGTTGCGCGGGCAGGGCCTGATCTACGAAGGCACGCTGGAGCCGCCGAAGGGCAAGACGCCCGAGGACTGGGAGCCGCGGGAGCAGACCCTGTTCCGCGCGACCCAGTTCGGCGACGACGTGGACCGGCCGCTCCGCAAGTCGGACGGCTCCAACACCTACTTCGCCAACGACATCGCCTACCACGCCGACAAGATCGAGCGCGGCGCGGAGCTGATGGTCGATGTGTGGGGCGCCGACCACGGCGGCTACGTGTCGCGGATGAAGGCGGCCACGCGGGCGGTGGCCGGCAATCGCCCGGCACGGTTGGAGATCGTGCTGTGCCAGATCGTGCGGGTGATGCGCGGCGGCGAGCCGGTCCGCATGTCCAAGCGCGCCGGCACCTACGTGACGCTCGCCGACCTGATCAAGGAGGTCGGGCGGGATGCGGTGCGCTTCACCATGCTGACCCGGAAGTCCGACGCGCAGATGGACTTCGACCTTGATGCCGTCGTAGCGCAGACGCGCGAGAACCCGGTGTTCTACGTGCAGTACGCCCACGCCCGCTGCCGGTCGGTGCTGCGGGCCGCAGGCGAGTCGCACGGTGCATCGGCCGTCGCGCCGGAGGCGCTGGCCCGGGCGCCGCTCGACAGCTTGCAGGACGAGGCCGAGTTGGCGCTGATCCGCCGGCTTGCGTCCTGGCCCCGCACGGTGGAAGGCGCGGCTTTAGCACAGGAACCTCATCGAATCGCGTTTTTTCTCTATGACTTGGCAGGCGACTTTCATATGCTATGGAACCGCGGGCGGGACCAAGCAGAGTTGCGATTCTTGCAAGCGGACCGGCCGGCCGAAACGATGGCGCGGCTTGCCCTCGTCGCTGCGACGGCAACTGTGCTGCGCTCCGGCTTGGCGGTGCTCGGGGTGGAGCCTGTGGAGGAGATGCGTTGAGCCGTGTCCGATGACCTGCACATCCCCGCTGCAGCGCGCAGCTCGCCAGTCCGCACATCCTACCGGGCGCGTCGTCCCGGCATGGGCCGCGGCACGAAGTTCTTGCTGTTCGCGGCGGCGGGGCTGGGCGCGGCGCTGCTGGCCGGAGCGGCAGGCTGGGCGCTGTCGGGACGCCATGCGGCGGTCGTCCCGGTCATCGAGGCCGACAGCCGGCCGGTGCGGGTGAAGCCGGAGAACGCCGGAGGCTTGCAGGTGTCCGGGGCCGACGATCAGGTGATGGGCGGCCATGGCTCCAGGATACAGGGCATGGCGCCGGCCACCGAGGTTCCGGCGGCGCAAGCCTTGCGGGCGCAGATGCCGCCTCAGGCCTCCGCGCCGCAGCCTGCCGCGCCGCAGCCCGCCCCGGCGCTACCGGCCGCCAGCCCGTCCGTGGCCGCTGCGCCCTCGCCCGTGCTCCCCGCTCCAGCTCCACCGGCCCACCCGGCGGCGGCTGGTACGCTGGTGCAGCTGGCCGCGGTCGAGAGCGAGGATGCGGCGCAGACCGAGTGGCAGCGGCTTGCCAAGCGCATGCCGGATCTGCTCGGAGAGCGCCGACCCGTCGTCCAGCGGGCGGAACGCGACGGGCGCGCGGTCTGGCGCGTGCGCACCGGCGGCTTCACGGACGTCGCCGAGGCCACCGCCTTCTGCGCCCGCGTGCGTGCCAAGGGCGCCGCCTGCTCCCTCGCCGGTTCCTGACAGCGGCATGAGGGCGGCCATCGTCGGCATCGCCGGGCCGGCGCTCGACCCGGCGGAGGCCGCGCTGCTCCGCCGGCACCGGCCCGCCGGCGCCATCCTGTTTGCCCGCAACGTCCGCGATCCCGGGCAGCTGGCCGCGCTCACGGCGTCCCTGCGTGACCTGCTGCCGCCGCACGCGGTGATCGCCATCGACCAGGAGGGCGGCCGGGTCGCCCGGCTCCGCCCGCCGCACTGGCGCGCCCACCCCTCGGCCGCCCGGCTCGGCGCGGCCTTCGCGCGGGACGAGGCCGCCGGCCTGCGCGCTGCCTGGCTCGGCGGGGCGCTGATCGGGCTGGACTGCGCGGGCGCCGGGCTGGACGTGGTGTGCGCCCCGACGCTCGACCTGCGGGTGCCCGGCGCGCATGACGTGGTGGGCGACCGCGCCTACTCGGCCGATCCCGGCACCGTGGCCCGGATGGGCCGCGCCGTGGCGGACGGGCTGCTGGCGGCGGGGATGCAGCCGGTGGCAAAGCACGCGCCAGGCCATGGCAGGGCTAGGGTCGATAGCCACCTCGACCTGCCGCGGGTGCCTGCGGCCCAGGACCTGGCCGACGATCTGCGCCCGTTCGCCTCCTGCGCCGGGCTGCCATGGATGATGACGGCGCACCTCCTATATGAAGGGCTTGACCCCGACTGGCCCGGGACGTTGTCGGCGGTCGTGATCCGGCAAGCCATCCGCGGCTGGATCGGCTTTGGAGGAGTTCTCGTGTCCGACGATCTCGCCATGAACGCCCTGTCCGGCTCGCCGGGGGAGCGGGCCGCCCGGGCCGTCGCGGCCGGCTGCGACATCGCCATGCATTGCAGCGGCGCGCTTTCGGACAGCGCCGACGTGCTGGCGAGCAGCCCGGACCTTTCGGACGCGGCGCTGGCGCGCATGGCCGCGGCGCGGGGCATGGCCTTGGCCGCCCGGCGGACGCTGGACGGCGATGCGCTGGCGGCCGAACGGGATGCGCTGCTGGCGGACGAGGCCGCGGCGTGATCGACCTCGTGCTCCAGATCGCCATCGCCGCGATCCCGGTGATCTTCGCGATCACCTTGCACGAGGCCGCGCATGGCTACGCGGCACTCGCCCTGGGCGACGACACGGCGCGGAGCATGGGCCGGCTGTCGCTCAACCCGCTGCGGCACGTGGACCGGGTGGGCACGCTGCTGCTGCCGGGCGCGCTGATGCTGGGCCAGCTGCTGACGATCGGGCGGGTGGTGTTCATGTTCGGCTGGGCCAAGCCGGTGCCGGTCTCCGCCTGGCGGTTCGCCAACCCCCGCCGCGGCATGGCGCTGGTGGCGGCGGCCGGCCCGGCGGTGAACTTCTTCCTCGCCTGGCTCGCCGCCCTGGCGACGCATGCGACCGCGCTGCTGCCGGAGGTCGCAGGCGACGTCGTGGACACGATGCTGCAGACGTTTATCCTGGCCAACCTCGTGCTCGGCCTGTTCAACCTCTTGCCAATCCCGCCGCTGGACGGGGGCCGCATCATGGTCGGCATCCTGCCGGAGCGGCTGGCCTACGCCTGGGCGCGGCTGGAGCGGGCAGGCCTCGTGATCGTCCTGCTGCTCGTGTTCCTGCTGCCCCGGTTGCTGGCGGAGTTCGGCATCCGGTTCGACCCGGTGGGCCGTGCGCTGAATACCGGCCTGCCTTGGGCGTTCGACCTCGTGTATCGGCTGGCGTTCCACGATGCCTGAGCCGGCTCGGCCGGACGCGGGGCCGGGTCCGCTCTTGCAGCTCGAAGGCTTCGAGGGACCGCTGGATCTGCTGCTCGATCTCGCCCGCCGGCAGAAGGTGGATCTGGCCCGCATCTCAATCCTGTCGCTCGTCGAGCAATACCTGGCTGTCCTGGACGGCGCGCGCCGCGTGCGTCTGGAGCTTGCGGCGGATTGGCTGGTGATGGCGGCTTGGCTGGCCTGGCTGAAATCCCGCCTGCTGCTGCCGCCGGGCGTGGACGAGGCGGCGGAAGCCGGGCTGGCCGCCGATGCCTTCGCCGTCCGGCTGCGCGACCTGCAGGCCGTCCGCGCCAGCGCGGCCTGGCTGTCGGCCCGGCCGCAGCTCGGCCGCGACGTGTTCGCCCGCGGGATACCGGAGCGCCTGAGGGAGTTCGACCGGTCCCGTCTGGCGGCCGACATGCCCGGCCTGCTGCGCGGCTACTTGGCGGCGATGCGCCGGGCGGGAGCGCAACAGCGGTATCGGCCACGGCGCCCGACGCTTTGGAGCGTGCAGGACGCGCTCGCGCGGCTTGAGGCGCTGCTGGGCGGGCGGGCGGGGTGGACAACGCTGGAGCAGGTCTTGCCGCCACAGGCTGCAACGCCTTTGCAGCAGCGCGCGGCGCTGGCCAGCGCACTGCTCGCCGGGCTGGAACTGGCGCGCGGCGGCCTGGCCGACATCCGGCAGGACCAGCAGTTCGGCCCCATCCTGCTGCGGGCCGGCGCGTGAGGGAGGACATGGAGGCCGCGGCGCGCCTGGCCGAGGCGTTGGTGTTCGCCAGCGCTGAGCCGGTCAGCACCGCCGCCGTCGCGCGCCTGCTGCCGCCGCCCGCCGAAGCGGCGGTAGTGCTGCGCGCGTTGCAGGCGCGTTATGCCGGCCGGGGCGTCGAACTTGTGGAGGTCGCCGGCGGCTGGCAGTTCCGCACGGCCCCGGACCTGGCGCCCTGCCTGACGGAGATCGTGCCGCAGCCCCGCCGCCTGCCGCGCGCCGCGATGGAGGCGCTGGCCGTCATCGCCTATCATCAGCCGGCCACGCGGGCGGACGTCGAGGCGGTGCGCGGCGCGAGCCTGGGGCAGGCCACGATGGATGCGCTGCTGGAGGCCGGGCTGATCGAGCCGAAAGGGCGCAAGGAGGCGCCAGGCCGGCCGACGCTCTGGGGCACGACGGCGGCGTTCCTGGCGCAGTTCGGCCTGCGCCATATCGGCGACCTGCCCCGGCGCGAGGACATGCTGCGGGAGGAGGGCAGCCCGGCGCCGGACGCCCTATCGCTGGACGCACGGTGACGCGGTTTCCCACGCCCTGGCTCCGTGCTACCAATGCTCCGAAGGAACGCAGCCTGACATGTTTGATCTAGCCTGGTCTGAAATCGCCTTGATCGGTGTCGTCGCCCTCATCGCGATCGGACCGAAGGACATGCCTGTTGCCATCAAGGCCGTCGCCGAGATGGTCAAGAAGGCACGGCGCATGGCGTCCGAGTTCCAGACCCATGTGGATGAGATGGTGCGCGAGGCGAACCTGCATGAGGTGCGCGACCACATCAACGACATCCGCAGCATGGACATCAAGGGCAAGATCCTGGGCGCCGTGGACAGCGACGGCTCGCTCCGCCGCACCATCAACGAGCGTCCGTACAACGCCTCGCCGCCTCCCGTGACGCCCGTTGTCCCGGCGGACGCCACGCCGGCGACGGACGAGCCGCCCGCGTCCGACCCGACGCCCGCCGCCATCCCGGCCGGCGCGCTCCCCGCCGAGGCCGCGGTGCCCGCCGGGTCGTCGGTGCTGCCCGCCTACGTCGATCCCCGCGCCGCGCCGCCCGTGGTGCCCATCCAACATGAGCCTGCGACCCGCTCGACGCCGCACGCCTGACCGCCCCCTTCCAGGATAGCATCGTGGCCTCGCAGGACGTGCAGAACGACGACCCGATCAACGACAAGCCCATGCCGCTGCTCGATCACCTGATCGAGTTGCGGACGCGGCTGCTGTGGTCGATGGGCGCGTTCCTGATCTGCTTCATCGTGTGCTACTATTTCAGCCGCGGCATCTACTCGTTCCTGGCGCAGCCACTGGCGGACATCCTGGTCACCAAGACCGGGCAGAACCGTCGGCTGATCTTCACGGCGCTGTACGAGGCGTTCTTCACCTACCTGAAGGTGGCCTTCTTCGGCGCGGCGTTCGTCTCGTTTCCGGTCGTCGCGTCACAGGTCTGGCTGTTCGTGGCACCGGGCTTGTACCGCAGCGAGAAGAAGGCGTTCCTGCCGTTCCTGGTCGCGACGCCGGTGCTGTTCGTGGCCGGGGCGGCGCTCGCCTACTACTTCGTGTTCCCTGCGGCGTGGACGTTCTTCCTCAGCTTCGAGTCGCCCGACGGCGGCGGCGGCCTGCCGGTGCAGCTGGAGGCGAAGGTCAGCGAGTACCTCGGCCTCGTCATGCGGCTGATCTTCGCCTTCGGCCTGGCGTTCCAGTTGCCGGTGCTGCTGACGCTGCTGGCCAAGGTCGGCATCATCTCGTCGCGGGGGCTGAAGAAGTACCGGCGCTACGCCTATGTCGGCATGTTCGTCGTGGCCGCCGTAATCACGCCGCCCGACGTCATCACCCAGACCGGCCTGGCGGTGCCGCTGATCGCGCTTTACGAGATTTCGATTCTCACGGCTGGCTGGGTCGAGACGAAACCGGTTGACGTCTGATGCATGACATCCGCGCGATACGCGCCGATCCCGAGGTCTTCGACGCCGGCATGGCCCGGCGCGGCCTGCCGGGGTTGGCGGATCGCCTGCTGCAAGTGGATGCCGAGCGCCGCGCCGCGCTGACCGCCGTGCAGGACAAGCAGTCCCGGCGCAACACGCTCGCCAAGCAGATCGGCCAAGGCCGGCGCACCGGCGCGGACACGGGGGCGATGGAAGTCGAAGCCACGGCGCTGCGCGACGAGATGGCGGCGCTGGAGGGGCGGGCCGACGCGCTTGACGGGGCGATTCGGGGTGAGCTGGAGTCGCTGCCCAACCTGCTTGATCCCGACGTGCCGGACGGCGCCGACGAGACGGCCAACGTGGTGGTCAAGCAGGCCGGCAGCCCCCCGCAGTTCGATTTCCCGCCGCTGGAGCATTTCCAGCTTGGCGAGGCGCTGGGCCTCATGGAGTTCGAGCGGGCGGCGCGCATGTCCGGCAGCCGTTTCACCATCCTGCGCGGCGGGCTGGCCCGGCTGGAGCGCGCGCTGGGTCACTTTATGCTGGACCTGCACACGACGCAGCACGGCTACACCGAGACCCAGGTGCCGCTGCTGGTCAACGACGCCGCCGCCTACGGCACCGACAAGCTGCCGAAGTTCGCTGACGACCTGTTCCGCACGACGGACGGCCGCTGGCTGATCCCGACCGCCGAGGTGCCGCTGTCCAGCCTGGTGATGGATGAGATCGTGCCGGCGGACCGCCTGCCGATGCGGGTCACGGCGCTGTCCGAGTGTTTCCGCAGCGAGGCCGGGTCAGCCGGACGCGACACCCGCGGGATGCTGCGCCAGCACCAGTTTCGCAAGGTGGAGCTGGTCAGCATCACCCAGCCGGACGCCAGCGACGCCGAGCACGAGCGCATGACCGCCTGCGCCGAGGCGGTGCTGGAAGCGTTGGGCCTACCCTATCGCCGGATGCTGCTCTGCGCCGGGGACACCGGGTTCGGTGCCGTGAAGACCTATGACCTTGAAGTGTGGCTGCCGGGCCAGGGGGCGTGGCGGGAGATCAGTTCCTGCTCCAACACCCGCGCCTTCCAGGCCCGGCGCATGAATGCCCGGGTGCGCGGCGCGGACGGCAAGGCGGCCGGGTTCGTGCATACGCTGAACGGGTCCGGCGTCGCGGTCGGGCGGGCGCTGATCGCGGTGATGGAGACCTATCAGCAGGCGGATGGCACGATTCGCGTGCCGCCGGTGCTCGTGCCCTATATGGCCGGGGCGGCGGTGCTACACGGTGCCTGACCAGGCGACGGGCACCAGGTCGTAGCCTTTCGCCAGCTTCCGCACATGGGAAAAGGCCGGGAAATGCAGGTGCATGCCGGCCACCATCAGGCGGTCCCGCGCGGCCATGTCGAGCACGCGGAGGCGGCTCCGAGTGGCCTCCTCAGGGTCCGCGTCGAAGATCATGCCCACCTCGGGCCGGTGCGATTGCACGTCCTGCACATGCAGCACGTCGCCCCAGATCAGCAATGGGGCGTCGCCGGAGGTCACGAGATACCCTGTGTGCCCTGGCGTATGGCCCGGCAACGGATGCGCCTGGATGCCGGGTGCCACGCTGTCCGCGCCAGTGAACAGGCGCAAGCGGGACCGGTAAGGCGCGACCGCGGCCTGCGCTCCGGCGAAATATGCTTTCTTTTCTTCGGGGGCAGCGGCGGCCACGGCCTCGTTCAACCAGAAGTCAGCCTCTGGCTGGGCAATGACAAGCTCGGCGTTTGGAAAGACCGCTTCGCCGGCCGGGCCGGTCAGGCCGCCGGTGTGGTCGGGGTGCAGGTGGGTCATCACGACTGCGTCCACGTCGCCCGGCGCAACCCCGGCCGCCGTCAGGCTGGCCTGCAGGCCTCCCATGGTCGGACCCATCCCGTCGCCCGCCCCCGTGTCGATCAGGACCGTGGCCCCATTGCCCTGGATCAGGAAGGCGTTGACGCTCGGCCGCGGCGCGGGCGCGCGGAACGCATCCTGCAGCAGCGCCGAGGCGGCCTCCGCCTCGATGCCGAACATCGCGCCGAGCGGCAAGTCGAGCATCCCGTCGTTGATGGCCGTCACCACGGCGTCGCCGACGCGGCGGCGGTAGTAGCCGGAACCTTGTGCGATCTCGTTCATGCTGCGTCCTCCTGCGGGCGGGCCACGCCGAGGCGGCCGGCCAGGTCCTCAATGAACTGCCAGGCGACCCGGCCGGACCGGGCGCCGCGGGTGATCGACCACTCGACGGCCTCCGCGTGCAGCGCGTCGCGCCCGATGGGCAAGGCGAGCTGGCCGGCATAGCCGTCCACCATGGCGAAGAAGGCGTCCTGGTCGCAGTTGTGGAAGCCGATCCACAGGCCGAAGCGGTCGGAGAGCGAGACCTTCTCCTCGATGGCCTCGCCCGGGTTGATCGCCGTCGAACGCTCGTTGTCGATCATGTCGCGCGGCATCAGGTGGCGGCGGTTGCTGGTGGCGTAGAACAGCACGTTGGCGGGACGCCCCTCGATGCCGCCGTCCAGCACGGACTTCAACGCCTTGTAGTCGGCGTCCTCCCGCTCGAACGACAGGTCGTCGCAGAGGATCAGGCAGCGGCGCTTGTGTCCGCGCACGAGGTTCAGCAGGTCGGGGAGGGTGCGGATGTCCTCCCGGTGGATTTCGATCAGTGCCAGCATGCCCGGCGTGTCCCCGTTGGCGGCGGCGTGCGCGGCCTTGACCAGCGACGACTTGCCCATGCCGCGGGCGCCCCACAGCATGGCGTTGTTGGCCGGCAGCCCGCGGGCGAAGCGCAGGGTGTTGTCGAGCACCTGACGCTTCTGCCGCTCGATGCCTTGCAGCAGGCCGATACCCACCCGGGACACGCGCGGCACAGGGACCAGGTGCGCCGGCGCCGGCTGCCACACGTAGGCGTCGGCGTCGAGGAGGTCCGGCGCGGGCGGCGGGGGGGGCGCCAGCCGGTCGAGCGCGTCGGCAATGCGGGTCAGCAGGGCTGTGTCCAACGAAAGTCCTTGGGGCAACGGCTGGGGCTGTCCTGGCTTGACGGGGCAGAGCCTGAAACTATGGTCCCGGCGCAACCACGGCAACCCAGGATGACGATGTTGATCTCTCCCGCCTACGCCCAGGACGCCGCCGGCTTGCTGGGCGGCGTCACTCAGTTCCTGCCGCTGGTGCTGATCTTCGGCGTGTTCTATTTTTTGCTGATCCGGCCGCAGCAGACCCGGGCCAAGCAGATGAAGGCGATGCTGGCGGCGCTCCGCCGGGGCGACCGCGTGGTGACGGCGGGCGGCATCCTCGGCACGGTGCAGCGGGTGAAGGAGGGCAGCGAGGAGGTCGAGGTCGATATCGCCCCGAACGTCCGTGTGACCGTCCTCCGCGACACCATCACGACGGTGATGAAGCCCGTCGCCGCGAACGATGCGAAGCCTGGCTGAACGCGCCCTCTCCCTTGACGCGCGAGGGAGAGGGCCGGCCCGTTATCCCATCTGGCTCGCGGCGAACTCATAGTTGGCCAGCTTGTCCAGCCAGTTGCCCACGTAATCCGGGCGGCGGTTGCGGAAATCCAGGTAGTAGCTGTGCTCCCACACGTCGCAGCCGAGCAGGACCTTGCCCTCTCCGGTCGCGAGCGGGTTGGAGCCGTTCGGCGTCTTCGTGACCTTGAGCTTGCCGTCGGTGCCGAGCACCAGCCAGGCCCAGCCGGAGCCGAACTGGCCGACGGCCGCCGCCTTGAACGCATCCTTGAACGCCTGGACGCTGCCGAAGTCGCCGGTGATCTTGGTCTCCAGCGCGCCCGGCATGCTGCCGCCCTGCGGCGACATGTTCTGCCAGAACAGGATGTGGTTCCAGTGCTGTCCGGCGTTGTTGAACACCGGCGCCATCTCGGCGTTGCCGTGGCTCATCTGGATGATCTCGTCGAGCGACTTGCCGGCGAGCGCCGGGTTCTTCTCGACGAAGCCGTTCAGCGCCGTGACGTAGGCCTGGTGATGCTTGTCGTGGTGCAGCTCCATCGTCTCCTGGCACATGCCGCGCTCGGCGAGCGCGCTGTGCGAGTAGGGAAGGGGGGGAAGCTCGAATGCCATGGATTTGTCCTCTCGGTGACGCGGCGCAGATTGGTCGCGCGGCGCGGGGCGCGTCAAGGTTGCGCGGGGTGACGCCTGGGGCCACCTCCGCCGCATGCCGTCCCAACCCTTGCCCCTCCACCCCTTGTCGCCTTGTGCCGAGATCGTACGCCGCCACGACCCCGACCGTTTCCTCACCGCGCTCTTCGCGCCGTCCGAGATGCGGGAGACGCTGTTCGTGCTGTATGCGGTGAACCACGAACTGGCGCGGGCGCGGGAGGCCGTTTCCAACCCGATGCTGGCGCTGATCCGCCTGCAATGGTGGCGGGAGGTGGCAGAGGGCGCCCGGCGGCGCCACGAAGTCGCCGGGCCGCTTGGGGAGGCGCTGGACGCAGGCCGGCTGCAGGCATCCGACATGGCGGCGATGATCGACGGGCGGGAGGCGGAGGCCGAGCCGATTGCGACCGAGGCCGCGTTCCGCGACTACGTGCTGGCGACCGCGGGCGGCGTGGCGGTGGCGGCCGGGCGCGCACTCGGCGCCTCCGGCCCGGCGCTCGATGCGTTGCGCAGCCTAGGCGCGGCCTATGGCGCGGCGGGCATCCTGCGCAGCATCCCGGCTTTGGCCCGGCAGTCCCGCTGCGTGCTGCCGGAGGACGTGCTGACGCAGCACGGCCTCAGCCCCGAGGAGGTCATCGCCGACCCGGACCGCGCCGGCATGAGGGACGTGGGGACGCGCATCGCCGCGATGGCGTTCGAGTGGCTCAAGGCCGGCCGGGCTTGCCGTTTGCCGAGGCAGGCGGTCGCCGCGGCGCTTCCGGCTGTGCTCGCCGCGCGGGACCTGACGCGGCCCCGCCATGAAACGCGCGGCCTCGCCGACCGCCTTGCGGTGACGGCTGCCGCCCTGAGAGGCCAGGTTTGACGGAAAGGGCTGACGCCCATGGCACGGCGTGCAGGCGCTGCCGCCGCTCAATCGGCGTGGCCAGCCCCGGCGCGGCTGACCTGCCCCTCGTCCTTGCGGCGCGGCGTGATGAAACGGCCCGGCACCGGGATGGCGTCCCATACGCGGTCCACCGCCGCCAGGATCGGCTTCTTCCGGACAAGGATCGGCTTCTCGATCCAGGTCCAGGACAGCCAGGCGCAGGCGGCCGTCAGCGGCAACGAGACCAGCAGCAGCCACCCGGCATGCAGATCCGGGAACATGTGCACGATCGACTGCTGGATCGGCCAATGGAACAGGTACACGCCATACGACAGGTCGCCGAACGGGATCGCCGGGGGGCGCATCAGCCCGAGATACACGGTCAGGTAGGCAACGGGGAACACAGCCAGGTACGAGGCGGCGGGTATCTGTAGGAACACCGCCGTCGCGACCGCCGACACGGCTCCCAGACGGTGGGAATACGGGATGCGGTCGCGATACAAATAGAGGCTGACCGCGGCCAGGAAACAAACGACCAGCACCCGGCCCGGCACGTGGGTGACGCCGCTTATGGGAGGGCCGGTTAAAGCCCGCACGGTGAAGGCAAGCGAGAGGAGGGCCACGACGGCCATGAAGGCGAACCGCCGCTTCGTCGCCGTCACGATGGCGAGCAGGACCAGGGCCAGGTAGCATTCAAGCTCGAACGGGATGGTCCATAGCTGCCCGTTCATCAGCCCCTGGAAAGGCTTGTCGTCGAACACGCCGGGGAGGAAGAAGTGGATGTCGCCGACGATGTTGAGGAAATAGGCATAGAACCCGCTGCTGGTGAGGTACTCCGACGCCGGCAAGGTGGTGAAGATCAGCCCGATGATCACGGCCGAGAGCGTGATCTCGACCGCCAGGGCGGGGATCAGCCGGATGAAGCGCAAGGTGACGAACTGGTGCAGCCGGGTTCGGCCCAGGCTTCCCGTCACCAGGAACCCTGACAAGGCGAAAAAAAGGGGAATGATCGCGGCGGCGACGAACCGGAACGGCCCTGACCACAACTCCGCGTCAAACTCAAGTGAACGGGCGCTCAGCGCGATGGCGTGCCAGGTCAGGACGGCGACGGACAGGCCGATCCGGAGGTAGTCGAACCCGGTCGTGGCACCGCCCGCGCTCTGCATCTTGTCTTGGAGTGTAGGAACCCTGGCCACGCCAACCCCTCGCGGTAAAACCGAGGTTAACTAAGCCAAGGCCGAGCCAAAAGCGTTTACAATTGTTAGTGCGAAGGCCCCTCAGTCGTATTCTTGCGACACCGCCTGTGCGGCATCGGAGGTTTTGATCACTCCTCAGGCTCGGTGGTGAACAGCAGCGGATAGCCCTTGCTCCGCCCCGCATCGGTCGCGTTCGTCGCCTTGGCCTCGGCGACATCCTTGGTATAGACGGAGACGACGCAGACGCCGCGCTGGTGTGCGGTGATCATCACCCGCTGCGCCTGATCCTCGGTCACGCGGAACTCCGCCTTCAGGACGCGGACAACGAACTCGCGCGGGGTGAAGTCGTCGTTGACCAGGATGACCTTGTGCAGCTTCGGCCGCTCGACCTTGACTTCAAGTCTGATTTTTGGAGTGGTGACGACATCATTCTTCAAAGAAGCTGCTCCAGATTGCGGCCTGGCGTCGGCGCAATTTACCGTATCGCCCCGCCGCCGCATAGCACTACCGATCATCGAGCCGGGCCGCCGCTACGCCCGGACCAGCGCCAGGACGATCTCGACCGCGATCAGCAGCAGGATCAGGAACTCCATCAGCCCGGCCCGGCTGCTGTTCGCCTCGTCGTAAAGCGCCGTGTAGGTGTCACGGATGATCGAGAGCTTGCGGTCCACCGCCGCACTGACAGTGGGCACTCGGAACAGGCCCAGCGCCGCGGTGTAGATGCGGGCGAGGTACACGTCCTCCGTCACCTGCAGCGCGTTGTCGGCCTTCTCGGTCAACTCAGTGACCTCGGCGACCAGGGTGTAGAGCCGCCGGGCCAGGTTGGCGAAGCGGCGGGGCAGCAGGATGTTGACTGTGCGCCGCGTGGTCTGCACCAGGCCATACATCCGCGGCAGCTCGTCGTCGAGCAGCTCGTCGTAGTAGCGCATCTCCAGGAGCTGCGCGTTGGCGACCTCCAGCACGTCGGCCACGTCGGAATCGCCGCGCGGCTCGTAGATGAAGGCGCGGTCCCAGGTCAGCACGACGAGGTCGTCGGCGTAGTACGAATAGCTCTGCCGCAGCAGGTCGCGCCGGGCGCCGTCGGACAAGGCGCGCTGCTCGCCGGACAGCAGCGGCACCAAGTCCACGCGGTCCCGCAACGCGGCGGCGGTCAGCGTCTCGCTAAAGGCGTGCACGGTGCCGATCAGGTAGTCCTCCTCGATGGCCGAGCCGGTCGGCCGTTCCAGCGCCGCTGCCAGCAGGGTGCGGACGCGGGCCAGCAGGCCGTCCCACAGCCGGCCGTCGCCGCCGTCGCCGGCATGCGCGTCCATCGCGTTCAGCAACGCCGTGTAGTCCGGCCAGCTCAGGTCCACCGTCGCCACGCGCAGCGCCAGCGCCACCACGCCGAAATCGTAGATGCGCGCCGTCACCGCCGCCGTCACCGCCAGCGGCCCGAGATGCAGCGGAATCGGGTCGAAGGGCAGCGCCACCGGCGGCACGCCGAAGGCCACCGCCTTGGCGGGCGTGGCGCTCAGCCGGCTGCGGCTGCTCGCGGTGCCGGCGTGGCGCGCCCAGATCTCCTCTACGCAGCGCAGGTCGATGGCGTAGGCGATGTCGTAAAGGCGGAGGGCGACGATGTGGCCCGAGCGAACCTGTAGCTCCGCCACCCTCAGGCGGACTTGCGCAGCATGCGCGGCGCCGCATCCGGCAGCAGGGGGCGGAGGAAACGGCCGGTGTGGCTGGCGGGGCTTGCGGCCACATCCTCGGGCGTGCCCTCCGCCACGACGCGCCCGCCGCCCTCGCCGCCCTCCGGCCCCAGGTCGAGCACCCAGTCGGCGGTCTTGATGACCTCCAGGTTGTGCTCGATCACCACGACGGTGTTGCCCTGGGCCACCAGCGCGTGCAGCACTTCCAGCAGCTTGCGCACGTCCTCGAAATGCAACCCGGTCGTGGGTTCGTCGAGGATATAGAGCGTGCGCCCGGTGGCGCGCCGGGCCAGTTCCTTGGACAGCTTGATCCGCTGCGCCTCGCCGCCCGAGAGCGTCGTCGCCTGCTGACCGAGCTTGATGTAGCCGAGGCCGACCTGCTGCAGGATGGTCAGCCGGTCGCGGATGCGGTTCACTGCGCTGAAGAACGGCACCGCCTCGTCCACCGTCATGTCCAGCACGTCGGCGACCGACTTGCCGCGGAACTTGATTTCCAGCGTTTCGCGGTTGTAGCGCGCGCCCTTGCAGGTGTCGCAGGTCACGAACACGTCGGGCAGGAAGTGCATCTCGATCTTCAGCACGCCGTCGCCCTGGCACGCCTCGCAGCGCCCGCCCTTGACGTTGAAGCTGAACCGGCCGGACTTGTAGCCGCGGGCGCGGCTTTCCGGGAGTTCGGCGAACCAGTCGCGGATGGGGGCGAACAGGTCGGTGTAGGTGGCGGGGTTGCTGCGCGGGGTGCGGCCGATGGGCGACTGGTCGATGTCGATGATCTTGTCGAGCTGCTCCAGGCCCTCGATGCGCTCGTGCGGGGCCGGGCTTTCGCCGGACCCCATTAGGCGGCGGCTGGCGGCCTTGTAGAGCGTGTCGATGATGAGGGTGGACTTGCCGCCGCCGGACACCCCGGTGACGCAGGTGAAGGTGCCCAGCGGGATGTCGGCGGTGACGGTTTTCAGGTTGTTGCCGCGGGCGCCGACGATGCGGATGTTGCGGGCGGGGTCGATGGGGCGGCGGGCCGGGATGGGGATGCTGCTGCGTCCCGACAGGTAGGCGCCGGTGATGCTGGCGGGGTTGGCCATCACCTCGGAGGGCGTGCCCTGGGCGATGATGTGGCCGCCCGCCAGCCCGGCTGCCGGCCCCATGTCGATCAGGAAGTCGGCGGCGCGGATGGCGTCCTCGTCGTGCTCCACCACCAGGACAGTGTTGCCCAGCGCCTTCAGGCGCCGCAGCGTGGCGAGCAGGCGCTCGTTGTCGCGCTGGTGCAGGCCGATGCTGGGTTCGTCGAGCACGTACAGCACGCCGGTCAGGCCGGAGCCGATCTGGCTGGCGAGGCGGATGCGCTGGCTCTCGCCGCCGGACAGGGTGGTGCTGCCGCGGGCCAGGGTCAGGTAGTCCAGGCCGACATCGACCAGGAACTGCAGGCGGTCGATGATCTCCCGCAGGATGCGCCGGGCGATCTCGGCCCGCTGCGGGGTCAGCGTGGCCTCGGCGGCACGGAACCACTCCAGCGCCCGGCGGATCGGCAGCTCCGCCGCCTGCGCCAGGTTCTGCCCGGCGATCCGCACCGCCAGCGCCTCCGGCTTCAGGCGCGCCCCGTGGCAGACGGCGCAGGGCTTCTCGGACTGGTAGCGGCTCATCTCCTCCCGCACCCAGGCGCTGTCGGTTTCCTGCCAGCGGCGCTGCAGGTTGCGCAGCACGCCCTCGAACGGCTTCTTCACCGTGTAGGACCGCACGCCGTCCTTGTAGGCGAACTCGATGTCCTCCTTGTCGGTGCCGAGCAGGATGGCCGCGCGCACGCGGTCCGGCAGCTCGTGCCAGGGCGTCCGGGTGCTGGCCTTGAAATGCTTGGCGAGGCTCGCGAGCGTCTGGTCGTAGTACGGGCTTTGCGCGCCGCTCCAGGGGGCGACGGCGCCCTCGGCCAAGCTCACGCGCTCGTCGGGGATGACGAGGCTGGGGTCGAAGAACTGCTCCAGGCCCAGGCCGTCGCAGGCCGGGCAGGCGCCGTGCGGGCTGTTGAAGGAGAACAGCCGCGGCTCGATTTCCTCGATGGTGAAGCCGCTGACCGGGCAGGCGAAGCGGCTGCTGAACACGGTGCGGGCGCCGGTGTCGGCGTCCTCGGCATAGACCACGCCGTCCGCCAGGCCGAGTGCCGTCTCGAAGCTGTCGGCGAGCCGGGTCTGGATGCCGTCGCGCACCACGACGCGGTCCACCACGGCGTCGATCTCGTGCTTGACCTTGCGGTTCAGCGCCGGCACCTCGCCAATCTCGAACAGCTTGCCGTCCACCTTGACCCGGGTGAAGCCCTTGCGCTGCAGCTCCGCTAGCTCTTTGCGATACTCGCCCTTGCGGTCCCGCACCACGGGCGCCAGCAGCAGCAGTCGGGTGCCTTCCGGCATGGCGGACACGCGGTCCACCATCTGGCTCACGGTCTGCGCCTCGATCGGCTCGCCGGTGGCGGGCGAGTACGGCACGCCGACCCGCGCCCAGAGCAGGCGCATGTAGTCGTGGATCTCGGTGACGGTGCCGACCGTGCTGCGCGGGTTGCGGCTGGTGGTCTTCTGCTCGATGGAGATGGCGGGCGACAGGCCCTCGATGCTATCCACGTCGGGCTTGCCCATCAGCTCCAGGAACTGCCTTGCATACGCCGACAGGCTCTCGACGTAGCGGCGCTGTCCCTCGGCGTAGATGGTGTCGAACGCCAGCGACGACTTGCCGGAGCCGGACAGCCCGGTGATCACCGTCAGGCTGTCGCGCGGGATTTCGACGTCGATGTTCTTGAGGTTGTGCTGGCGCGCGCCGCGCACACGGATGGAACCGGCCATGCGAACCGTCCTAGCGTTCTGGTATCGTTCACCCCATATGACAGCATGGAGCGGTGTTGCAAACCCTGCCGGCCCCCGCGTTGCGCCCCTGCCCTGGCTCGACTGGGCGACTCGGGGTATAGTGGCGGACCGGTGCGAGTCCGAGTGATGGAAGGTGACGAAACATGGCGGGCAGCGTCAACAAGGTGATCCTGATCGGCAACCTGGGCAAGGACCCGGAGGTGCGCAGCTTCCAGAACGGCGGCAAGGTGGTCAACTTCACCCTGGCGACCAGCGAAAGCTGGAGCGACCGCGGCTCAGGGGAGCGCAAGGAGAAGACCGAGTGGCACAACGTCGTCATCAAGAACGACAAGCTGGGCGAGATCGCCGAGAAGTACCTGAAGAAGGGCAGCAAGGTCTATCTTGAGGGCCGGGTCGAGACGCGCAAATGGCAGGACCAGTCCGGCCAGGACAAGTACACAACGGAGATCGTCATTCCGGCGTTCCGCGGCGAGCTGACGATGCTTAGCGGCCGGGGCGAGGAGGGCGGCACGGGCGGCGGCGGGTATCAGCCACGGGAGCGCACCGCGGCGCCCGAGCGGTCCGGCGGCGGCAGCCCGTCCTGGGAACCCAACAAGGGCGGCGACCTTGATGACGAGATCCCGTTCTAGCCCGACCCGCTGACCTCAACGAAAGCGTTCCTTGTCAGACCTCGACCCCCCCGAGACTCCCGCACCGCCCGGCGCGCCGCAGGTGACGCTCGAAGACGAGATGCGGCGATCGTACCTCGACTACGCCATGTCCGTCATCGTCAGCCGCGCGCTGCCCGACGCGCGCGACGGGCTGAAGCCGGTGCACCGCCGCATCTTGTACGCCATGCAGCAGGCCGGCTACACGTCGGACAAGGCGTATCGCAAGTCCGCCCAGACCGTCGGCGTGGTGATGGGCAACTACCACCCGCACGGCGATGCCTCGATCTACGACGCGCTGGTCCGCATGGCGCAGACCTTCAGCATGCGCGTGC
>CAXSHI010000057.1:0-22740 GCA_964236755.1 uncultured Acetobacteraceae bacterium
CCGCCCGGCGATGCCAGGCCGGGCGCGCCTGCGCCCTCCGCATCCGTGCGGGCCTCGCCCATCCAGAGCGCGGCGCGGCAGCCGGTCTTGCCCAGGTCGAGCGCGAGGATGGCCTCAGCCACCCATCGCCTCGGCCTGCGCGTCGGGGCTGGGCGCCGGGATCGGGTGGGTGAGCGACAGCAGCCCGCCCACGGCCAACGTCACCAGGACGCCCAGCGGCACGTACCAGGTGAAGGCGAGCGCGTAGCTGCGGACTACCCAGCTCATTACGATGATGGTCGCGACGAAGGCGGCCACCGCGTCCCGCCCGTTCGCCCGGCGCACAACGAGGCCCAGCAGGAAGGCGCCGAGCAGCGCGCCGTAGGTGTAGCCCGCGATGCCGAGGCCCAGCAGCACGACCTGGCTATGCGTGTCCGTGAACAGGCATGCGAACCCGGCCATCACCACCGCCCAGATGGCGGTGAACAGCCGCGAAAGCCGCAGCGCAGCCGCGTTGTCCGCCGTGCGGCCCAGCGCCCGCCACAGGTCGGCGACCGTCGAGTTGGCCATCGAGTTCAACGCCGACGACAGCGACCCCATGGTCGCCGACAGGATGCCCGCGATCAGCAGCCCCGACAGGCCTGGCGGCAGCTCGTCCAGGATGAAACGGGGAAACAGGTCGTCGGACGAGCGCAGCCCCATCTCCGCCGGGGCGCGGCCCTCGAGGTGCACCCAGAGCAGCGCGCCGATGGTCGAGAACAGCGCGAACTGGAGCATCACCACGGCCGCGCTGCCGACCATCGCGCGCCGCCCCTCGCCGAGCGTGCGGCAGGCCAGCACGCGCTGCACCATGAGCTGGTCCGTCCCGTGCGACGCCATGGAGAACACGGCGCCCCCGAGTATGGCCGCGACGGCGTTGAACGGGCTGGTGAGCATGGGCGCCGCGGTGTTGATCACCTGGAACTTGCCCGCGGCGTAGGCCTGGGCGACGCCGGCGGTCCCGACCTCGCCCAGCAGCACCAGCACGCAGGCCAGGGCGCCGCCGACATACAGCGCCATCTGGATCGCGTCCGTCCAGATCACCGCCCGGATGCCGCCGGCATAGGTGTAGAGCAGGGTCACGAGCGAGAGCACGGCGATGATGGCGGCGTATTCCACGTCGATGCCGACCGCATGGAGCAGCAGCTTGATTGGGATTGCGGAGGCGAACAGCCGCACGCCCTCGGCCAGGAGCCGGGTGATCAGGAAGGTCACGGACGCCAAGCCCTGCAGCGCGGGGCCGAAGCGTTGGCGGAGGTACTGGTAGGCGCTGACGAAGCCGCCGCGCATGTAGAGCGGCAGCAAGAGCCAGGCCACGAGCGAGCGGCCCAGCAGGTAGCCGATGGCCAGCTCCACGAAGCCGAACGCGCCGAGGTAGGCGACGCCGGGCACGCTGATGACGGTGAGCGTGCTGGTCTCGGTGGCGACGATGGAGAAGCAGATGGCCCACCAGGGCAGGTCGCGCTCGCCCACGAAGTAGGCGGCGGCGCTCCCCTGCCGGCCCGACAGGCGCAGGCCGATGGCGGCGATGGCGACCAGGTAGGCCAGGATCACCAGGAGGTCGAGCAGGCGCATCCAGTCCTCCTGTGCTGCGTCCCGGCCGGCGGGACAGCCTAGATTTCCGCCCGGCGGTGGATGGCGCCCGCCTTCATGACCATCTGGATAGCGTGCCGGTGGTCGGCCAGGATCGCCACATTCTCCAGCGGCGCGCCCTGCACCACCAGTAGGTCGGCGACGGCGCCCGGGGCGACGACGCCGAGCCTGCCTTCCATGCCGATGAGGCGCGCGGCCACCGTCGTGGCGCTTGCGAGGATGTCCGCCGATGGCAGGACGCGGGACCGGATCGCGAACTCCTCGCTCTGCCGGACATGCGTTTCCCCCAGCAGGTCCGTGCCGAAGGCCATCGTCACCCCGGCGTCCCGCAGGATGGACAGGCTGCCCAGCCCGGCCGCGCGCACGTCCTCGATCTTGGCGATGGACTCCGGCGGCAGGCCAAAGGAGGCGCCGTCCTGCGCCAAGGCCTCGTAGGTCACGAGGGTCGGCACCGCGACCGCCCCCGCCTCGGCCGCGAGGCGCGCGGTCGGCGCGTCGATGCGGTTGCAGTGCTCAAGCGAGTGGACGCCGCAGCGCAAGGCGCGCTCGATGGCCTCCGGCGTGTAGAGGTGCGCCGAAACGTAGGTCTGCGCGTCCTGCGCCTCCTCGACGGCCGCGGTCATCTCCGCCACGGAATAGCCTTGCCAGGCAATCGGGTCGGTGGGGCTGGACACGCCGCCGTTGGCCATGATCTTGATGAACTGCGCGCCCTGGCGCAGCTCCTGGCGGCAGGCGCGGCGCACCTCGTCCACCCCGTCCGCCACCCGGCCCAGGGCACCGAAGTTCCGCTCCCAGCGCGTTGGGTCGTGGGCGTCGTAGCGGGGCCGGCTGTCGGTATGGCCGCCCGTCTTCGCCAGCGCCTTGCCGCACACCACCAGCCGGGGCGCCGGCGCCAAGCCCTGCTCCACCGCGTCGGCCAGCGCATACGGCGCGCCGCCCACGTCGCGCACCGTGGTGAAGCCGCGGTCCAGCATGCCCCGCATGATCGGCAGCGAGCGCAGCACCGCCATGGCGTCCGGCAGCTGCGCGTTCAACGTCAGGTTCATCATGCTCGCCACCACGTGAACGTGGCAGTCGATCAGGCCGGGCATCAGCGTACGGCCCCGGAGGTCGATGACCTCCCGGTTCTCCGCACCCCCTGCCCTCGCCTCGACATCCCGGATCACGCCGTCCTCCACGAGGACGTGGCCTTCGCGCGGCTCGGATCGCGTCGCGTCGGTGATGGCGGCGTTCAGGAACAAGGACTGCATGGCTTGGCTCACTTCCGCAGCATCAATTGTAGGGCGGGAACGGCGAGCTGGGCGAGGGGCAACACGCTGCCCGGGTCAACGTCGTTGTACCAGCCGCTTTCATGCAGCAGGTTCAGGACGGCGAGCACCTGCCCATCCCACCGCACCGGCAAGTTGAGCACGCTCTCGCACCCAAGCGACCAGATCAGCTCGTAGTCGAAGAATACGGCGCGGATGTCCTCGCGGTCGCGGCCGACATAGGGTTCGCCGCGCTGCAGGACCTGCCGCATCCAGGGCGAGTCGTTGATCGGCTTCGCGCCCTCGACGGGATACTCTGCGGGCATGTTGCTGTAGGCCCGGCGAATTTGGCCCGCCGCCGGGTCGTGCAGCAAAACGGTGAACAGCTTGTAGCCCGCCGTCTCGGCCAGGCCGTCCGCGAGGGCCTGCAAGGTGGCGCCGGGCTGGCCCGCGGCGGCCTGGGCGATGGCAACCCTTTGCAGGGCTTGGGTCATGTCGTCCATCACGCCGCCCGCTGGGGCGCCAGTTCCTCGGCCGTGATCTCCTCAAGCGACCGGTTGCGGGTCTTGACCCCCATGACCATCACGGCGAGCGCGCCGACCAGAAGCACCGCCGTCGTCGTGCCGAACACCCCAGCAAAGCCGAAATGCGGATACAGCCAGCCGACCAGCAGCGGCGACGCGATGGCGCCGAGCCGCCCGATGGAGGACGCCGTGCCCATCCCGGTCGCGCGCACCTCGGTCGGGAAGATCTCCGGCGTGTAGGCATAGACGCCGGCATAGGTGCCGTTCATGAAGAACGACAGGCAGATGCCGGCCTCCATGACCGTGCCGTCGGAGTGGCTCAACGCCAAGGCGACGGCGGACAGCCCGCCCAGGATCATGTAGCAGGCGATGGTGGCCTGCCGCCCGATCCGCTCGTTCAGGTAGGCGGCCGAGAAGTAGCCGGGGATCTGCGCCAGGTAGATCGCGATGGAGTAGCCGAAGCTGCGGGTGATCGTCATGCCGCTCTCGACCAGCAGGCTCGGTATCCAGGTGAAGAAGGCGTAGTAGCTGAAGGTGATCGAGAGCCACATCACCCAGGCCATCGCCGTGACGCGGCGCAGCCCCGGCGCCCACAGCAGGGCCAGCCTGCCGACGAACGAGCCTAGCGGAACCGCCACGGCCGGCGGCCCGGCGGTGACGGGGCCGAGCACATGCCCCTCGCGCCGGGCCTTGTCCTCGATCCGCGTGAGGATGGCGTCGGCCTCCGCGGTCCGCCCGGCGCTTGCCAGCCAGCGCGGCGACTCCGGCAAGGCGCGCCGCCACCACAGCAGCATCAGGATCGGCGTCGCGGTGAGCACCATCACCCAGCGCCAAGCGTCGGAATGCCGCGGCACGACGAAGTAGCCGAGCAGCGCGGCGCCCACGAAGCCGAAGGAGAAGAAGCCGGCCAGCGACCCGGTGAATCGGCCGCGGTAGCGGCCCGCGACGAATTCGGCGAGGAACGGGGCGATGATCGCGGACTCGGCGCCCGTGCCCATGCCCGCGACGACGCGGCACGCCAGGAACGGCGGCCAGTCCTGGGTGAAGGCGCAGGCGACGGAGGCGGCGCAGTACAGCACGAGCGCCCACATCATGACGGCCTTGCGCCCGATGGCATCGCCGATCAGCCCGGCGAGCAGCGCGCCGAAGAAGAAGCCGATGGCGGTGGCGCTGCCGAGGAGCCCGACCTGGATGCTGGTCAGCGACCAGGCGACGCGCAGCACCGGAAGCACGAAGGCGACGACCGCCGCGTCCAGGCCGTCGAAGGAGTAGCCCAGGCCGCCCATCATCAGGAGGTCCCAATGAAACCGCGTGAACGGCAGCCTCTCGATGCGGGCAGACAGGTTCGACATTCTTTGCTTTGTCCCCGGGTGTAAGATTCCGCCTTCGGGACCAGCAAGGCTCATGCCAGCAGGTACAGCCTGTGTTCACGGCCACACAATGACGCCTGGTCACGCGACGGCCGGTTCGTGCGATCTTGGGGCGACGCGGGAAGCGCAGCCTGCGGCGAAGCTTGCCGACAATGCCCGGACCGGCCATTTCAGAAGAACAGGAGGCAGGCCGGAATGCCAAGGACGGGGCGCCCGCGCGGGTTCGACAAGGACAAGGCCGTGCAGCAGGCGACAGGACTGTTCTGGAAACAGGGCCACGAGGCAACGTCGCCCGCGCGGCTCAAGGCGGCCATGGGCGGCATGTGGGGCGCGAGCCTCTACGCCGCCTTCGGGTCCGAGGAGGCGCTGTTCAGGCTGGTGCTCGACCACTGCCTGCAGACGCGCGGCCAGGTGATCGCGCCTCTGCTGGACGACGCCCGGTCGTTGCGCGGCTTACTTCCGACGGGGCAGCCCGATCCAGCGCTGCTCGATGTAAAGGCCGAGGCAGACCACGGTGACGAATGGTATGCCGGCGATCAGCAGGCGCTCGAACATCTCAAGCATCGATCCTCTCCGTTCCCGTCTCCGGTGGAGAGATATACCCCATAATGCGAAGCGCCAACAGCTCGATCAGCGCAGCCACCAATCCGCCGATGCCGACGGTCGCGGTGGTGGGATGCAGGGCCGGGTTGAACGAGGGGGCGACGATGGCGGCGGCGAAGACGCCGATCGCCACGAGCTGCGCGCCGCCGGCGAGCATCTTGCAGCGTTCCAGGCGCACATCGGGGTTGCCTGTCCTGCCGATGAGCAATCTCAGGATCATGCGTTCGTCCTTGCTGCCGCCGCGCGAATCGCCGCGTGGAATGGTCGCACCTGTTAGAATTGTTGCGGGCCAGGCCCAACCCTGTTTTCGGCAGGGAGCGTGGGTTCGCGATGCGATCTTGGGATTCGGTCAGGGCGCCGTCGGCGCCCTTGGGGCTTTGCCTGTCCACCCCTCAGTCCCGCGGCTTCAAAGCCGGCGGACAGCGTCAATACGCCGACGAATGGCCGAAGGTCTTGAGCGATTCCCGGATCTGCTCGGCATCAGACTGCCGCAGCACGTGCGCGGTCAGCCGCTCGCAATCGCTGATCGTCGTGGCCCGGACGGCCTGCTTCACCCGCGGCACCGCCGAGGCGTTGGTGCTGAAGCTCCGCAGCCCCAGGCCGAGCAGCAGCGGCGTCATGTCCGGGTTGGCCGCCATCTCCCCGCAGACCGACACCGGGATATGGTGCAGGGCCGCGCCCGAGATCGTCATCTGGATCAGCCGCAGCACGCCGGGATGCAGCGGGTCGTAGAGTTCCGCGACCTCTGTCTCCCCGCGATCCACGGCCAGGGCGTACATGCACAAGTCGTTGGTGCCGATGGCGAAGAACTCGGCCTCGGCCGCGAGCATGTCGGCGCACAGGGCGGCCCCGGGCGTCTCGACCATGATCCCGAGCGGCGGCAAGGCCGCGGGCAGGGTGGCCCCGCGCTCCCGAAGGCGGTCCGCCACGCGCCGGTAGATCGCCTTCGCCGCCCGGATCTCGGCGACGTTCGTCACCATGGGCAGCAGGACGCGGACCGGCCCGGCATGGGCGGCGCGCAGGATGGCGGCCAGCTGCGTCTCGAACAGGTCCGGCTGGCGGAGAAGCAGCCGGATGCCCCGCAGGCCGAGCGCCGGGTTGCTGTCGGTCAGCTCCGGCACCAGGCCCGCGGTGACGAGGGCCTCGATCTCCTTCTCCCCGCCCCAGTCCAGGACGCGAATGGTGACGGGATCGCCCGCCATCGTCTCGACGACATTGCGGTAGGTCCGGGCCTGCTCGTCCTCCGTCGGCACCGTGTCGCGGTTCATGAACAGGAACTCGCTGCGCAGCAGGCCGATGCCGTTCGCGCCGGATTGCGCGATCATGGGAAGCTCGACCGGCAGCTCCAAGTTGGCCTGCAGGCTGACGCCCTCGCCGTCAAGGGTGACGCAGGCCAGGCGGCGCAGGCGGCTCAGCCGCTGCCGGTCCCGCGCGAAGCTCGCCACCGCCCGGCGCGCGCCGGACAGGCTCGTGCCGCTCGGGTTCAGGATCACGGTGCCCACCACCCCATCGACCACCGCCGTGACCCCAGCGCGCAGGCCCGACAGCAGCCCCGGCACGCCCAGCACCGAGGGGATGCCGAGCGCGCGCAGCAGGATCGCGGTGTGCCCGTCGGTTCCGCCCTCCTCCGTGGCGACGCCCGCGATCCGCGCGGGGTCGATCAGCGCGGCGTCGGATGGGCGCAAGCTCTCGGCGATCAGCACGGCGCCCTGCACAGCGCCGGCGAAGCTGCGGAACGGCGCGCGGGTCAGGTTGCGGACCAGGCGGCGCCCGATCTCCCGCACCTCGTCGGCCTGCCGCGCCGCGTGCTCGTTCTCCGACGCCGCGACGAGCGTGGCGGACACGGCGTTCGCCTCCTCCATGACCGCGGTCTCGGCCGAGACGAGGCGATCCTCGATCCGCTTCCGCGCGCCGCGCAGCAGCCGGGAGGGGCCGAGCATCTGGATGTAGGCGTCGAGCAGCGGCGCGATCTCGCCCTGGCTGTCCTCCGGCAGGACGACGAGGCGGCTGCGCAGCTTCATCAGCTGCTTGCGCGACTGCAGGACCGCCGCGTCCAGCCGGGCGCCCTCGGCCTGGATGTCGGACGCATGGATCTTGTGTCGCGTCACCTGGGGCGGCGCCTCCGTCGTGCGGAACACCGGGCCGATGGCCACGCCCGCGCAGGCGGCGATGCCGAACAAGCGCCGCTCCGGGGGCAGATCGCCGCACCCCGGCTGCGGCAGCAGCCCCGGCGGGCCGGCGTCAGTCCCGTTCATGGAACCCGGCCTCGACCAGGTCGGCCAAGGCGTCAACCGCCTCCTTGGCATCCCAGCCGTCCGCCTGCAATTCGAGCTGCGAGCCTTTTCCGGCGCCCAGCATCATGAGGCCCATGATCGAGCGCGCCGAGACGACCTGACCGTCGCGCAGCACATCGACCGACGCGCCGTACCGCTCGGCCAGCGTCACGAACTTGGCGGCGGCCCGGGCGTGAAGCCCGCGGGCGTTCGAGATGGTCACGGTTCGCGTGACCAGCGTGGGGCTGCTCGGCGGCGGCTCGCTCACCGGCCTAGCCGTCCCGCCCTAGCCGCATGTGTTCGGCTTCTTGCACGACTGCAGGACGTGCGACGCCGCGGCGATGTACTTGCGGCCCGCCGCCTGCGCGCAATCGACGCATTCGCCAAGCGTCTGGCTTGAGCGGACCTTCGCCAGCTTAACCAGCATGGGAAGGTTGACGCCCGAGATCACCTCGACCCCGTCGCGGCACATCATGGAAATCGCGAGATTGCTCGGCGTCCCGCCATACATGTCGGTGAGCAGCACCACCCCATCCCCCGTATCGACCTGCGCAATGCTCTGACGGATGTTGGAGCGGCAGCCCTCCATATCGTCGTCCGGCCCGATGCAGACGGTCGCGACGTTCCGTTGGGTTCCCACGACGTGTTCCATCGCCAAACGAAGCTCATCGGCAAGGCGTCCATGGGTTACCAGCACAAGGCCGATCATCGCGCCTCATGCCTCCCTGATCGAACGTGGCCCCGGCGTCTCCGGGAGTGCAGGATCGCCCCCAGCACGGCCGCCACCCGCATGCCGGGCTGGCGCCGCTCCCTCCCGCTCCAGCTCACGATGCGTCACGGTCACGCGCCACTCCCCTTGCCCGGCCTGGCTGCCAGATGGCGCGGGCAGGCTGCGGGCCAAGAGGTCCACGATATGCACGGACCGGTGCCGGCCGCCGGTGCAGCCCACCGCGATCGTGGCGTATTTCTTGCCTTCCTGCACGAAGCGAGGCAGAACGAGGGTGATCAATGCTTGCACACCATTGATGAAATTCGTGAAATCCGGGTCGGCCTCGATATAGGCTGCGACCGCCTCGTCCAGGCCCGTCCTTGGACGCAGGACGGGATCATAATGCGGATTGCGCAGGAAGCGCGCATCGAACACCATGTCCGCCTCGCGGGGCAGACCAGCCGGAAACGCGAAGGAGATGAGCGACACCGCCATTCCCGGTTGCTGGACGCCAGCCGAAAGGTCGGGACGGAAGCGGGCCTCGATCACCTTGCGGAGTTCGGCCAGGGGAAGGTCGGAAGTGTCGATCACCAGGTCGGCGTTCTGCCGAAGCGGCCGGGTCAGCTCAGCCTCTTCGGCGATGCCGTCGAGCACGCGGCCTTGCGGCGAGAGCGGGTGCCGGCGCCGGGTCTCGGTGAAGCGCCGGAGCAGCGCCGTCTCGTCTGCCCAGGCATAGACAAGCTCGGGCCGCAGCTTCGGATTTTGGCAGAGCGTCGCAAGGGTTGACAGAACCAGGTCAGGATTGAAGCCCCGGCTGCGCGCGTCCAGCCCAATGGCCAGCGGACGCTCACTGCGGATGACAAGATCGGGAACCATGGTCAAAGGCGGGTTATCGACCGCCTCATACCCAAGGTCCTCCAGCGCGCGCAGGATCGAGGCCTTGCCGGCGCCGGACAGGCCGCTCACCAGAACGACGCGCAGAGTCGTCAAGCAAACGCCCCGGCGACTTGGACGACCCGCAGCAGGGCGCAATCAAGCGCCAGCGCGACCCGAACAGGTGCAGAGCACCCGGCCGGATCAATCGACACGAGCGGCAGCCCCGTTTCCGCGTGCCGGGCGGGGCTTGGCATTCGCGGCGCCTTGGCCAGTTGGACGGCGAGCGCCAGCCGGGTCTGCTTCACAAAGGGCCACCGCATGACGCCAAGGCCACGCACCTCCATCAAACCTGCCAAGCGATCCGGTGCCCATGCCAGACCATCCTCAATGCAGACTTGGTCGTCTGCAACAAGCGCAAATCCATGATCAAACAAACGCAACAAAAGATCAGATTTTCCAACGCCCGAAGGCCCCAAGAGCAGCACGCCATATTCATCGCGGGCGGCGCAGCTTCCATGAATGAGCATGACGCCCGTTGTGTGGCCTGAATTGGGTCCGAATGGAAGCGTCTTGTCAATTCATGGGGGAGAGTGCCTCCGCCTCCCCCCTCGAACCCGGCGGTTCCAGGGGGAGCCGCGCGTCAGGCATGCGGGAGGCGCACGATGAATCGCGCGCCCAGGACCCGGCCCGCGTCGTCCACGCGGTTCTCCGCGGCGATGCGGCCCTTCAAGGCCTCCACGATCTGCCGGCTGATCGACAGGCCCAGTCCGGAGTGCTGGCCGAACTGCTCGCCCGCCGGGCGCTCGGAATAGAAGCGGTCGAAGACGTGCTCCAGCTTCGCGGCGGGGATGCCCGGGCCTTCGTCCGACACGCTGATCTCGACGATGGCGCCGGTTTCCCGCGCCTGCAGGCTGATCCGGCCGTTCGCCGGGGAGAAGCTGCGGGCGTTGCCGATCAGGTTGCGCAGCACCTGGACCAGGTGGCCCTCGACCGCCTGCACGAGCAGCGGCGCGCTGGGCACGTCAAGCACGATGACGGGATCGTCGTTCCCGCACGTGGCGTCGTGGATCTCTGCCAGCGTCGCCAGGATCGACCCCACGTCGATCGCTTCCGTCTTGGTGCGCGACAGCTCGGCATCGACCCGGCTCGCGTCGCTGATGTCGGTGATCAGGCGGTCAAGGCGCACGACATCCTCCGAGATGATCGCCAGCAAGCGGCGCTGCTGGTCCGGGTTGTCGATGCGCCTCAGGGTTTCAATCGCGCTCCGGATGCTGCTGAGCGGGTTCTTGATCTCGTGCGCGACGTCGGCCGCGAACCGCTCCGTCGCGTCCATCCGGCCCCAGAGCGCCACCGCGCTCTCGGTCAGGGCGTGGGCCAGCTGCCCGACCTCGTCGGTGCGGCGCAGCAGCACCGAGGGCACGGTGCCCGAGCGGCCGCGGCCCTCGCGCATGTCATGCGCGGCACCGGCCAGGCGCAGGATCGGGCGCGCGATGGTCAGCGACAAGTACCAGGAGAGCGCCACCGTCAGCACCAGCGCCAGGGCGAATAATCCCAGGATGCTCATCCGCACCGTCAGCAGGCTGTCGTCCACCTCCCGCGCCTCGCGCGTCAGCAGGACGATGCCGACCGTGGCACGGTTGCGCATGACCGGCTCCGCCACCGTCACCAGCAGCCGGTCTTCCTGGGTGCGCCGGATGTAGGGCGGCATCTCGCGCCCGAGATTGGAGCCGGTCATCCGCAGCTCCTCCTTGACGTTCGGCTGCCAGTCGATGCCGGCGGCGTTCGGGCTGACCTCGACGAACGGACCCTGCGCCTTGTGCGGCAGCCAGGACATCAGCCGGTCATACACGGCGCCGATGGTGCCGAGCGCCCGGCTGCGCACGGCGGCGGGCGGCAGCGGCTCCGTCACCACCGCCTCCCCCGCCCCTTCCCGCACCCGGCTGTCGGCGATGAGCTGGCCGTCCGGGGCATAAAGCCGCGCCTGGGCGTTCGGTGTCGGCTCCGTGAGCCGCCGGAGCAGCGGCCGGGCCAGGTCGGGCTGCAGCGTCGGGGTCTCCGGACTCTGCTCGCGCACCGCGCTCTCGCCGAGCGCCCCGGCGTAGATGCGCGCCTGTTCCCGCAGCGCCTGCACCTCGGCCTCCAGCAGCCCGTTCTGGTACTGGTCGAGGTAGAGCAGCGCCGCCACCAGCAAAGCGAGCGGCAGCGCGTTGACCAGCAGGATGCGGCGCAGCAGCGGGGACGCCCATCGCGGCCCGGCGGCGCGCGGCCGGACGCCCGTCTGAACCGCGGGAGCCGTGCCCGCGCCAGCCGGCTCGCCCAGGCGCGGGGCGGACGCCGCCACGACGACGCTGTCAGGCATGCGTCACCTGCACCTTCTCACCGGCACACCCTTTCACTGGTCCTTGTAGCGGTAGCCGATGCCGTACAGCGTCTCGATGTGGTCGAAGCTGTCGTCGGTGGTGCGGAACTTCTTGCGCACCCGCTTCACGTGGCTGTCGATGGTGCGGTCATCGACGTAGATGCTTTCGCCGTAGGCCGCGTCGATCAGCTGGTCCCGCGACTTCACCATGCCGGGCCGGGCCGCGAGCGCCTTGACCAGCAGGAACTCCGTCACCGTCAACTGGATGTCCTTGCCGCGCCACGCGCATTGGTGCTTCGTCTCGTCGAGCACGAGGTCGCCGCGCACCATGATCCCGCCCGGCGCCGCGCCGGACCCCTCGGCGCGGCTGGTCTCGTTGCGGCGCAGCAGCGCGCGGATACGCTCGATCAGCAGGCGCTGGCTGAACGGCTTCGTGATGTAGTCGTCGGCGCCGAGCCGCAGGCCCATCAGCTCGTCCACCTCTTCGTCCTTGCTGGTGAGGAAGATGACTGGGAGCTGGCTGCGGGCGCGGAGCCGCTGCAGCAGCTCCATGCCGTCCATCCGCGGCATCTTGATGTCCAGCACCGCCAGATCGACCGGCTTCGCGGTCAGGCCTTGCAGGGCGCTTTCCCCATCCGTGTAGGTGCGGACCAGGAAGCCCTCCTGCTCCAGGGTGATGGACACCGAAGTCAATATGTTGCGGTCGTCATCAACCAGTGCGATGGTCTGCTTCATGGGCCTGTCGCCTTCGTTAACCAAGCGTGGGGCCGGGCATGGTGGACGCCCGGCATATTCATTCTATCTATGTGGGGGTGAACGATGGCGGAATGCAGGGAGCATCGACAATGTCCACCACCTCGGATGCCACGTCCATGCCGACGTCCACCCCCGTCCCGGATGCCCGCGCCCTGCTTCGCGCCGCCCGGGCCGGCACGCTGGCCACCAGCGGCGACGGGCAGCCGTTCGCCTCCCTCGTGACGCCGGCCGCGGCGCCTGACGGCTCCGTGTTGCTGCTGCTGTCCGGCCTGTCGGAGCACACCCGCCACCTGCGCGACGAGCCGCGCTGCGCCGTCATGGTTGCGGGCGCGCCGGCCGAGGCCAACCCGCAGACCGCGCCTCGCCTGACCGTCACCGGCCTCGCCGCGCCTGAGCCTGATCCCGCGCTCAAGGCACGCTGGGTCGCGCTGCACCCCTACGCCGCGTTCTATGCGGGCTTCGGGGATTTCCAGCTTTGGCGCGTCGTGCCGAAGGCCGGGCTGTACATCGGCGGCTTCGCCAGCGCCACGCGGCTCCGCCAGGCCGACCTGGCCTGGGACCTGACCGCGGTGGGGGCGGTCGCCGACGCGGAGTCCGGCGTGCTGTCCCATTGCAACGACGACCACGCCGATGCTCTCGACCTGATCGCCGCTGCCCACGGCGCGGCGGGGCCGGGGTGGCGCATGGTGGCCTGCGACATGGACGGCTGCGACCTCGCCCGCGACGAGGTTGTGGTCCGCGTTCCCTGGTCCGCTCCGGTCATGGGCGCCGCCGGCATCCGGACCGAGCTGGTCCGCCTCACGAAAATCGCGCAAGCTTAGTACGAAACGACGCTGGACGGTGCGGAACGTCTCGCCTAATAGGCCTGAAAACCAAGCCAATTCGTCCTTCCTGTGGGCAGGACCGTTCCAGGGAGCAAGTCAGTGGCTTTCCAGACAGACGCCGCGTCCGCCCTCGCCGGCACCGGCGTGTTCCCCGGCCGTGCCGTGCACGCCAACCTTTCGGCCCCGCAGCTCGTCGCCCACGCGCTGCGCCGCAACGAGGGCACGCTGTCGTCCGACGGCGCCCTGGTCGTGAAGACCGGCGCGCATACCGGCCGCTCGGTCGCGGACAAGTTCATGGCGGATGAACCCGAAATCTCGGCCAACGTGTGGTGGCGCCATGGCAACCAGAGGCTGGCGCCGCATCATTACTCGATCCTGAAATCGCGTGTCCAGGGCTACCTGCAGGGCCAGGAGCTGTTCACCCAGGATCTGTATGCGGGCGCCGATCCCGAGCACCGCGTCCGTGTCCGCCTGGTCAGCACCGAGGCCTGGCACACCCTGTTCGCCCGCAACATGTTCATCCGTCCGTCCGCTTCGGAACTGGCCGGGTTCACGCCGGACTACGTGATCCTGCACGCCCCCCGCTTCCAGGCCGACCCGGCCATCGACGGGGTGCGTTCCGCCACCGCCATCGTCGTCTCGCTCGCCGAGCGGGTCATCGTGATCGCCGGGAGCGAATATGGCGGCGAGATCAAGAAGTCGATCTTCGGCATCATGAACTGGGTGCTGCCGGCCAAGGGCGTGCTGCCGATGCACTGCTCCGCCAACGTGAGCCGCACCGCGGACGGCAGCCCCAGCGAGGTCGCGCTGTTTTTCGGCCTGTCCGGCACCGGCAAGACGACGCTGTCGTCCGATCCCAACCGCCCGCTGATCGGCGACGACGAGCATGGCTGGGGGCCGGGCGGCGTGTTCAACTTCGAGGGCGGCTGCTATGCCAAGGTGATCAACCTGAGTGCTGCGGCCGAGCCTGAGATTTACGCCGCCACCCACCGCTTCGGTACCGTGCTGGAGAACGTGGTCGCGGACGCGCACGGCCGGCTGGACCTCGCCGACGGCTCGCTCACCGAGAACACCCGGTCCTGCTATCCCATCGAGTTCATCCCCAACTGCGACCTGTCCGGCCGCGGCGGGCAGCCGCGCAACGTGGTGATGCTGACCGCCGATGCGTTCGGCGTCCTGCCGCCCATCAGCAAGCTCAGCCCGGCGCAGGCCATGTACCACTTCCTGTCGGGCTACACCGCCAAGGTCGCCGGCACCGAGAAGGGCCTGGGGGCCGAGCCGCAGGCGACCTTCAGCGCCTGCTTCGGCGCCCCGTTCCTGCCGCGCCGGCCGGAGGTGTACGGCGCCATGCTGTCCGACCTCATCGCCCGGCACGGCGCCGATTGCTGGCTGGTCAACACCGGCTGGACCGGCGGCGCCTACGGTACCGGCTCCCGCATGGGCATCGGGCATACCCGCGCCTTGCTGAATGCCGTGCTGGACGGCAGCCTGAAGCACGCCCGCTTTGTGCAGGACCCGTTCTTCGGCTTGATGCTGCCCCAGGATATCCCGGGCATCCCGAACGAGGTGCTGGACCCGCGCCAGTCCTGGTCCGATAAGGCCGCCTACGACCGTGCCGCCGCCGACCTGGTCAGCCGCTTCGAGAAGAACTTCGCGACGTTCCAAGGCGTGGCGGCCGAGGACGTGAAGGCCGCCGCCATCCGCGCCGCCGCCTGATCCCAATGACGTCTCCCCCCGTCACTCCGGAGCATTTCGACCGGCTGTATGCGAGCGACCCGGACCCGTGGAAGTTCGCCACCAGCGAGTACGAGCGCGACAAGTACGCCGCGACGCTCGCCGCCCTGCCCCGGCAGTACTTCGCCCGCGCGTTCGAGGTCGGCTGCAGCATCGGCGTGCTGACCCGGCAGCTCGCCGCGCGCTGCGACGCCATCCTGGCCGTCGATGTCGCCGACGCCGCGCTGCAAGGGGCCGCCGCCCGGTGCCAGGACCAGTCGCACGTCCAGTTCGTCCGCATGGTGGTCCCGCAGGACTGGCCGCCGGGCGCCTTTGACCTGATCCTGTTCTCCGAGGTCCTCTACTACCTCGACGACGCCGACCGGGCGGCCGCGGCCCGGCTCTCGCTGCGATCGCTGTCCCCCGGCGGCGCGATGGTCCTGGTCAACTGGCACGGCCCGACCGACGGCTTCTGCACCGGCGACGACGCGGCGGAGGCGATGATCGCCGCCTGCGCCCCGGCTCTGCGGCCCGTCACGCAGCGGCGCGCGGAGAAATACCGCCTGGACGTGCTGTCCGCTTAGCGTCCCCGCCTTGGTTTCCTCCGCCGGGTGCCCATGCTATCCCGGGACGACATAGCCTTTCCCCCTGACGCAGGACCGGATCGCCTCGCGGATCTGGAACGGGCGCCGCACCGGGGAGCTGAACCAATCGAGGCCGCGCTTGGCGTTGCGCTTGTTGACCGCGTCCACCGACGAGTCCTGGCACGCCGCCAGGTCGGCCTGGTATTTCGGCGCGGAGCGGTCGGCCTCCACCCGCGGCTCATAGCCGTAGCAGCCTGCGACGGCCAGCACACCCAGAAGGACCACCATGCGCCTCATGCCGCCCATCCAGCCGCTCGCCGCCCTCGTGTCAAGCGTGCGGGGGCAGCCGTGAGCGCGCTGGCCCGCCGCTTCGCCGTGGCGCAGGCGCTGGCGGAGCAGGCTAGCGCGCTCGCGATGCAGATGCGCCCCTCGCCAGGCGCCGCCCAGGCGACGCTGAAGGATCGGCAGGACTGGCTGACGGAGGCGGACGGCGCCGTCGAGCGCCTTCTGTCGGACGGCCTCCTCGCCGCCTTCCCGGAAGACGGCTTCCAGGGCGAGGAGGCCGGCCGCACCCGGGACGGCCGCCTGCGCTGGGTCGTGGACCCCATCGACGGCACCAGCAACTATGCCCGCGGCGCCGCCCGCTGGTGCGTCTCCATTGGCCTGATCGAGGGCGACGGCTTCCTGCTCGGCGTGCTGGCGGCGCCCGCCCTGGGCGAGGTCTTCGCCGGCTGCCAGGGCCAGGGCGCCACGCTGAACGGCGCGCCGATCCGGGTGGCGGCGACCGATCGCCTGGACCGCGCGATCATCGAGGCCGGGTGGTCGCCGCGCGTTGCCGCCGCCGATTACCTGGCGCTTTGCCGCCGCGTGCTGGAAGCGGGCGTCATGCTGCGCTCCGGCGGTTCGGGCGCGATGGGCCTGGCGGATGTGGCGGCCGGGCGGATGGACGGCTATGCGGAGCTGCACATCAACCTATGGGACTGCGCCGCCGCCCTGGCGATCCTGGGCGAGGCCGGGGCGGCGCTGAACGCCTTCCTGCCGGGGGGTGCTGCGGCGGGCGGGCCGATTCTGGCGGGGGCGCCGGGGATTGCTTGGGAGCTGGCTGAGGCGGCGGGGCTGCCAGAGCCGGTGGGGCGGCGGTAGGGACTCGATTGAACCTCCCGCAGGTGGCAGGCAGCAAACTTTTGTTTTATTGCAAGCTTTCGATTGGAAGGTACGATTACGAGTTCAGGGTTGGGGGGCAGCCTACCCTACCCATGAGGGAAAGGACGCACGTGAATGGTCAAGCTCCCCGACCTTCAGGGCTACGTGTTTCAAGATGGTTTGAATGTCCTCCGTACCGGCTTCCAGTGTGCCGCGAAAGCTTTGGCGGGCATTGCTGAACAAACAAAGAATGAAGCAATTGACTATCAAGATGCTGTTGAGCGAGGTGGCGAGTGGATTGGCGAGCAGGACGAAGACGGTTACGTCCTATGGGATCATGCAAGCGTCCTTGAGATGCGTGTTGAAGCTGCTGAGGAAGCATTGATGGCTCTACGAAAAACTTCCATCATCGCGCTGTATCACCATTGGGAACGGTTGGTGCGCCTTTGGACCAACAGTGCCGATAAAGCAGACCACTGCAAGCTCGTGTCACGCGCCCAAACGAAACGTATTCCGATTGACCCAAAACTCGTTGCAATCCGAGATTTAGCTAATACGCTGAAGCATGCCAGCGATCAATCTGGGAACAAACTTCTGCAAAGCAGGAGCGACGTGTTTGGCCCCGGTTTTCAGGCATTTCCTGGAAGGACAAACTGGTACAAGGCCGTTTCTTTGACGAACTGTCACGTTTTGGAAGCCTTTGATATCGTTTCAGCTTCTGGTCCTACGCCGAAGGTGATGTGAGGCGTTTCTTTTGGATGCGCCAATTGGCAGGGCCAGTCTCACCCCGGCGCCACTGTCCCGCCCCGCACCGCCGCGCGCGCCTGGTCCTCCGGCATTGGCCGCCCGGTCAGATAGCCCTGGACCAGCTTGCAGCCCAGGCGGCGCAGCCCGTCGAGCTGCGCCCCGGTCTCCACCCCCTCGGCGACCACGGACAGCCGCAGCCGGGCGCCGAGCAGCAGCACCGCCTCCACGATGGCCAGCGAGCTGTCGTCGTGGCCCATCTCCTGCACGAAGCTCTTGTCGATCTTGATGCGGTCGAACGGGAAGCGGCGCAGCGTGCTGAGGCTCGCATAGGCCGTGCCGAAGTCGTCAAGCGTGAGGCGCACCCCCTGCTCCTTCAGCGCCTGCATGGTCCGCAGCACCATGCCGGAGTTGCCGAGCAGCAAGCCCTCCGTCACCTCGATGTCGAGCCGCTCGCCGGGCAGCCCGGCCCGTTCCAGGACGCCGGCCACCTGCTGCGCCAGGTCGGGCTGGCGGAACTGCAGAGGCGAGAAATTGACGGACAGGCAGACCGGCGGCTCCCAGCCCGCCGCCTCGGCGCAGGCGGCTTCCAGCGCCCATTGGCCGAGCGGCAGGATCAACCCGTTCGCCTCGGCCATCGACACGAAGTGGCCCGGCAGGAGCTGCCCACGGACCGGATGGTTCCACCGCAGCAGCGCCTCGAACCCCCGGATCTGCAGCGACGCGGCGTCGCAGATCGGCTGGTACGCCAGGGTAAAATGGTGCCGGTCCACGGCGTCGCCCAGGTCGCGCTCCATCAGGGCGCGCTCGATCTGGCGCACCTCCATGGACGGCTCGAACAGGCGATAGGCGTTGCGGCCGCCCTCCTTCGCGCGATACAGCGCGGTGTCGGCGTTGCGGAGCAGCTGGTCCGGGGTCTCGCCCCCCAAGGGATACAGGGCGATGCCGATCGACACCCCCACCATCAGGCGCTGCCCGCCGATGTCGAACGGCTGCTGCACGGCATGCAGCAGGCGCTGCGCCAGCGCCAGCGCCGTGGCCGCGGAGGGCTGGCCGCCGAGCGGCTGGATGATCGCGAACTCGTCCCCGCCGATCCGCGCGGTCGTGTCGCATTCCCGGCAGTTATCCCGCAGCCGGCCGGCGACGGCGGCCAGCAGCTTGTCCCCGGCTTCGTGCCCGCGCGTGTCGTTGACCAGCTTGAACCCGTCGAGGTCGAGGTACAGCAAGGCGAGGCCGTGCTCCCCCCGTGCCGCGGCGGCGATGGCGCCGGCCAGGCGCTCTTGGAACAACAGGCGGTTGGCGAGCCGCGTCAGGTCGTCGTGGTGGGCCACGAAGCGGATGCGCTCCTCCGTCACCTTGCGGAACAGCGCCGGGCGGATCGTGTTGGCCAGGGAGGCGATGTCGGCCACGACCTCCGCGAGATCCTGCCGTTCGGTGGAAAAGGCGAGCGAGATGCCGAATCTCTGGTCCTGCACCCAGATCGGGTAGCTCACCTGGGCGGCCAGCCCGGAGGCAACGGCGGCGGCGAGCAGCACGAACCGCTCTGGCCGCTCGATCTGCGAGTAGATGACGGAGTGCGGCTCGTTGCGCCGGATGGCGCCGGCGGTCATCGAGTTGCTGCGCGTCACCGGCGCCGTGGGCGGCTGGCGGTAGTAGGAATGCTCGTCCAGCTCGTCATCGTTGAACCGGCTGATCTCCAGCATGCGCTCGTCGGGCTGGGTCAGCTGCCAGATGCGGCCGACCGTGGCGCCGTGGTAGCGGCACAGCTCGCCCAAGAGGCTGGTCAGCGCCTCGGCGCAGGTTGCGGCCTCCGCCACCAGATGCAGCATCCGGTCCGCCCGGAGCGCGTGCGCCGTGGCGTGCGCGAGGCGCGCAAGCCGCAGCTCCCGTTCGCAGGCCGTGGCGATCAGGCCGGCGATGTCGCCCAGCGCCGCCGCCTGCGTCTCCGTGAGGCCGGCGCGGGGCGCCGGGTCAAACACGCAAAGAAACCCGAGGCGGGCGCCATCGGCCGAAAGCAGCGGCAGGTGGGCCAGGAAGCGCAGGTGCGGCGGCCCGGCCACCAGCGCGTGCCCGGCGAACCGCCCATCCTGCCGCAGATCCGGCAGGATCGTCAGGCCGGCGCTGCGGTCGAGGGGCGCATCGAACCCGGCCGCCGCCCCCGCCTGCGTTTGGGACAGGCCGAAGGCTGCGACCGTCGGCGGCGCGCCTGCCGGCCGGTCGAACACCGCGGACGCCGTCTCCGCGACGCGCGCCGCCAGACGGACGAGACGGTCCAGCACAGCAGCCGTTGCGGTGGCGGCATCCGGCACCGCGGCGGGATCATCGCGACGGTCCACAGCCATGCCTCTCCGCAATATTTCCAGCTTCGGACCGATCCTAGGCGATATGGGCCTTGGCTTGGAAGCCCCATATCAACGCCCCCAGCGCCTCCCAGCCGCACGGCGAGGTCCTTCCCTTGCAGAGAAGGAAAGCGGCTCAACCGATCCGCGGCGTCTGGATGCCCGGTTCCTGCTGCTCGGATTGCACCGGGCGGGGCGCCGGCCGGGGACGGCGCGCGGGGCGGCGCCGCCTCACCGTGCTGGTGCGCCCATCGGGGAGCGTGCCCGCCGGCGGGGTGGCGTTGGGCGCCCCCGGCGTTTGCAGGCCCTGGGGAAACGCCGGCTCCGCCGCCAGAAGCGACAGGATTGGGATAGCGGCCAAGATCAGCTTGCGCATGACGACTCCTTGCATCGCTGCGATGATGCACCTGGCGCCCGTCCTGTCCATGCGCATCAGGCGCAGGCGGTCACATGGCGCCGCCATGCTTGCGCCGCCGCCACATATGCCCATCCCGGCACGGCCCGCGAAGGCTCAGCGCGCCCCGCCTCCCGGAATGGCGCCGATCAGCTCGCGTGTGTAGGCGTGCTGCGGCGCCAGGAAGACCTGCGCCGCCTCGCCCCGCTCGACGATGCGGCCGGCGTGCATCACCGCAACCGTGTCGGCAATCGCCTCCACCACCGCCAGATCGTGCGAGATGAACAGGTAGGCCACGCCAAGCCGGGCCTGCAGGTCCTGCAGCAGCTTCAGCACCTGCGCCTGCACGGACACGTCGAGCGCCGACACCGGCTCGTCCAGCACGATGATCTCCGGCTCCGCGGCGAGCGCGCGGGCGATGCCGATGCGCTGGCATTGCCCGCCGGAGAACTCGTGCGGGTAGCGGTCCGCGAACTCGGCGCGCAGGCTGACCAGGCGCATCAGTTCCTGCACGCGGTCGCGCCGCGCGGGCGCGGCCATGCCGCACAGGCTGCGCAGCGGCACCTCCAGGATCTGCCGCACCGTTTTGCGCGGGTTGAGCGAGCCCAGCGGATCCTGGAACACCATCTGCACCTTGCGGTGCAGCGCCAGGCGCTCGTAGTCCTCGACCGGGTGGTTATCGACGAGGATGCGCCCGTCGGTGGGCGGCAGAAGGCCTACGATCATCCTTGCCAGCGTGGACTTGCCGCAGCCGGACTCGCCGACGATGCCAAGCGTGGCGCCCCGGCGCAGCGTCAGCGACACGCCATCCACCGCACGGTGCGCCGGCCGACGCCTGGCCAGCAGGCTGCGCCCACCGCCGTACTCGCGCACGACCTCCACCAGCTCCAGCGCCGCGGCGCCGGTCACGCTGCGCTCTCCTGCGCGGCCCGGGTGCGGATGCAGCGCGCCGCGTGTTCCCCTCCGACCTCGACCATCGGGATCGGGCCGGCGCTGCATGCGGCGATGGCGAGGTCGCAGCGCGGCGCGAAGGGGCAACCCGGCGGCAGCGCGTTGGTCGCAGGCGGCAGGCCCGGGATCGGCTCCACGGCGCGCTGCGCCTGTCCCGGGCGCGGCACGCAGGCGAGCAGGCGGATGGTGTAGGGATGCGCCGGGCGCGACAGCACCTCGGCCACCGGCCCGCTTTCGACGACGCTCCCGGCGTACATGACATGCACCTGGTCGCACAGCTCGGCGATCACGCCCATGTCGTGGCTGATGAACACGAGAGCAGCGCCCAACTGGTGGCGCAGCTCGTTCATCAGCGCCAGCACCCGCGCCTGGGTGGTGACGTCCAATGCCGTCGTCGGCTCATCCGCCACGATCAGGTCCGGGCTGTTCGCCAGCGCGATGGCAGCGCCCACGCGCTGCCGCTGGCCGCCGGACAGCTCGTGCGGGTAGGAGCGCACGCGGCGTGCGGCGTCGGCGATCCCCACCTGCTCCAGCAGCGTGACCGTGCGTGCCATCGCCTCACGGGGGCCGAGCCCCTGGTGCCGGCGCAGCGTCTCCGACACCTGGCTTCCGATGGACAGCAGCGGGTTGAGCGTGGTCAGCGGGTCTTGGAACACGTAGGCGATCCGGTCGCCGCGCACCGCCTGCAGGTCGGCCAACGGAGCGCCGATCAGTTCCTGCCCCTTGAACCGCACGCTGCCCCCGGCGATGCGGCCCGGCGGCGAGGCGACGAGGCCCGCGATGGACAGCGCCGTCACCGTCTTGCCCGACCCGGATTCGCCCACCAGCCCGACCGCCTCGCCGGCCCGCACCTCGAAGCTCACGTCGCCCACCGCCCGCCAGACCTCGCCGCCCGCGTGGAACTCCGTCCGCAGCGCCCGCACCGACAGCAGCGCGTCGGAGGGGGCCATCGCCGGCACGGGGCGGCCCGGCGCCACGTCGGTCACGGCGCGGATGCGCGCCAGCCCGCCCGCACGCAGCCGCGGGTCCAGCGCGTCACGCACCCCGTCGCCCACCAGGTTGACGCCGATGGCGATCAGCAGGATGGCGAGGCCCGGCACGGCGGCGACATGCGGCGCCACGTTGATCAGGTTGCGGGCGTTGCCCAGCATGCCGCCGAGGTCCGCTACCGGCGGCTGCGCGCCCAGGCCCAGGAAGCTCAATCCCGCGGTTTCCAGGATCATCCAGCCGACCGAGGTGCTTGCCATGACGACCACCACCGGCAGCACGTTCGGCAGCAGTTCCGTCGCGATGATGCGCAGGTTGGACTGGCCCATCAGCCGGGCGGCGGCGATGAAGTCGGCCTGGCGCAGGCTGACGGTGGCGCCGCGCACGGCGCGGGCGAAGAACGGCACGTTGACGACGATGATGGCGAGCATGGCGTGGCCGAGGCTCGGCCCCAGCGCCGCCACGATGGCGAGCGCCAGCAGCAGATAGGGGAACGCCATCAGCATATCGACGCCGCGCATCACCAGTGTGTCCACCGCGCGCCCGTAGTACGCCGCCACGACGCCCAGCGCCGAGCCGATGATGGACGACACCGCCGCCGCGACCACGCCGACCAGCAGGCTGAGCCGGGTGCCCCAGATCACCCGGCTCAGCAGGTCGCGCCCGAGTTCGTCGGTGCCGAGCCAGTGGCCCGGCGTCAGCGGCCGGGCCATGCGGTGCAGGATGTCCGTGC
>CAXSHI010000058.1:0-22737 GCA_964236755.1 uncultured Acetobacteraceae bacterium
GACGCCGCCAAGCCGTCGGACATCCCGGCCCGCGGCTGGTGGGCCATCGCGAAGCGGGTCGCAGGCAAGGTCTCCAGCGACCGGCTGCTGACCGAAGCGGCCGGCATTACCTTCTATGCCCTGCTCGCCTTCTTCCCCGCCTTGGCCGCCCTGGTGTCCCTCTACGGCCTCATCGCCGACCCGGCCACCATATCGGACAACCTGGGCGCGCTTTCCGGCGTCGTGCCCGGCGGCGGCATGCAGATCATCACCGACCAGGTGCACAGCCTCACTGCGAACGGCAGCAAGGCGCTGGGCTTCGCCGCCGTGCTCGGGCTGGCCACCTCCTTGTGGAGCGCGAACCAGGCCACCAAGGCCCTGTTCGACACGCTGAACGTGGTTTACGCCGAAACCGAGAAGCGCGGCTTCCTGCTCCGCACGGCGGTCACGCTTGCCTCCACCCTGGGCGGCATCGTCTTCGTGCTGCTGGCGATGGCGGGCGTCGTGGCGGCGCCCATCGTGCTGGCGTCCATCGGGCTGGGCGGCGTCGCCGACCTGCTGCTGCGCGTCCTGCGCTGGCCGCTGATGCTGGTCGCCCTCGCCGCCTTGCTGGCCTGCATCTACCGGTTCGGGCCGAGCCGGGAGCGCGCGCGCTGGCAATGGGTCAGTTGGGGCGGCGGATTCGCAGCCGTGGCCTGGGTGGTCGGCTCGATCGCCTTTTCCTACTACGTCAGCCACTTCGGCAGCTACGACAAGACCTACGGTTCGCTCGGCGCAGCCGTCGGCTTCATGACCTGGATCTGGTTGTCCGCCACCATCGTGCTGATCGGCGCCGAGTTGAACGCGGAAACGGAGCAGCAGACGGCGCGCGACACCACCACTGGCCCCGAACAGGCGCCGGGCCATCGCGGCGCCAGCAAGGCCGACGCGGTGGCAGCGGCGTAGAACGGCTGCTCCCCGGCAAGCTGTGCAAGCTTCCGTGCGGCCCCGCTCTGTCTGTCACCTTGCCACACGGGATCGTGATGCAGGCGACGCGGCACCAGAACGGGTCTCGTGTGTAATGGCTTCTAACATCAGGCACGGAGACGACCAGCCTCATTGATGTCGAACGTGGCGGCCTTGGCCTGCAGCCGGGCCGTCCCGCAGCTTGCGTTCAGAAACCACATCCGATGGAGACGACCTATGGCGACACTTACCTTGACGGCCATGTTCAAGACCCGCGACGAGGCCGAGCGCGCAGGGCAGACGCTCGCGAGCGAGCTGGGCTTGAATCGCTCGATGGTCCAGACCAGCCCCGGGACCGGCGTGACCGACACCGGCTACGACAAGGGGCGCCCTTACGAGGAAAAAGGCTTCTTCGGGTCGCTCAAGGGCCTGATGCTGCCTGAGGAGGACCGCTACGCCTATGCGGAGGGCATGCGCCGTGGCGCCATCTTGGTGAATGCCAAGGTTGACGACAGCCAGATCGACCGCGCGTCGGACATCCTGGAGCATGCCGGCGCCATGGACCTGGACACGCAGGAAGCCGAGTGGCGCAAGTTCGGCTGGACCGGCTACGACGCCACCGCCCATAACAGCATGCGCACCGGCACTGCCACCGCACCCGTGGCCGGCCAGGACGAGACGATCAAGGTCGTCGAGGAAAAGCTGGTGGTCGGCAAGCGCGCCGTCGAGGGCGGCCGCGTGCGGGTCCGCTCGTATATCATCGAGACGCCGGTCGAGGCGAACGTCACCCTGCACGAGGAGCGGGTCACGGTGGAGCGCCACCCGGTTGACCGCGCCGCCACCACGGCCGACCTCGCCGCCTTCCAGGAGCGCACCATCGAGGCGCGCGCCACCAGCGAGGAGGCGGTCGTCGCCAAGGATGTCCGCATCGTCGAGGAGATCGGGGTCCGCAAGGAGGCGGCGGACCGGGTTGAGACCGTCCGCGACACCGTGCGCAAGACGCAGGTCGAGGTCGAAGACAGCGCCGCCCAGGTCGGCGCCGCGACCACCGGCGGCATCACGGCTGGCGGCACCACGGCTGGCAGCACCGGCACGGGTGCGGCGGCGTCCGTTGACCGGACGCTGAACACCAACGTGAGCGGCGCCAACCCGGGCGCCAGCGCCCCGGACGGCACCGGCAGCAACCCGCCGGGCACGATGGCGAGCCGCGCGGTGGACAAGACGCTGGGCACCAACATCAGCGGCGCCAATCCCGGGCGCAAGTAGCCCGGACCGCCTGCCCAATGCCAGGGAGGGCCGCACGGCCTTCCCTGGCATTCTGCTGCGAACCACAGGATCAGGACAAGGATCTTACCATGACTCGCATCTCGCTCGCGCTGGCAGCAACGCTGCTGGCCGGCACGGCAATGGCCCAGGGTACCGCTACAACGCCAGGCAACGCGGCGCCGGGCGCCACATCGAACGCACCGATTCCGGGCGTCAGCCCCAGCACGGGCGTCACTCCCAACACCGGCCTTGCGGGCCGCAACTCCGGCACCGCCGCTGCCAGCGGCGACCGCAACCAGGCGGTCACGACGACCGGCGCCAACGCGGCGCAGCCGGCCCGCGGCAGCAACAGCTTCACCCAGAACGAGGCGCGGCGCCGGCTGGAGCGCAACGGCTTCCAAAGCGTCAGCGGCTTGGCCAAGGACAGCGGCGGCGTTTGGCGTGGCACGGCGATGAAGGACGGCCAGTCCGTCCAGGTGTGGCTCGACTACAAGGGCAACACCGGGCAGCAAGCCGACGCGGCGTCGGGCGCGGGCGTGACGCCGAGCGCCGCGACGGGCCGGACCCTGTCGGGCGCCCACCCGACCGGCACCACCACGCGAACCGGCATCACCCAGTAACGCGAAGCCCAAGTCGTGCATGACGGCCGGCGCGCGACACGCCGGCCGCCAGGCGCAAAAAGGCCCGTGGCGGCTCGTCGATGATCGAGAAGCGCTCGGCCGCGACCCAGCGCTTCAGCGTGGTCAGGATAGGGCGCGCCCGGCCGGCAACCCGCTGCCGCGTCGTCCGCGCAGGTTGAGTGCAAGCACGAGCAGCAGCGTCCCGAACACCAGCGCATAGCCGCCAAGCCACCAAGTCAGCACCAATGCGCCCGCGACGGGCGACAGCCACAGCAGGACGCCCCAGGCCAGCGAGACCAGGCCGGACAGCGCGAGCAGCCAGCGCCCGTGCCCGCCATGCAGGCGCCAAGCAGCGCCCAGCATCAACGCCCCGGTGATCACCGACCAGATGCCAAGCAGGGTCACGACGACCAGCACCGTCAGGCCCGGCACCAGCAAGGCCGCGGCACCCGCCGCCAGATCGACCGCGCCCTCAAGGATCAGCAGGCCCCAACGCTCGTGCCGCGCCGCGGCGCGGACGCCGGCCACGATGGCGAACACGCCGTCCACCAGCATGTATGCCGCGAACAGCAGCACGAGCGACGCCAGCGTGCCGAAGGGAAGCATCAGCGCCGCCAGCCCAAAAAGGATGGCGAACGCGCCGCGTAGCGCCATGGCCCACCAGTTGCGGGCCAGCAGAGCGCTCATCGCGTCCATCCTTGAGCCATATGGGCCGCCGCCGGCGCCGCCGGGGGTGCTCATCCCGTTCGTGAAATCAAGCATGCTCGACCTTCGTGTCCTAGGTCCGCCACGATGTCGCGGAGTTCAGGGGGAACGCAAGCCAGAACATTGTGCGCCGTCCGCCGCTCACCCCCGTCGCCCACCAGGACGCGCGAAGCGCGCAGGGTCCCCGGCTACGGAAAGCGGCCCGCGGCCTTCTCGGCGGCGCGCATTGCCGCGAACAGGCTGGGTGCGGCGCCGGAGGCGACCAGGGCGAACAGGCTGCCTGGTCCGTATTGCCGCCGCAGCACCATGAAGCGGGCCGTCCGCAGCCGGCCGGGGCCGCCGTGCACCTCCAGGCGGAACTCGCCCACGTCGGCCAGCAGCCTGCCTTTCGGGCCGCGATGCCATCTTGGCGGCGAGACGTGGGGCACGACGCTTAAGCCCTTTACGATGTGAAAGGCATTCACTCGCCAATGCCACGGTTGCGCCTGTGCGGATAGGGTAAAATGAGGTGCGCGGCCGATGCTGCCGCAACTATCGGTCGAGCCGCCGCTCCCCAGCATGGGCAACGGACCCGGTTGCAGCTATGCTGGGCCGGCACATGGGGCCGGGTCGCCGGCCCCCTTACCTGAGGGCAGATCGAGATGGACGACATCAAGGCGACCACGGCCAAGCACCACGAGGACGCCGCGCATCAGTTCGAGGTGGCCGCCAAGATGCATCATGAGGCTGCCAAGCATTGCGCGTCGGGCAACTTCGAGAAGTCCGAGCACCTGGCCACCAGCGCGGCGGAGGCCGAGGCGGTGGCGAACCGGCACGCGCTGCAGGCGCTGGAGCAGTATCGCCACCATGCCCAGGAAGTCGCCGACCGCAAGTCCGAGGCAGCGTCGGAGGATGCGGTGCGCGCCGCGAAGCACGACGCCAAGACGGCTGCCAAGGCCTAGGCCGGGCCGGACGTGCCCGACGCGCAAGGCAGCCGCCCGCCCTTGCGGCAGGCGCTGCATCGGCTGACGGTCGCGACGCATGGCAAGGGCCTTGTCGAGATCACCCGCGAGGTCCTGGCCTGGACCACGGATCAGGGCATCGGTACCGGCCTGCTCACGCTGTGGTGCCGACACACATCGGCCTCGCTGACCGTGCAGGAGAACGCCGACCCGACCGTGCGGGAGGACATCGCCCGCTTTTTCGAGGCGCTCGTGCCCGAGGACCCCGCACGCTACGTCCATGACGAGGAAGGGCCAGACGACATGCCGGCCCACCTGCGCGCCATGCTGACCCAGACGCAGCTGTCGATCCCGGTGGCAGGCGGCGCCCCGGTGCTGGGCACCTGGCAGGGCGTGTACCTGTTCGAGCATCGCCGCCGCCCGCACCGCCGCGAGGTCGTGCTGCACCTGCTGGGCGAGTAGCCGCAAGGCCGACGCCCAGCTCCGGCCGCTCCACCGCCGGCCGCGGAATCCCATACTTCTGCGCATGAATATCATGCCGGCTGGCCCGCTAACGGGCCTTTGCCGCCATGCCCATACCTAGGGCCGACGACGCGCTCCTGATCGAACGACGCCGCCTCATCGGGTGGGAGACCCCGCCCCGCAGGAGTTTCAGCCATGAAGACCCTTTTCCTCGCCGCCGCCGCCGTCGCGTTCAGCCTCGGCGCCGCTCCCGCCTTCGCTGGCGAGGGCAATGGCGACCCCTTCCCCTTCAGCGTGCAAGGCCAGGCCACCCGCACCTATGCAGCGCCGCAGCAGTTTTCCGATACCGGCTCGAACGCCTACCCGAACGTCACGGGGCGGCCGGGCACCGGCCTCGTAAACCCGGCAGGCTCGCAGCCGCAGTTCGCCGACACGGGCTCGAACGCCTACCCGAACGTCGTCGGCCGCCCGGGTTCCGACTTGCCGAGCCTCGCCGGCGACGTGCTGCCGACCAACGGCAGCGAGGGCACGGTGCAGACCGCCAACTCCCTGCCGTCGCATTTCGAGGAGGGCACGGTCGCCTACGCGCAAGCCACCCGGGTCCACAACTGGATGGTGGCCCATGCCCAGCGGTCCGCGGCCTACGCCTCGGCGGCGCACCGCACGCCCGGCGGCTAACCGCCGCCCAGAACAAGCCGTGACGCGCCCGGGCCTTCGCCTGGGCGCCTCAATCCGAAAGCCAAGACGATGAACACACGCATTCTCAGCCTCGCCGCCTCGCTCGCCTTCACGCTCGGCGGCGCGGCCCTGGCGCAGCCGGCTGCAGGCCCGGCCGGTCAGGCCGCCATCTACTCCGTCGCGTCGAGCGCGGTCGGCCGCTGGCTCTATGATCTCAAGGGCAACAAGATTGGCAGCGTCCGCAAGCTTGAGGACGGCGGCCGGACTGCGGTGATCATGGTGGGCTCCTATTTCCAGATCGGAAGCCACGAAGCCCGGATCCCCGCCGGCGCGCTGTCGGTGGAGAACGGCAGGACCGTGCTCCAGGGCGACACTGTCCAGGCGCTGAACACCGCCAGCCGATAGGAGCGGCGCAGGCCGGCATGACCTATTCCAGCAGCATGCCGCGCAGCGCCTGCAACCGGGCGGCGTCGAGGCCAAGCCCGTCCTCGAACAGCCGCTCGATGGACCCGTGGCCTTCGACCGCCTGGGCCAAGGCGTCTTCCAGCAGCGGGCGGTGCGCGGCCAGCAAGGTGTCGCGCACCGCCTCCGGCGTGCCGGGCGGCAGCGAGTGCTCGCGCCGCCAGATGCGGTTGGTCGCGAGGTAGTCGGCCACCACCGCTTCCCACGGCACCCCAAGCGCGGTCAGCAGCAGGGCCGCGCCGAAGCCGGTCCGGTCCTTGCCGGCCGAGCAGTGGAACAGCAGCGGCAGCCGCCCTTCCAGCAGCAGCGCGAACAGCGCGCGGTAGCGCGGCAGGTGCTCGCCCGCATAGGAGGAATAGGCGGTCCGCAGCAGGGCATAGGTGTCCTCGCCTGTCGCCGCCTCCCGCCGCAGCAGGTCGCGGAGCGAGGCGCCGACCCGTGGCTCGATGGGCAGCGGCACCACGTCCGGCGCGGGGCCGCCGGGCAGGCGGGAGGGCGCGCGCTCGCTTTCCTGCACGCCGCGCAGGTCGCAGACGGTGCGGATGCCGAGCGCCCCGAACCGGGCCAGGTCCGCATCCGTGAGGTGCGCCAGCGACGCGCTGCGGAACACCCGGCCCATCCGCACGCGACGCCCGTCCGCCGCGCGGTAGCCGCCGAGGTCCCGGAGGTTGGAACAGCCCTCCAGCGGCACCACCCGGGGCAACCCGGCGTCGCCCGTCAAACCCTGCATGCCAAACCTCCCCGGCAGTCCGCGCGGCACGATAGCCGGTTCCGGGCCGGCATGCTGCGCCGCCCGGGCAGGATTTGCCCGACCAGAGGCAAAATGCCGCATGATCCCGGCATCCGCGGCCGCCTCGTTTACTCCCGCGCGGCGAAGCATTAAACCTCCTTGCAACGGCGGCCAGCGCCGAACCCCAAGGAGACGTCCCATGCCGATGCGCCGCCTGCTGCCCGCCTTCCTCCTCGCGTTCGGCCTGCCCGGCGCCGCCTCCGCCGCCGACCCGATCCGCATCGGGGTCATCGCCGAGAACTCCGCCATCAGCGGCATCGCCATCCCGAACGCCGCCCAGGTCGCGGCCGAGGAGATCAACGCCCATGGCGGCGTGGACGGGCGCATGATCGAGATCGTCGCCTACGACGACCACAACTCCGCCGCCGACGCGGTGCGCGCCTTCCAGCGCGCGGCCAACCAGGACAAGGTGCACGCGGTGATCGCCACCTACACCAGCGAGGTCGCCTTGGCCCTGGAGCCCTGGGCCGGGCGGCTGAAGATCCCCACGATCACGCCGGGGGCCGCGAGCGACGAGATTTCCAAGCGCATCCACGGCGACTACGAGCACCTGAAATACTTCTTCCATGGCTACCTGCCCTCGGCCTTCCTGGCGCAGTCCGTGTGCGACGCGGCGAAGGACCTGCTCACGTCGAGCAAGCTGCGGATGAAGACCGCGGTGATCATGAGCGAGGACGCCGCCTGGACCACGCCGCTCGACGCCGGCTACATGGCGTGCCTGCCGAAGTCCGGCCTCACGGTGCTGGACCACATCCGGATGTCGCCGGACACCACGGACTTCACGCCGATCTACAACGGCATCGAGGGCAAGAAGCCCGATGTCATCATCACCGGCATCAGCCATGTCGGCGTGCAGCCGACGGTGCAATGGGCCAACCAGCAGGTGCCGATCCCGATGTTCGGCATCTCGTCGCAGGCCACGTCCAGCACGTTCTGGAAGGACACCAACGGCGCGACGGAAGGCGTGGTGCTGCAGCTGGTCGCGGTCGACACGGTCGCCAGCACGCCGAAGACGATCCCGTTCGCGAACGCCTACATGAAGAAGTACGGCATCAGCCCGGCCTATTCCGGCTACACCGCCTATGACGACGTCCACATGATCGCCGACGCCGTGCGGAAGGCTGGCGGCACCGATCCCGACAAGATGGTGACGGCGCTGGAGGCCGCGGACTACGAGGGCACGGTCGGCCGCGTCCAGTTCTTCGGCAAGGACGCCCCGTTCACCCACGCCATCAAGTACGGCCCGGACACCGTGAGCGGCCTGGTCGTGCAATGGCAGGACGGCAAGCAGGTGGCGGTCTGGCCGCCCGCCGTCGCGACCGGCACGCTGCGCTTCCCGGGCTTCGTGAAGGTGGCGAACTAAGGTCCGGCACCGCGGGGTGCTCGGCCTCCAGATCCTCATCGACGGCTTCGCGGTCAGCGCGCTGTACGGCCTGGGCGCCATCGGCTTCACCCTGCTGTTCGGCGTGTCGGGCGTGCTGAACCTGGCGCATGGCGGCATCCTGCTGACGGCGGCGGTGGTGGCGTGGCTGCTGGCGGACCAGGTCGGCGCCTATGGGGGCGCCGCCGCCGGGCTGCTGGCCGGCATCGCCATGGCGTTCGCGACCTACTTCCTGGTGGTGCGCCCGATCCAGCGGTCGTCTGCGATCCCCGGCGAGGAAAAGGAGATCTTCGTCCTTACCGGCACGCTGCTCTGGGGCATCATGATCCAGGAGGCGGTCGCCTACTTCACCACCACCAGCCCGCACACTGTGCGCCCGCTGATCGCAGGCGTCACGGTGATGGGCGGGGTGCGGACGCCGACCAACGAGATCCTGACCGCCGTGCTGTGCTGGGCCGCCATCGGGCTGCTGTGGCTCCTGGTCAACCGGACGCGCGCCGGCAAGGCGCTGCTGGCGGCGTCGATCAACCCGCGCGGCCTGACGCTGCTGGGCTTTGAGCTGCAGCGCATCTACCTGCTGGTCTGGGCGATCTACGGCGTGCTGGCCGGCACGGCGGGGGTGCTGTTGGGCGCCTTCCTCGGCGTGTCGTCGGAGAACGCGGGCACGCTGACCGCTTCCGCCTTCTCCATCGTCGTGCTGGGCGGCTTGGGCAGCGTGGCGGGGTCGCTGCTGGCGGCCTACGCGGTCGGCTACCTGGAAACCATCACCGCCTACCTGATCTCCCCCTCGCTCCGCACCATCCCGGCGCTGCTGCTGCTGGTGGTCGTGGTGTACTTGCGGCCGCAGGGCCTCTTGGGGCGGCGCTGATGCGCGGCCTGCTGCGCTCGCGGCTGTTCTGGGTTGCCCTGCTGGTGCTCGTAGTTGCCGCCGTGCTGCCGCTCGGCGTGTCCGGCTACGTGCTGGGGCTGCTGACGCTCGCCTACTACTTCGGCGTGTTCGCCATGGCGTGGGACCTGCTGTTCGGCTTCGCGGGCGAGGTCAACTTCGGGCCCACCTTCCTCGTGGGCCTCGGCGCCTACGGGGCCGGCATTCTCAACAGCGAGGCCGGGCTGCCCATCCCGGTCTGCGTGCTGTTCGGCGCGGCGCTCGCCGTCGCCGGGGGCCTATTGCTGGCGGTGCCGGCGCTGCGGCTGAGCGGGCCGTACTTCGGGCTGATCACCCTGGTCGCCGTGCTGCTGCTGCAGCAGATGGTCACGGTGTTCGCCCAGTACAGCGGCGGCGAGATCGGCCTCACCATCCCGGACGTGATGTCGATCGACGAAACCACCAACTACTACATCGCGCTCGGCTTCATGGCGGTCAGCGGCTTGATCTTGTTCGGCCTGTCGCGCTCCGCCCTGGGCTTGATCCTGCAGGCCTGCGGGCAGGACCCGGTGGAAGCGCAGGCGCTCGGCTTCAACGTCGCCAAGCACAAGCTCGCCGCCTTCTGCGTGAGCGCCCTTTTCAGCGGGCTGGCGGGCGCCATGCTGGTGTTCTATCTCGGCACCGCCTCGCCCGGCACCGTGATCGACATCGCGGTCGGCGTGCAGGTCATCATCGCCGCCGTGCTGGGCGGGCGGCGCACCATCCTCGGCGCCGCGGTCGGCGCGGTGGTGCTGATCGTGGCGGGGGAGGCGCTGCGCCCGCTCGGCCAGCTCAGCACCTTTATCGTCTCCGCCGTGGCCCTGCTCGCTATCCTGCTGGTGCCGTCCGGCCTGCTCGGCGTCCTGATGCGGCAGCGGCAATGACGGGGTTGCTGCAAGTCTCAGGGCTGGTCAAGCGGTTCGGCGGGCTGGTCGCGGTGGGCGGCATGGCGCTCGAAATCCTGCCGGGCGAGATCCTCGGGCTGATCGGCCCCAACGGCTCCGGCAAGTCCACGGTGATGAAGCTCATCATGGGCATCGAGCGGCCGGACGCCGGTTCGGTGCGGATCGACGGCGTGGACGTAGCCGGTTGGCCCAGCCACCGCATCGCCCGGCAGGGCGTCGGCCTCGTGTTCCAGCATTCCCGCCCGCTGCACCGGCAAACGGTGCTGGAGAACATCAAGCTCGCGCTTTTGCCGGACGCACTGCTGCGGCTGTTCGCCGACCCGGACGTGGAGGAGCGGGCGCGCGCCATCGCCGGCCGGGTCGGCCTGGGCGCGGTGCTGGACCGGCGGCCCGGCACGCTGCCCTTCGCCGACCTGCGCCGGCTGGAACTTGCCAAGGCCATCGGCCGCAACCCCAAGGTGGTGCTGGTGGACGAGCCGTTCGCCGGGCTGACCTCGGGGGAAGTCGGCGCGTTCTCCGACCTGATCGCGAGCTTCCGGGCGGAGGGCAAGGCTGTCCTGCTGGTGGACCACAACGTGAAGGGCGTCGCCGCCTTGGTGGACCGCGTGCTGGCGATGTACCTGGGCGAACCCATCGCCGAGGGCACGGCCGAGCAGGTGATGCGGGACCCGCAGGTGCGCCGGGTCTATCTCGGCGGCGCCATCGAGACTGCGGCGCGCCCGGCGCCCACGGCGAAATCCGGCCCGCCGCTGCTCTCGGCCGAGGGCGTCGATGTGCTGTACGGCAAGGCGCAGGCGCTGGAGGGCGTGTCGATCCATGTGCGGGAGGGCGAGTTCGTCTCGGTGGTCGGGCTGAACGGCGCCGGCAAGACGACGCTGTTCAACGCGATCTCCGGCCTCGTGCCCTACGCCGGGCGCATCGCCTGGGAGGGCGAGGCGCTGGCCGGGCGGAGCGCCGCCCAGATCGCCCGCGGCGGCATCGTGCAGTGCCCGGAAAGCCGCGAGCTGTTCGGCGCCATGAGCGTGCGGGAGAACCTCGATCTCGGCGGCTCCCGCCTGCCCAAGACAGCGCGCGCCCAGCTGCTCGGCTGGATGTTCGAGCTGTTCCCGATCCTGAAGTCCCGCCAGGCCCAGCTTGCGGCGACGCTGTCGGGCGGCGAGCAGCAGATGCTGGCGATTGCCCGCGCGCTGATGATGCAGCCGCGCCTGTTGATCCTCGACGAGCCGACGCTGGGCCTGGCGCCGGTGATCCTGGAGCAGCTCAGCCGCGCGCTGGAGACGCTCCGCACCACCACGCCGATCACGGTGCTGCTGGGCGAGCAGAACGTGACCTTCGCCCTGCCCCATGCCGACCGGGTTTATGTGCTGGAGCATGCCCGCATCGTGTGGGAGGGCGATCCCGTGCGCTTTGCGCAGGAGGCGGGTGCGGCCTATCTGTGATGCGAAGCCGGCACCGGCCGGTTGCGTTCGGGAACGCCGCCCGCTTCGCAACGTTGCCTTCGCTTTGCAGAGGAGTTCTGCCATGCGTCGAGTAATCGCGTTTGCTGTCCTTTCCGTGCTTGCAGCCGCCCCGGCCATGGCGCAGGGCGGGGCTGGAGCAGCCGCCGGGTCCAGCAGCGGCGCTTCGCGGCTGTCGCCGGATGTCGGGGCCGGGCAATCGCCGTCCCAGGCAGCGCACGACAACAGTCCCGGCCACACGCGGGAGTCATTCTATGGCAAGCCGAGCAAGAACCCGGACCGGCCCGGCAGCGCCGCGTCGGATGGAACAGACGGCACCAGCAGCCCTCGCGCGCCCGAGCCGAAGCCCGGCGGCTGACGGCTACTGGCGGTAGAGCACCGCGTCGCCGGTCTTTCCCGTGAGTAGGCCAGGCCGGCCGTCCAGTTCTGAGCTTGGTGTGGGAAACGGGATCGGCTTGAAACCGCATCCACCCAGCAAAACGAGCGCCACAGCCAAGAAAGCACGTGCCAGCATCAGAACCGGACACGCGCGCCGAGCAGGACGGCGTAGAGGTCGTCATATTCGGCATAAGTGCGGTGCAGCGATTGAATACGCCCGGTGAAGAACAGCTCCGTCGCCGCTGCGTCGATGTTCTGCACGAACGCCACGCTGTATGCCTTCGCGCGGTCGCCGGAGAACTGCAGGGCGTTGTTCTGGGCGTAGTCGAGCGAGACGGCCGAGATGCCGATGTTCGGAAACAGGTTCGTGCGGTAGCCGACCTTGCCATACAGGAGGGTGGGGCTGAGCTTGCGGCCCTGCGGGTCGCGGTAGTTCACGTCCCGGTACCCGCCCGCGACGGTGAAGTTCAGCCCGTTCCTCAGCAGCAGCGACGCGCTGCCGTCGTATTGGAGGCTGCCGTTCGCCGACACGTCGCCCGCGGCTGGGGTGACCGGCGTTCCAAGCGCAGTGGTGCCGTTCGCCCCGGTAGGCACTCCCGCATAGCCGTAGAAGTTGGTCGCCGCTCCCGGGAAGCCGGAGAAGGCGCCTTGGGCGAGGTGGGTGCGCGCAACGGCATCGGCGAAGCCGAACGCTGCGACCAATTGGTTTCCCTCGTACTCGCCGGCATAGCGCAGCGCCGCGTCGTAGGCGCCGCCGTCGATGGCGGAGGCGGACACCTGGAAGCCGTAGAAGCGGGGCGAGTCGTAGCGGATGCGGTTGTCGCGCACCAGGCCGTCGAAATAATTGAAGACGGAACTGACCGCAGGGCCGTAGGACCCCGCGGGAGACGCCACGAGCCGGCCGCCGGTCGTGGGCACGCGGGCCGCCGCACGTTGCCGGAACGCGAAACCGCCGTCGAGATCCGATATGTTGACATAGGACGCGACGGCCGTCCCCGAGAGGTCCACCTCTGACGTCAGGTACGATGCGACGCTGCCGAAGCCGAGCCGCACGCCGCCGTAGCGAGTGTCTTGCAGGTAAGCTTCGACCTGCCGCACGGTCGGCGTGGTCGTTGACGCCGGTTGCGGCAAGTTCTGCGTCAGCGTCGTGCTGCTCGATGCGTTGGGACGAAACTCCGCTTCGACATTCACTCCGCCGGAAGCAGTGTTGTTGATCTGCCCCTCGCCGAGGAGACGGAAGCGCGTGGACGAGTTGTTGTTATCGACGTTGCGCACGTTCGAGTTCAAGCCGTCGTTGCCGTACAGCAGCGCGCGGTCCACCTGGCCGGAGATGGACAGGCGCACCCGGTCAGCGCCCGCGGAAACCGGCGCAGCAGGGATTGGGGCGACTGCGCCCGGGGAGGCGACGTTCGCGGCGGTATACGGCGGGACCACCGACCGCCCCGGCAGGTTGCCCGGCTGCTGCGTCACCGCAACGTTCTTGTCGGCCGGACCGGGGACGCGGCCCAACGGCCCGACTGCCAAGGGAGGGGCGGCGGGCGGCGCCTCCGCCGTGCGGGTCGGCGGGACGGTCGCGCCGGTCCTGGCCGCAACCCGGTCGGGAGCACGCTGCCGTGCCTCGACGCCGGCCAGCCTGTGCTGCAACGCCTGCAGCGTCGCCGCTTGCTGCCGAACCAGCGCCCTCAGTTCCTGAAGCTCCTGCTCCGTCGTCGAACCCTGCGCTGCCGCAGGCAGGGCCAAGCAGGCCAATATTCCGGCGCCGACAAAACCGGGCCAACGTTCCGTATCGACTACAGCCACGACGCCCTCCCCTCGATGCTTCCAGCGCCGAAGGGACCACGACGCCGAGGATCACTCAAGGACTCGCGATCTCGTCGAGCATCATGAACGACGACATCGTGCCAAAAAAGCAACGGTATGAATGCAGGTTATACAAGCATTCCACTTCGGAATGACTGTCGGGACCCGAACGCTTCAATGCGGACCGGTTGGAGCGGGCTGTCGTGCCATCGTCGAAGGATCGCAGGGACGCCATGACCCGAGGCCGCCGCGCAAGGGGCAGGGCGCTACCCGCCCGCGCTCCGGTATTTCGCCCGCAGCCGCTGCGCATACACGTTCACCACCAAGGCCAACAGCAGCACCAGGCCGCGGATCAGGATCTTCAGGAAGCTGTCCATCCGCACGTGGTCGAGGCCGTTGTTCAGCACGCCCAGCACCAGCAGGCCCACAATGGTGTTGCCGATGCCCCCCTGGCCGCCGAACAGGCTGGTGCCGCCCACCACCACGGCGGAGATGGCGTCGAGCAGGTAGTTGTCGAACTGGTTCTGCTGCGCGCTGCCGAAATACGCGACGCCCAGCATCCCCGCGACGCCCGAGCACAGCGCGCAGATCAGCAGCGCCGCGCCCACCACGGCCTTGACGCCCACGCCCGAATGCTCCGCCGCCTCGCGGTTGCCGCCGACCATGTAGATGTAGCGGCCGAACCGCGTGTAGGTCAGCACGAGGTGCCCCACCAGCAGCACCAGCCCGGCCACGATCACGATGCAAGGCACCGGCCCGACCGAGCCGCTGCCGAGCGTCAGCAGCACCGGCGGCACGCTGTAGGCGATCTGCCCGCGCACTAGGAGGGCGCAGATGCCGTTGCCGATCTGCAGCATCGCCAAGGTCATGATGAAGGACGGGATGCCGATGCGGGTCACGCCGAAGGCGGTGACGGCGCCGAGGGCCAGGCACCCCGCCAGCCCGCCCAGGATCGCAAGCGCGCCCGGCAGCGGCAGGTTGGGGATGTTGACGCTCGCGTCCTGCACGGTGAGGAAGGCGACCAGGATGCCGGTCGCGTTGGCGACGCTCGCGACGCTCAGGTCGATCTCGGCGCACAGGATCACGTAGGTCAGGCCAACCGCGATGATGGCGGTGATCGAGACCTGCTGCAGCACGTTGCTGAGGTTGGACAGCGTGGCGAACGACGGGCTGGTGGCGCTGAACAAGGCCACCAGCGCCACGAGGGTCACGAGCGGCGCCAGGTTGCGGAGCTGCCCGCGCAGGCGGACCCAGGGAGAGGCGGGCCGCGGGGCGGCGAGGGATGCGGTCATCGTGTCCTCATTCATGCGGCGGCGAGCAGGCGGTCCTTGCTGACCGGCTCCCCCGCGAACTCCCGGGCGATAGCGCCGCGCCGCATCACCAGGATGCGGTCGGCCAGCGACAGCACGGTTTCCGGCTCGGAGGACACCACGACGACGCCGATGCCCGCGTCGCGGAGCGACCGCACAATCCGCACCACGTCGTCCTTGGCGCCCACGTCCATGCCCCGCGTCGGCTCGCTCAAAAGCAGCACGCGCGGCAGGTGGGTGAGCCAGCGGGCCAGCGCCACCTTCTGCTGGTTGCCGCCGGAGAGCTGGCCCACCGGGCGGTCCACCCCGGCCGGGCGGATGCCGAGCGACTGCACGTGGCCGTCGGCGATGCGCCGCTCGGCCCGGGGGCGAAGCAGGACGCGGCCGATGCGCTCCAGGATGGCGATGCTGATGTTGCGGTACACCGGCTCCAAGGCGAACAGCATGGCACGGCGGCTTTCGGGGACGAAGGCGATGCCGGCCCGTTTGGCTGCCGGCGTGCCGCCGCGGAGCCGCGCCGCGTGCCCGTCCACCCGCACGGCGCCGCGGTCCAGCGGCAGCTTGCCAGACAGCGCCCGCGCCAGCTCAAGCTGGCCCGACCCCATGAAGCCGTAGATGCCCAGCACCTCGCCGGCATGGACCGCGAGCGACACGTCCTCGAACAGCCCGGGCACCGAGAGGCCCTCCGCTTCCAGCACGACGGGCGTGGCCGGACGATCCGCAAGCCGCATCTCGCCAGCGTGGCTCTCGCCCAGCCGCTCGTGCCCGGCGCCCACCATGCGCTCGATCAGCCAGGGCTTGTCCACCGCATCTGCCCGCGCGCCCTCGACCCGGCGGCCGTTGCGGAACACCGTCACCTCGTCCGACACGCGCAGCACGTCGTCGAGGAAGTGCGAGATGAACACGGTGCTCCGCCCGGTGTCGCGCAGCCGGGCCAAGAGGGCGAACAGCCGCTCGACCTCCGGGGGCGACAGCGCCGAGGTCGGCTCGTCCAGGATGATGATGCGGGCGCCGGACAGCAGCACGCGCGCCAGCTCCACCATCTGCTGCAATCCGAGCGGCAGGGAGCCGACGGGCACGCGCGGGTCCACGTCGATGCCGAAGGCGTCGAGCTGCCGCCGCGCCTGCTCGCGCATGCGCCGCCAGGACACGACGCCCAGGCGCGTCGGCTGCGCGCCCAGCAGCACGTTCTCGGCGACCGACAGCTCGGGCACCGTCGAGAGTTCCTGGTGCACCATGCCGATGCCGGCGTCCCGCGCGTCGCGGGCGTTGCGGAAATGGACCGGGCGGCCGTCCAGCCGCATCTCGCCCTCGTACTCCGCGTGCACGCCGGCGATGATCTTCATCAGCGTGCTCTTGCCCGCGCCGTTCTCGCCGACAAGGCCGTGCACCTCGCCGGCGCGCAGGGTGAAATCGACGCCGCTCAGCGCCGCGACGCCGGCGAACCGCTTGGCGATGCCGGACAGCTCCAGCAGGGGTCCGCCGATCACCGGCGCTCAGATCAGGAAGTGCTTTTCCATCCAGGCCATGCCCGGCGCGTTCGCCTTGGTGACGACGGGGCCGTCGGTGACGACGCTCTTGGGGATGCCGGCCTCCCCGCCCTTTTCGCCCATCACCGCCGCCGCGACACCTGCCATGATCGCTCCGCCATGGATGCGGCAGGACGGGTTGCGCACGGTTGCCAGCATCCGCCCATCGGCGACCGCGGCCAAGGCGGGCGGCATGGCGTCGCAGCCGCCAATTTTGATGTCGGTGCGCCCGCGCGCCTTCATCACGTTGTAGGCGGCCAGCGCCATGTCGTCGTTGTGGAAATACGCCGCGCTGATCTTGGGATACTTGGTCAGGTGGGTGTCCCAGATGCGCGCCACCTTGGTCACGTCCCAGTCGCCCGGCGTGGTGTCGAGCACCTCGACCTTGGGGAACCGCTTTGTCACCGTCTCGAACCCGCGGGCGCGGCCCTGCGCCCCGGTGTGGCCGAGCGCGCCTTGCGTCATGATGACAGTGCCCTCGCCGCCGATGGATTCCATCAGCGCCTGGGTGACGGAAGCGCCCATGAACTCGTTGTCAGGCGCCAGGAAGGAATGCACGTTCACCTGGTCGAGCGGTGCTATCAGCGTGTCCATGTCGATCACCGGCACGCCGGCGTCGATCATCTTGCGCACCGGGGCGGCGAGCGTGCCGATGCCGAAGGCCTGGATGGCGACGAAATCCCATTGCTGCGACGCCATGTTGTCGATGGCGCCGCGCTGCCGGGTCGCGTTCAGCTCGCCGTCGAACCAGGTCACGTCCACGTTGAAGATCTTGCCCCAGTACTCGGCCGCAGCCTTGCCCTGGGCGCACCAGGTCGCCTGAAGACCGGCGTTGGAGAATGCGGCGCGCAACGGCTTCTCCGACCGGCCCATCTCGGCGGCGAGCGCCGGCCCCATCCCGCCCAGCATGGACGCGCCAGCGCCGGCAGCCATCGCCGCGAGCAGCAGGGCGCGTCGGTTGGTCGGTGGAATCGCGTGGTCGTCCATGGCGTCGTCCTCCCCAGGTGCCCGGGCGATCATGCTGCCGCCGCGTATGCCCACGCAGCTTGCCCGTCCGGACAGGGACATGCAATGAACAATTGCGGCCGGACGTCCGCTCAGGCCCGGGCCACCACGCCCAGCTTCGCCCGGCGCGCAAGCTGCTGGTCCGCGAGCGCGCCGAGCAGGATCACGCCGCCCATCACCGCGAAGTTCAGCGACGACGGGATGCCCAGGATGTTCACCAGGTTCTGCAGGATCTGCAGCAGCACCGTGCCGAGCACGATGCCCAGGATGCTGCCCTCGCCCCCGCGCAGCGAGCAGCCGCCCAACACCGCGGCGGCGATGGCATACAGCTCGTAGAAGCTGCCGAACGCCGAGGGGGAGACCGAGTTGGTGTAGAACACCAGCAGCACCGTCGAAAGCCCGGCCAATCCGCCGCCCAGGATGTAGGCCCCGGCCACCACCAGCCCGGTGCGGATGCCGGAGTAGCGCGCCGCCTCCTCGTTGCGCCCCACGGCGAACAGGTAGCGCCCGAACACCGAGCGGTGCAGCACCACCGCCATCACCGCCGACACGACGACCAGGATCAGGAACGGGTTCGGCACCCCGAGGCTGCGCCCGGAGGCGAGCCAGGTCAGGGTGTCCAACCCTTCCGCGTAGCCGAAGCCGATGGTCGCGTCGCCGGTGTAGTAGCGCGCGGCACCCCGGTAGATCAGCAGGCCGCAGAGCGTCACGACGAACGGCTGCAGCTTGGCGCGCGTGACCAGCACGCCGTGCAGCGCCCCGATCAGCAGGCCGCCCAACAGCACCAGGATCAGCGCCAGCGGCCAGGCCACGTCGTGGTTCACCAGCAGGTCGATGAACACGACGCCCAGCAGCGCGAACACCGAGCCGACGGCGAGGTCGATGCCGCCGGTGATGATGATGAGGCCCTGCCCGATGCTGAACACTCCGAACAGCCCGATCAGGTTCGCCATGTTCAGCAGGTTCACCGCCGACAGGAACCGCGGGTTGAGCGCCGTCGTGATCGCGCCGATCACCAGGACGAGCACGAGCAGGCCCAGCTCCTTCTTGCCCATTCCCACCATACAGCTATTGACCTTGCACGGCTGATGTTTGCACGTTCGGCAACATCAGGATGAACGGGCGAGCCTGCAACTTTTCTGCTTCCGCAGCAGGGAGTGCTGACGGCATCTGCGGGAGAACACCGAATGCAGCGGTCAGAGTAAAGGTGGCACCATCCGATGATTGATCGGCTCGAAACTGCAACGCCATGCTGGCACGACCACCAGGCGGAACCGGGCGAAAAGCTGAACGGCTCAAAGGCCAATTGTTCAGCAAGCAATGCGACTGTCGCTCTGCTTCCATCCACATATTGTTGATAGTGCTGCCGCACATTGGCAGGCCGGATATCTTCTGCAAAGAGAACGTCGTGCCGTCATTGTCGGTCAGGCTGGGCACTGGCCCGACTGCTGCAACAGCGATGGGCGCATCCCCTACGTTCTCGATGATAAGGCTGAGCTGTATGTCTTGCGCGCTCCGGCGAACGTTGCGCGTGCATACTCGAATACCATCCTGTTCCTGACAAGACTCACCTGCTGGCAGCGGCTTGGTCGCAGTTGCAGGTAGCGTACCTGGCGAGGTTCTAACCACCGAGCGCGCCGCCGCTTCCGGCAGGCAGTTGCGGCCCCGCCCGGAGCTTTGCCGAAGCAATTCCGCAATTTCGCCAGTCCGCGGAACGGAGACCGCGGCGGCAGCCGTCGTCTCGCCAGTGTCAATGGCGACGAGGCGAGCATTAATGCGCAGCCGGTCGCCGATGGTCGCGAACGTGCCCAGCACCACCGCACCGATGCCCGAGAGACCACCCAAGCGACGCCGCTGCTCTGGGTCCGTCAGGAACTCATCGAGCCGATTCTGCGCTATGATTGCCTCAAGCTGCTGCCGTTCGACCACGCGCGGACGGGGCTGCACGGTGGACACCAGGGTCGTGGTCAGCTCATCCACCACGTATACGGACAGCACTGGGCAGCTTTGGTCGGCACCGGGAAATGGCAGCACCGAAAGAGCCGGGTGCTGGCCCGCTGGTACGCCCGCCAGCAATGCCTGCGCCAAGGTCTGCAAGCCGGCCTCGACCGAGCCGGCCATCTGCTGGGCAGCAAGAGGGGAAGCGGAGTAGGCCAAGATGACCGCGGCATAGGCGTGGACAATGAGGCAGCGAAGCAGCGACGTAGGCCTCCAATGAAGAAGCAAAGACGTAACCCCTCTTTGTAGGACTGCGACCATCCTATCCCTTTTCCTACCGTAAAACCTCAGCAATGCTTTTGCCGAGGCGGTCAGTGACGGCCGCAATGCTGTTTTGACAAGCTTCAATCTCCGTCGCACCCATACCCAGGGCTTGGCGCTGCATCGGTATTACATCCTCTACACCATTGACGCTCGAAAACACCTTGGCTGTGAGCGTAGTAACAACAGAGAAATCTTCTGAACCGCCCGTGGGCGAGGTCTGGATCAATCCCAGATTGGGCGTTTGAATTTCAACAAACAGTTCTGCGACATCACGGCTACTGGTGATCCGAAAGCCTTCCCGTTCGAGATCGCTTACAAGACGAGCGCCGATAGATTCTCCTTCAGTGTCGCGCGAAGCAATGACGAACAGCGGCCCTCTCTTTCTCGACACAGTGTTCGGCAAACGGGGTGAATGTACCCCGGAGGCGGCAGATATTACAGCTGCTTCGTTCGACTCGGACGACACCTGAATTAAGGGTTTTGGAGGGAAGAGCTTGTCCCAATTCGGGATCACAGCCGCTCCAAGAACTCCCACGAGGCCAATAATAGCCACAATAATTTGGATCACATACGATATTAATTCACTAAGCTTCTTGTCGTGCCTCGTGCGATAGCTCTCTCATAACAGGTAGTCCGCTCTTAAAGTGTCGCCCGATTGGCATTCCGACTGCAAGCCTACGCCGCCGCGCCGATGGCCAGGCGCAGCACCGCCGCTTCGCTCAACTCGCCTCGCCCAAGGGTGCCGGCCACCCGGCCCTCGTGCATCACCGCCACCCGGTCACTCACGCCGATCACTTCCTCCATGTCACTGCTGATCATCAGCACGGCCACGCCGCGGTCGGCCAGGCCGCGCATCAGCGCGTAGATCTCCCCCTTGGCGCCGACATCGACGCCCCGGGTCGGCTCGTCGAACACGATGGCGCGGGGCGAGAGCGACAGCCAGCGGCCCAGCACGACTTTCTGCTGGTTGCCGCCCGACAGGGCCACTGCATGCACCGACGCATCCGGCGCCTTGATCCGCAACCCCGCCCGCTGTGCCTCCCCGGCCCGCGCTTCGGACGCCGTGCTGATCAGCCCCATCCGTGAATGCCCGGCGAGCGCCGGCAGCGTCACGTTCTGCGCGATGGACATGTCGAGCACGAGGCCCGAGAGCTTGCGGTCCTCCGGCACCAAGTACAGCCCACGGGCGATGGCCTCCCGTGGCGAGCCGATCCGCACGGGCTTGCCGTCCAGGTGGATGCTGCCGCCCAGCGCCGGCTCGATGCCGAACACCGCGCGGGCCAGCGACGTGCGGCCGGAGCCGACCAGCCCGGCGAGGCCCAGGATCTCGCCGGGGCGCGCGTGCAGGCTGGCGCTGCGGTCCGGGAACGCCGTCGTGACCAGCTCCTCCAGGTGCAGGCCGCCGCCGCCCGGCGGTGCCGACGGCGGGCTGTACAGGCTCTGCAGGTCGCGCCCGATCATCAGCCGGGTCATGGCGGCGTGCTCGATGGCCTGGCGCGGCAGCTCTCCGGCCACCCGCCCGTCGCGCAGGCACAGCACCCGGTCGGCGCAGGACACCACCTCGCCCAGCCGGTGCGTGATGTAGATGACCCCCGTGCCCGCCTCGCGCAGGGCGGCGACGATGGCGAGCAGGCGGTCGGTCTCGGACAGCGTGAGGCTGCTGGTCGGCTCGTCCAGGATGATGATGCGGGCGTCCACCGAGAGCGCGCGGGCGATCTCGACCAGTTGGCGCTGCGCGATGGACAGCCGGGCCACCGGGGCGTCCGGCGCGAAGTCGGCACCCAGCCGTTCCAAGAGCGGCGCCACCCGCGCCCGGCAGGCCCGGCGGTCCACCAGGCGCAGCGGCCCGGCCCGCAGGGTCTCCCGCCCGATCAGCACGTTGGCGGCGGCGTCCAGGTTGTCGAACATCGACAGCTCCTGGTGCACGAAGGCGACGCCCTCCGCCTGCGCCTCCGCCACCGTCAGGTGCGTGCGGTCGCGCCCACCCAGGCCGATGCGCCCAGCATCCGGCCGCACGACGCCGCCCAGCACGCGCATCAGCGTGCTCTTGCCGGCGCCGTTCTCGCCGATCAGCCCGAGCACCTCGCCCCGGCCGAGCCGGAGCGAGACGCCGTCCAGCGCCTTGACGCCCGGGTAGCTCTTGCTGATGCCTTCAAGTTCCAGGAGCGGAGCGGGCACCCATTCAGCTCGGACGCAGGATCTGCTTCATGAAGCCCTGGAACTCGGCCACGTTGCTGCCGTCGATGACGCGGGTCGGCACGATGATCTGCTTGCTGGCCGGCACCCAGGACTTGTCGCCGCCGAGATAGCGGACCATGCCCTTCATGGACTGGTATCCGAACTCGAACGGCTGCTGCACCACGGTGGAGTGGATGGTCCCGTCGGCCACGCCGCGGAGCGTCAGCGCGTCCTCGTCGAAGCCCACGACCTGCACGGTCTTCTCGCGCCCGGCCTGCTTCACCGCCTGGTAGATCTGCGGGGTGTTGTAGGCCCACAGCCCCACCATCAGGCCGAGGTCGGCGTAGCGGGACAGCGTGTCCTCCGCGTTGCGCTTGGCGCGGGCAAAGTCGCTGTCGTCGGTGCGGACGTCGAGGATCTCGATGTTGCCGTCCTTCAGCGCCTCGCGGATGCCCTGCACCCGCTCGCGGGCGTTGTCAGCGTCCATGGTGCCGACGAACAGCATGGCCTTGCCGCCCTTGGGCAGCGCCTTCTTCATCTGCGCGCCCGCGACACGGCCGGCATCGACGTTGTCGGTGCCGATATAGACGACCCGGTTGCTGGCCGGCGCGTCGCTGTCCGTGGTGAACAGCAGCGCCTGCGACGCCGCGCGGTTCAGCGCGTCGGTGGAGCTGGCCGGGTTGATGGCGGAGATGGCGATGCCCGCGGCCTGCCGTGCGATCAGCTCGTCCAGGATGCGGCGCTGGTCGGCGGCGCTGGCCTGGGCGGGAATGATCATCT
>CAXSHI010000059.1:0-22226 GCA_964236755.1 uncultured Acetobacteraceae bacterium
GGCGGCGTTGGTCCTCGCCGATCAGGTCCCTTGTGCCGCGGACCGGCTGCAGGTCGGCCATGCTACTCCGCTGCGACCTTCGCGGGCAGTGAGGGGACTGCCGCAAGCTCGGCGGCCCGGCGCTCCACGGTTTCGATGATGTGCTCGACCATGTCGCCGCCGCCAATGGTGTGGTCGGTGCGCCCGGCGTGATACACCATGTGCCGCCCATTGCCGCCGCCGGTCACGCCGATGTCGGTCATCAGCGCCTCGCCGGGACCGTTCACCACGCAGCCGATGATCGACAACGTGATCGGCGTCCTGATGTGCGACAGCCGCTGCTCCAGCGTCGCCACCGTCTCGATCACGTTGAAGCCCTGCCGGGCGCAGGACGGACAGCTGACGATCTTCACGCCCCGGTGCCGCACGCCGAGCGATTTCAGGATGTCCCAGCCGACATGCACCTCCTCCTCCGGCTCCGCCGAGAGCGAGACGCGCAGCGTGTCGCCGATCCCGGCCCAGATCAGGCTGCCGAGGCCGATGGCCGACTTCACCGTGCCCGCGCGCTTGGTGCCGGCCTCGGTGATGCCGATGTGCAACGGGTGGTCGCAAACTTCGGCGAGCTGCTGGTACGCCGCGACGGCCATGAACACGTCGGACGCCTTCACGCTGATCTTGAACTCGTGGAAGTCGTGGTCCTGCAGGATCTTGGCGTGCTCGAGCGCGCTTTCCACCAGCGCCTCCGGGTTCGGCTCGCCATACTTCTCCAGCAGGTGCCGCTCCAGGGACCCGGCGTTCACGCCAATCCGCATGGAGCAACCATGGTCGCGCGCCGCCTTGATAACCTCCCGCACCCGGTCGGCGCTGCCGATGTTGCCGGGGTTGATGCGCAGGCACGCGGCGCCACTCTCCGCCGCCTCGATGGCCCGGCGGTAGTGGAAATGGATGTCGGCGACGATGGGCACCGACACCTGGCGCACGATGTCCTTGAGCGCCAGCGCGCTCTCCTGGTCCGGGCAGGACACGCGGACGATGTCGACGCCCGCCTCTTCCGCCCGGCGGATCTGCGCTACCGTGCCGGGCACGTCGGTCGTGAGCGTGTTGGTCATGGTCTGCACGGTGATCGGCGCGTCGCCGCCGACCGGCACGGAACCCACGTGGATCTGGCGAGACTTCCGACGCTCGATCTGCTGATACGGGCGATAGCTCATGCTGGCTCCCCGCGCCGGACCTCCGGCGCTTCCATCTGTATATGCGACTGCGCGGGGCCGCTTCTACTGCGAGGGCGGGCGTGCCGTCGAGCCGGGCTTGGCGATGTCGGCGCGCAGCCCGTCCGGCTCCAGCGCGATGTCGCGGCGGACGGCGCCGGGCGGCCCCAGAGGAGACGTCGCCTCGCCATCGACCAGCAGCTCCGTGCCGCCGGCATTGCCGGTGGTGAGCAGCAGCGGCGCACCCTTCGGCACCGCCCAGGATTCGCCCCCGCGCATGACGCGGTTCAGCAGGACGTGGCCCTGGCGTTCCCGGACCTGAACCCAGGCATCGGCATGCGCCCGCAGCAGGATCCGGCTTTCATCACCGGGCGGAATGGCCGGCGGCGGAGGCGCCGCGACGGCCAGCGGCGGGACCACAGGCTCGTTCAACGACGGCGGCGGGCCGGGCACCGGCATGGCGGGGGCGGGCGGTTCCGCAGGCGTGGCAGCGGCCGGCGGCGGGTCGGCCGGCACCGCCCGGCTTGCCAGCGGCGCCAGGCGCTCGGGCACAGCCTGGACGATGGCCGCCGGCCGCGCATCGTCGGAGAAGTTGTACCAGCCGGCATAGGCCGCCGCCGCCAGCAGGGTGCTCAGCAGCACCACGGCGCCCGCGGGGACGCCGCGCTCCGGCATCGGGGCGAGGAAGTCCAGCTCCGTCCTTTGCGCCGCCTTGTCAGGCTCGGGACGGAACCGCCGGGCAACCGCGGCCGCGTCCAAGCCGAGCAGCCCCGCGTAGGCGCGGGCGAAGCCTACGGCATAGACCGAACCCGGCAAGTCGGTGAGGCGGCCGTCCTCGACCGCCTCCATGAACGACAGCCGGATGCGCAGCAAGGCCGCGACGTCCGCCAGCGCCCAGCCCAGCCGCAGCCGCGCCGCACGCAGTTCCGCGCCGACGCGCGCCGCCTCGCCGGCCGGGCCGCCCCGGTCGGCGCCATCGGGCGGCCATGCCCCGCCTACCTGCCGAAGCCCGGTCCTGCGATTGCGCCCAAGGATCATGCCTGCTCTCGTTTCCGCCATCATTTGGCCTGCGCGACTACTCTGAAGACGGAACTACCATAAGTTGTTAACTCACGCATAACCCATCTTGTGCGGCCGCTACACCAAATGCCCGTGCTCGCGCGCCCAGGACAGCAGCGGGGCGCGCAGGCTCGCCTCGCCGGCCGCGTTGCGCCGGGCCGCGGCCAGCACGGCCCGCAGCTCCGCAAGCTGCACCGAGGCGAACGCCGCCTTGAGCCGCAACAGGCCCGCCGCCGGCATCGACAGGGTGGTGATGCCGAGCGCGGCCAGCACCATCGCTTCAAGCGGGCGGCCGGCGTGCTCGCCGCAGAGCGAAACCTCGACGCCCGCCGCCGCCGCAGCCGCGCACACCTGGTCCAGCGCGTCCAGCACCGGCGGCGACAGCAGGTCGTAGCGCCCGGCAAGCCCCGGCGTGCCGCGGTCGGCGGCGAACAGGAACTGCATCAGGTCGTTGGACCCGATGGACACGAAATCCGCCTCCGCCATCAGGGCCGGCAACTGCCAGAGCAGGGCGGGCACCTCGATCATGCTGCCGACCAGCAGCCGCTCGGGCGCCGGGCGTACCCGCGCCACTTCGGCCAGCAGCAGGTCGCGGGCGGCGCGGAACTCGGCCACGGTCGCGACCATGGGGAACATGACCGACAGCGTGCGGCCCTGCGCCGCCAGCAGCAGGGCACGGAGCTGGCGGCGCATCAGCGCCGGGCGGTCCAAACCGACGCGCAGGCTGCGCCAGCCCATGGCCGGGTTCTCCTCTTCTTGGGGCGGCGCGTCCGGCAGCAGCTTGTCGCCGCCGAGATCCAGGGTGCGGAACCGCACCGGGCGGTCCCCGGCGGCGTCCAGCACGCGGGCATACAGCGCCGCCTGCTCCGGCACGTCGGCAACCTCGCCGCCGGCCAGCATCGCGATCTCGGTCCGGAACAGCCCGATTCCCGCGGCCCCCGTCGCGTCGAGCTGCTCGACCTCCCGCGCCAGCCCCACGTTGAGCATCAGGCTCAGGGCCACCCCGTCCCCCGTGCGCGCCGGGCGGTGACGCTGGGCGGCGAACCCGGCCTCAAGCTGCGACCGGGCCTCCAGCGCGCGGGCATAGGCGATCCGCACCTCGCTGTCGGGGCGCAGGATCAGCTGCCCCTCCTCCGCGTCCAGCACCGCGCTGTCGCCGTCCTCGACCGCCGCCAGCAGGCCGCGCACGCCGCCCACCGCCGGCAGGCCGAGGGCGCGGGCCAGGATCGCGGCATGCCCGGCCGAGCTGCCCTCCTCGATGGCAACGCCGCCGATGCCGCGGGCGTGCCACTCCAGCAGCTGCGCCGGCCCAAGCCGGCGGGCGACCAGGATGGCGCCCTGCGGGATCGCCGGCAGCGCCTCGCCCCCGTCAAGCGCTGCCAGCAGCCGGCCGGCCAAGTCTTCCATGTCCGCCAGGCGCTCGCGCAGGTAGGGGTCGGCGATGCGGCGCATGCGGTCGCGGATGTCGTTGGTGACACGGTACACCGCCGCCTCCGCCGTCAGGCCGCCCGCCACCGCTTCCCGCACCCGGCGCATCCATCCGCCGTCGCCGGCCACCAGGCGCGTCGCTTCCAGCACCTCCCGCGGGCCGTCGCCGTCCGGCAGCCGCGTCTCGATCAGGTCGTCAAGCGTTTGCCGCATGGAGGCGACGGCGAGGTTCAGGCGCTCGGCCTCCAAGGCGGGGTCGTCGGCCAGCAGGCGGCGCAGCGGGGCGCCGGCGCCGTGCAGCACCACTGGGCCAACCGCGATGCCCGGCGCGAACGGCGTCGCCTTGAACCGCTGCGGCACCGTGGCGCCCAGGCCCTGCTGCGCCCCGTCCCGGGCGCCGGCAGCCGCTAGCACCTCGGCCAGCAGCAGGGCGACCGTCTCCAGCAGCTCCACCTCGTCATCCCCGTAGCGGCGCGGCGCCCGGTTCTGCACGGCAAGCACGCCGACGAGCTTGCCGCTGCGCCGCACCGGCACGGCCAGCAAGGAGGCGAACGAGTCTTCCCCGGTTTCCGGCCGGTAGGCAAAGGCCGGGTGGTTCTGCGCGTCCGGCAGGTTCTGCACCGTCCCGGTCGCGGCCACGATGCCGACGATGCCCTCCCCCACCCGCAGCCGGGTGCGGCCGACCGCCTCCGGGTTGAGGCCGTGGGTGGCGGCGAGTTCCAGCAGGTCGCCGGGCCGCATGGCATAGACGGTGCAAACCTCGGCCACCATCTCGGCCGCCACCAGCGCCGCGAGGTCGCCGAGCGGCACGCCGCCCGCGTCCGAGGCGCCGAGCATGGAAAAGCCGAGCGCCATCATGTCGCGCAGCCGGGCCAGCAGGCGGCGCGTCTGCAGCATCTAGTGCCGCGCCAAGCTATGCCTGCCGGCTGCTGGATCGTGCCGGGCGGCGAGCGCCCGGCAGGCCTGCTCGACCAGTTCCTCGATGATCTCTGCAATCGGCTGCTCCGCTGTCACCATGCCCACCGACTGCCCGGCCATCACCGAGCCGTGCTCCACGTCGCCGTCGATCACCGCGCGGCGCAGCCTGCCTGCCCAGAAATGCTCGACCGACAGCTGCGCCTGCTCCCGCGTCAGCTCGCCCACATCGACGCGCGCCATGGCCGCGGCCTGGTGCCGCAGGAAGGCCTCCGTGCCGGCATTGACCAGGCCGCGCACGGGGATCACCGGCAAGCGCGGGTCGAGCTGCACGCTCGGCAGCGCGTCGCGGGCGCGGGCGCGGATGAAGGCCTGCTTGAAGCGCGGATGGGCGATGCTCTCGCGCGCCGCCGCGAACCGGGTGCCGAGCTGCGCGCCGGCGGCGCCCATCTCCAGGAACGCGAGGACCGCCTCGCCGCGGCCGATGCCGCCGGCGACGAACACCGGGACCTCGGTGACGTGCGGCAGGATCTCCTGCGCCAGCACGACGAGCGACACCGGGCCGATGTGGCCGCCGGCCTCCGACCCCTCGACCACCAGCGCGTCGGCGCCCAGCCGCACCATGCGCCGCGCCAGCACGAGCGCCGGGGCGAAGCAGACTAGGCGGCTGTCCTCCTTTACGGCCCGCACCGCCGCCCCGCTCGGCACGCCGCCGGCCAGCACGATGTGGCCGACCCGGGCCTCCCGGCAGACCGCGATCAGGTCCAGGAGGCGCGGGTGCATGGTGAGGAGGTTGACGCCGAACGGCCGGGCGGTCAGCGCCTGGGTGCCGGCGATCTCGTCCGCCAGCGCGTCCGGCCCCATGGAGCCGCCGGCCAGCACGCCGAAGCCGCCGGCGTTGCTGATGGCCGAGACCAGGTTTCGCTCGCTGACCCAGCTCATGGCACCGCCCATGATCGCGACCGAGGCGCCGAGGAAGTGCCGCCCGCGCTCCGACAGCCGGTCGAACTCGGCGCGGGCGAGCAGGCCGCCGGAGCCAGGGGCGACCGAGCCTTGTATGACCGTGTCAGGCGGCATCGAGGCCATAGGCCGTGTGCAGCGCGCGCACCGCAAGCTCGGTGTACTCCGCGGCGATCAGCACGCTGACCTTGATCTCGCTGGTGGAGATGACCTGGATGTTGATCCCCTTGCCCGCCAGCGTGCCGAACATGATGTTGGCGACGCCCGCGTGGCTGCGCATGCCGACGCCGACCACGCTGATCTTCGCGACATCGGGGTCGGTCAGCACGGTGTTGGAGCCGATCGCCGCCTGATGCGCGGCCAGCACGGTGTGCACGCGCGGCAGGTCGGTGCGGCTGACCGTGAAGGTCATGTCGGTGGTCCCGTCCGCCGACACGTTCTGCACGATCATATCGACGTTCACCTGCGCCTCCGACAGCGGGCCGAAGATCGCGGCGGCGACGCCGGGGCGGTCGGGCACGTGGCGCAGCGTGATCTTGGCCTCGTCGCGCGAGTAGGCGATGCCGGATACCATTGCTTGTTCCACGATCTCGTCCTCATCCACCACCAGGGTTCCAGGCACGTCGGCGAAGCTTGAAAGCACCTGGACCCGCACCCGCTCCTTCATCGCGAGTTCTACGCTACGAGTCTGCAGCACCTTTGCCCCCACGGAAGCGAGCTCCAACATCTCCTCGTACGCAATCTTGTCCAATTTGCGGGCGCGGGCGGTGATGCGCGGGTCCGTCGTGTAAACGCCGTCCACGTCCGTGTAGATGTCGCAACGGTCGGCACGCAGCGCCGCCGCCAGCGCCACGGCCGAGGTGTCGGACCCGCCGCGCCCGAGCGTGGTGACGCGCCCCTCCGGCCCCAGGCCCTGGAACCCGGCCACCACCGGCACCTGCCCGCCCGCCATCGCCGCCAGCAGCGCGCCCCCGTTCACCGAGGCGATCCGCGCCTTGCCGTGTGCGCCGTCGGTCAGGACCCCAGCCTGCCAGCCGGCCCAGGACCGCGCGTCCACGCCGAGCGTCTGCAGCGCGATGGCCAGCAGGCCGGACGTCACCTGCTCGCCCGTGGCCACCACGGCGTCATACTCGCGGGCGTCGTGCAGCGGCGACAGCGCCGTGCACCAGGCGACGAGCTGGTTGGTGACCCCGGACATGGCGGAGACGACCACCGCGACCTCATGCCCGGCCGCGACCTCGCTCTGCACCCGGCCGGCGGCGTTGCGTATGCGGTCCAGATCGGCCACCGAGGTTCCGCCGAACTTCATCACGATCCGCGCCATGCCTGCTTCCCGCCTTTTCGGTGCCGGCCCGGCCGTTGCGGCGGTGCCCACGAATCACATACTTACCTGGAGGCCACCGGGGCAACAGGGGCGAAGCAGCATGGCAGACGCGCAACCCGGCAAACCCGCCGCCGGATCGGTCGTTACGCAAGAAATCGCCCGCTTCGATGCGCTGGCGACACAGTGGTGGGACCCGTCCGGCCCCATGGGACCGCTGCACGCGATGAACCCGCTCCGAGTCGGCTGGATCGACCGGCGCATCCGGGCGCGGTTCGACGGCGGCGTGCGCCTGCTTGACCTCGGCTGCGGCGCCGGGCTGGCGGCGGAGGCGCTGGCCAGCCTGGGGCACGACGTGCTCGGGCTCGACGCCGCGGCGGAGGCGGTGGCGGCCGCGGCGGCGCATGCGGACGGCCAGGGCTTGCCGCTCGCCTACCGTGCCGGCGCGGCCGAGGACCTGGTGGCGGAGGGCGCCCGGTTTCCCGTGGTGACGGCGCTGGAGGTGATCGAGCATGTGGCCGACCCCGCCGCCTTCCTGGGCCTGCTCGCCCGGCTCATCGAACCCGGCGGCCTGCTGTTCGTGTCCACGCTGAACCGCACGCTGCGCTCGCTCGCGGTCGCCAAGCTGGGGGCCGAGTACCTGCTGCGCCTGCTGCCGGTCGGCACGCATGACTGGCAGCACTTCGTCACCCCGGCGGAACTGGGCGCCTATGGCAAGGCGACCGGGTTCCGCGTGGCGGACATCAGCGGCATGCTGTTCGACCTGCGCTCCCGGGCGTGGCGTGCCGGCGCGGACCTTGCGGTGAACTACATCGCGATGCTGGAGCGTCGCCCAGCGGGCTAGCCGTCGGCCCGGGGCACCCAAGGGATGCGCGCGACCTCGATGCCCTCGTCCGCCAAGGCCTCCGCCTGCTCGGGCGTGCTCTCGCCGTAGATGCCGCGCCCGCTTTCGCCCCGTCCGCTCTCGCCGCGGTGGATGCGCCGGGCCTCCTCGGCAAAGCCGGGACCCACGTAGTCGCAGTTCCGCTCGACGTCGGCACGCAGCTTCTGCAGCATTGCGCGGACATGGTCGGGCATCGCCATGCCGGCCTTTTCCGGATCGGCTGGCGCAGGCACGGCGTCCGGAGCGCCGGAAGCGTCCACCACGGCGGCGCCTTTCTTGATCCGCGGCGCCATCAGCGCGCGGTTCACGACCGTGTCGCCGCAGGCCGGGCAGGACACCAAACCCCGCTCCGCCTGCGCATCAAAGGCTGCGCTGTCCCGGAACCAGCCGTCGAAGTTGTGGTCGGCGCTGCAGCGCAGCTGGTAGTGGATCATCCTCGGCCCTCAGCGGGACCTGTCGTCCCGCCACCTTGAAATGGCGGGGCCGAAGCGCGTCGCAAGCTCACGCCGCGGACAGCATGGGGTCGAGCTTGCCGGCACGCTCCAGCGCCATCAAGTCGTCGCAGCCGCCGACGTGGCGGCCGTCGATGAACACCTGCGGCACGGTCGTCTGGCCGGAACGCGCCTGGGCCTCCCGGCGCTGCGCGGTGCCGTGCGGCGCGTCGATCTCCTGGAACGCCACGCCTTTCTTCTTCAGCAGCGCGACGGCGCGGGAGCAGTAGGGGCACCAGGGCTGGGTGTAGATCTCGATGTTCGGCATCGCTGTCTCCCGTGCGTGCTTGGAAGGGGGAATGCTTGAAGGATTGGGTGGAGCCGGGCGGCGTGCAAGCTACTCCAGGCGCGCATCTGCCACACGCGCCGCCACCAGCACATCGACCCGGGCCGCGCCCGCTGCCAGCAGCGCGCGGGCGCACCCGTCCGCCGTGGCGCCCGAGGTCATCACGTCGTCGATCAGCAGCACCCTCGCCTCCGCAAGCTGCGCTTGGCGCGACGCCCGCACGGCGAAGGCGCCCGCGACCTCCGCCCGGCGCTCCGTGCCGGTCTTGTGCCCGAGCGACGGCGTGGCGCGGGTCCGGCGCAGCCCGTCCAGCACCGTCGGCCGGCCGGACAGCCGCGACAGCGCCTGGGCCAGCAGCGCCGACTGGTTGTAGCGGCGCGACAGCAGGCGCCCGCGGTGCAGCGGCACCGGCACCAGCCAATCCGCCGCGGCCAGCAGCGTCGCCCCTGCCCGCGCCATGTGCGGCGCCAGCGCCCGGGCGGTCTCGATCCGGTCGCCATGCTTGAACGGCAGCAGGATGCGCCGGGCCTGGTCGTCGTAGCGCAGCGCCGCCCGCGCCGCCGTCCACGCGGGCGGATGCGCGCGGCACTCCGTGCACAGGCCGGACGTGCCGCCCTGCAGCGCCGAGCCGAACGGCCGCCCGCAGGACGCGCAGCACGGGTCAGTCACGAACGCCGTGCGGCGGAAGCAGGCGGCGCAGAACTGCCCCGGCGCCCCCACCGGCGCGTCGCAGGTCAGGCATTGCGGCGGCAGCAGCGCATCCAGCAGCAACCCAGCGCCCCGGCGCCCTGATCTCAGCAGCCAAGTGGGGGCCAGCAGCCGGTCAGACGCCAAAGGCGACCGTGCCGTCACGCTCGATCCCCTGCGGCAGGTCGATTTCCCAATCCAAGTACGCCTGCATCGCCGCCTCCACCCCCGAGTTGCGGTCGTAGGGGCGCAGAGACACGTCGGCGCAGGCCTCATCCGGCGGGTCGGCGCGGTCGGCGGCCAGGGCCTTGCCGGCGGCGGCCCACGCGGCCGTGCCGCCCTCCAGCACCTGCACCGGCGCGGCGGTCAGGCCTTGCAGCTCCGCCACCGCGAGCCGGGCCAGCACGCCGTCGGGCGAGGTGGCGACGACGCGCTCCGCACGGGCCAGCCGGTCCCGCAGCGCATGGAGCCGGGTGCGGATGCCCCAGACGGCGCCCGGGATGTGGCCCGCGCGGAACTCCACGCTGCGCGCGAGATCGACCACCAGCGCGCCGTCGAAGTCGCCCGGCGCGGCCAGGGGCACGTCCGGCAAGGGCGGCGGCACGGCGGCCACGGGTTCGGCGTCGTCCAGCCCGCCCTCCACCGCGAACACGTCGCGGTGGCCCATCTGCCGCAGCCAGGCCCCGGCCATGCGGGCGCGCACGCCGTCGTCGTCCAGCAGCGCGATGCGCGCGCCGCGGACGGCGATCCATCGGTCGGTCGCCTGCACCAACTGCCCGCCCGGCGCGTTGCTGCTGCCGGGCCGGCGCCGAAGCGCGAACTCGCCGGGGTCGCGCACGTCCAGCACATACAGCGTGCGGTCCGGGTCCTCCACGAACCGCTCCAGGTCCAGCGGCCCGATCACGCCGACGCCCGACGCCTCTGCGAACGCGCGGGCGCGGTCGAGCGCCAGGGGGGCGGTCGCCGGGACTCCGGGGGCGTAGCGCCGGGTCTGCCCGCGCTCGCACGGGAAGCCGGCCAGCTCCCACCCCATCGTGCCGTTGCGCAGCGCCACGACCGGGTTCGGCACCCCGGCGCGGCGCAGGCTCTCGGCGCCCAGGATGCTGCGGGTGCGGCCGGCGCAGTTCACCACCACCAGCGTCGCCGGGTCCGGCGCCAGGTCGCCGATGCGGTAGGCCAGCTCGCCGCCGGGCACGTTGATGCCGGTCGGGATCGACATGGCGCGGAATTCCTCCCATGGCCGGCTGTCGAGCACCACCATGTCTCGGCCGGCGTCGATCCAGCCTTTCAGCTCGGCGGCATCGACGCTCTCGGTGCCGTACTGGTGCTCGACCCACTCGCCGAACGCCTTGCTCGGCACGTTGACGCCGCTGAACAGCACGAACCCGGCGGCCTCCCAGGCCGGCGTGCCGCCCTCCAGCACATGCAGGTCGGTGGCCCCCTGCCCGGCCAGGTGCTCGGCCAGCCGCTCCGCCAGACCGCGCCCGTCATCGACGCAGACGATCCGGGTGCCGAGGCGCGGCAGCAGGACGGGCACGCGCAGCTCGGCGCGCGACAGCGGACAGGGCACCGCCCAGAACAGGTGGCTTGCGCCGAACTCCCCTTCCTCCCGCGCGTCGAGGATGGCCAGCTCGCGGCCGTCCCCGATCCAGGCGCGCAGCGTTGCGGGGTCGATGCGGGTCATCGGTTCGCGGTGGGCTTCATGAAGGCCTTGTTGTACGGCTGCACCGTGCCGTGTTCGAGGTCGAAGCCTTGGCGCTCGTCCAGCTTCTCCAACGCCAGGCCATAGACATGCAGGTGCCGGGTCGTCGCCGTGCCGAAGGTGTGGATGCTGTGGATGTCGTCGGGCATCAGCGCGATGCCGCGGCCCGGCTCCACCATCACCTCGCGCACCGGCTCCAGGCTGGCCTTGCCGGGAACCGCCCCGTCGTCCGTGCGGCGGTACACCCGGTTCAGCTCTTGGCCCTCGACCGCCGACACCACGGCCCAGGTCGTGTGGTCATGCGGCTTGGTGGCGTTGCCGGGGTTCAGCGCCAGCAGGTAGATGGCGAACCGACCGTCCGGGTCCTCTTGCAACAGGTAGCGCCGGGACCCCTTCTCGCCCGCAGGCGGCGGCGGGAACTCGGCCTGCGGGAACAGCGCCTCGTGCCCTGCCAGGTCCAGCATCTCGGCCAGGATGGCGTCGAGCGCCGGGCGGGTGACGCCCCCCTCGCGCTCGATCGCCTTGATGCGGTCCATGGCGGCGGCGATGGCTGCAGTGCGGGCGGCGGAGGCTGCGGGCGCGTTCATGGCTGAGGCTCCGTGTCTGTCGTCGGCCGCAGCCTAGCCGCCCGGCAGCGCCGCGGTCAAAAGCTTGGCACGGGCCATGGCCGCACGCACATGAGGGGACATGAGCGACCCAACCGTCTTCGACCGCCGGGCCGTGCGCCTGCACCGCGACCGCGCGGCCGCCACCGTGGGCCAGGTCGCCGACCTCCTGGCGGACTGCGCCGAGCGCCTGCTGGACCGGCTCGACGACACCACGCGCCGCTTCGCCCGGGCGCTGGACGTGGGCGGGCGGGGCGTGGTGGCGCCGCTGCTGCGCGCCCGGGGGGTCGAGGTGGTCAGTTGCGACCTGTCGGCGCGGATGGCAGCAGCGAACGGCGGCTTGTGCGTGGCGGCGGACGAGGAGTGGTTGCCGTTCGCGCCGGGCAGCTTCGACTTGGTGGTGGCGAGCCTGTCGCTGCACTGGGTCAACGACCTGCCCGGCGCGCTGATCCAGTTGCGCCAGGCGCTGCAGCCCGATGGTCTGCTGCTCGCCAGCCTGCCGGCGCTGGGCACGCTGGGCGAACTCCGCACGGCGCTGACGGAGGCGGAGGCCGAGCTGATGGACGGCGCCTCGCCGCGCGTCTCGCCATTCCCGGAGCTGCGCGACCTCGCGGCCCTGCTGCAGCGCGCCGGCTTCGCGCTGCCGGTGGCGGATGTGGAGGAGATTTCGTTGCGCTACGCCGACCCGCTCGCCTTGCTGCGCGACCTGCGCGCCGCGGGCGAGGGCAACGCGGTGGCGCTGCGCGACCGCCGCACCCCGCCGCGCGCCCTGTTCCCAGCGGCGCTGTCCGCCTTGCCGCAGCGCGACGGCCGCATGGCGGCGACCCTGCGCTTCGCCAGCATTACCGGATGGGCGCCCGGGCCCCAGCAGCCCCAGCCGCTGAAGCCCGGCGCGGGCCGGATCAGCCTATCGGACGCATTGAAGTAGCCAGGCTCATCCGGCTGCCCCGGCAAGGTGCAGCGCGACCCCGGCCAGCGCGCACCCCGCCAAGGTCGGGATCACGCCCGCCTTGAACCGCAGCAACGCGAGCGCCGCGGCCAGGGACAGCGCCAGCGCCCAAGGGTCAAGGCTGCCAAGCACCGGCCAGTCGAACGACAGCCCGAACCCGCGCACCGGCACCTGCGCCCGGAACAGGCTGTGCAGCGCGAACCAGACGGCGAGGTTGAGGATCACCCCCACCACCGCGGCGGTGACGGCGGCCAGCGCCGCGTTCAGCGCCCGGTTGCCGCGCAGCGCCTCGATGAACGGGGCGCCCAGGAAGATCCACAGGAAGCACGGCACGAACGTCACCCAGGTGGCCAGCGCCGCCCCGAGCGTGCCGGCGACCCAGGGCGGCAGCGCCCCGGGATCGCGGTAGGCCGCCATGAAGCCGACGAACTCCAGGACCATGATCAGCGGTCCGGGCGTGGTCTCCGCCATGCCCAGCCCGTCCAGCATCTCGCCGGGGCGCAGCCAGCCGTAGCCCTCGACCGCCTGCTGCGCGACGTAGGCCAGCACGGCGTAGGCGCCGCCGAAGGTGACGACGGCCATCTGGCTGAAGAACACGGCGATGCGGCCGAACGTGCTGTCGGCGCCCAAGGCCAGCAGCACGCAGGCGACCGGCACCAGCCAAAGCGTCAGCCAGACCGCGCCGGCGCGCCGCGCGCCGCCGATGCTGGGGCGAGCGTAATCCGGCAACGCCTCGCCATAGGCGGCGTCCAGCGCGGGCGGGGACCCGGCCGCCTCGCCGGGATCGCCATGCCCGCCCCCGGCGGCAGCCGGAGGGCCGAGGGGGACGCCGGCGAACCCGACCAGGCCGGCCGCCACCACCGCCGGGAACGGGACGGCAAACAGGAACAGCGCCGCAAAGGCCAGGACCGCCAACGCCGCCATGGTCCGGCTGCGCAGCGCCTTGCGCCCCAGCCGAAGCACGGCCTGCGCCACGATGGCCAGCACGGCGGATTTCAGCCCGTAGAACACCGCGGCCACCGCGCCCACGCTGCCATAGGCGGCATACATCAGGCTCAGCGCCAGGACCGACACGAAGCCGGGCAGCACGAACAATACGCCGGCCGTCACGCCGCCGGCGGTGCGGTGCATCAGCCAGCCGATATAGGTCGCGAGCTGCTGCGCCTCCGGCCCCGGCAGCACGGTGCAGTAGCCCAGGGCATGCAGGAACCGCGCCTCGCCGATCCAACGTTTCTCATCGACGATGATCCGGTGCATCACCGCGATCTGCCCGGCCGGGCCGCCGAAGCTGAGCGCGGCCACGCGCAGCCAGACCCGGAACGCCTCGCCGAAGCTCACGCCATGCAGCGGCGCCGGCCGGGCGCCGGTCACGCAGCCTGAGCCTAGCCGCCTGTCAGGCTCATGTGCCGCGCGACCGCGGGCGCCGGGTTGCGGCGGTCGATGACGAAGTCATGGCCCTTCGGCTTGCGGGTGATCGCCAGGCGGATGGCCGCATCCAGCTCCGCATCCGTCGCCCCGTCGCGCAGCACCCGGCGCAGGTCGGCCGCGTCGTCCTGGCCCAGGCACATGTAGAGCGTCCCCGTGCAGGTCAGCCGCACGCGGTTGCAGCTTTCGCAGAAGTTGTGGGTCATCGGCGTGATGAAGCCGACCCGGGTGCCGGTCTCCGCCACGGCGTAGTATCGGGCGGGGCCACCGGTCTGGTAGTCGGTGCCGTGCAGCGTCCAACGCTGCCGCAGCCGGGCGCGGACCAGGGACAGCGGCAGGTACTGGTCCGTGCGGTCGCCGCCGATGTCGCCCATCGGCATGGTCTCGATTAGGCAGAGATCGTGGCCCTGCGTGCCGCACCAGGCCAGCATGGCGTCGATCTCGTCCTCGTTCACGCCCTTCAGCGCGACGGCGTTGATCTTCACATGCAGCCCGGCCGCCTTGGCCGCCGCGATGCCGTCCAGCACCTTGCCGATCTTGCCCCAGCGGGTGATGGCGGCGAAGCGCGCCGGGTCCAGCGTGTCGAGGCTCACGTTCACCCGGCGGACGCCGGCGGCGTACAAAGCCTCCGCGTGCTTCGCGAGTTGCGTCCCGTTGGTCGTCAGCGTCAGCTCGTCAAGGCCCTGGCCGAGCCGCTGCCCAAGCCGAGTGAACAGAAGCTGCACATCCCGGCGCACCAGCGGCTCGCCCCCGGTGATGCGGATCTTGTTGGTGCCGAGCCGGATGAAGGCGGCGCACAGCCGCTCCAGCTCCTCCAGCGACAGCACGTCGGCCTTGGGCAGGAACGTCATGTCCTCCGACATGCAGTACACGCAGCGGAGGTCGCAGCGGTCGGTGACGGACACCCGCAGATAGGTGATGGCGCGGCCAAACGGATCGATCATACCTATAGTGTCGGACCGATGGACCCTGGGTTCAACCATCATCCTCGTCCAGGATGTCGAGCGCGACCACGGCCGCGTTTACCAGCACCTTGCCCGCGTGCTCGAAGTTCACCGTGATACGGTCGCCGACCGCCGACTGCACTTGGCCCACGCCCCAATCCGGCCGGCCGGGATGCAGCACGCGCTGCCCAGGCTCGATCAGGGAGCCGAGCGGACGGTGCGGCCCGCTCATGCCAGCCCGCCGCGCGCCGCGATGGGCCACAGGCACTCCACCCGGCCGCCGCGCACGCCGACGTACCAGTCGTAGCGGTCCACCGTCGGGTCGCAATGGCCCGGCACCAGGCGCAGCTTCTCTCCGAGCTTCGGCCCGCTCGTTTCCGCCCCCCATTCCAGCTTGCCGTGCTCGTCCGACGCGCCGGCATAGCGCACGTCCTCCCGCCGCCACACCAGAGGCAGCCCGCTATCGACCGCCACCGCCTTGTGCCCGGCGTCCAGCACCGCGAGGCCCGGACGCGCGGCGCTCATCACGCCCGACAGCACGAACAGCGCCTGCTGGAACCCGTCGGACACGCCGTCGTGGTTGCGGCGGTAATCCGCGTCCATGAAGCAGTAGCTGCCGGCCTGGATCTCGTTATACACGCCGCTCGCCGCCTCCATCTCGAACGTGCCGGTGCCGGCGCCGCCGACGATGGGGCAATCGAGGCCGCGCTGGCGCAGCTGCTCCACCGTGCGGCGCGTGTCGTCCACGGCGCGGCCGATTGCTTGGCCCCGCCCCTCGGCGGTGCGGATATGCTGCGCGCTGCCGTGATAGGCTTGCAGGCCGCCGAACACCAGATTGGGCGACCCGGCGATGCGCGCGGCCAGCGCCACCGCGTCCGGGCCGGGGGCGACGCCGGCGCGCGCCATGCCGACGTCGATTTCCACCAGCACCGTCATGCGATGTCCCGCCGCCTCCGCCGCCGCCTCGATTTGAGACACGTTGGCCGGGTCGTCGGCGCAGACCGCCACCCGGGCGATGCGGGACAGCGCCAGCAGGCGCGCGAGCTTGGCGTCGCCCACCACTTCGTTGGTCACGAGGATGTCCGGCACGCCGCCCCAGGCCAGGGCCTCCGCCTCCGCGACCTTCTGCACGCACTGCCCGGCGGCGCCGCGGGCCATCTGCAGGTGGGCGACGACGGGCGACTTATGCGTCTTGGCGTGGGCGCGCAGCCGGGCGCCGGTGGGGCGCAGCAGGGCGGCCATGCGGTCCAGGTTGTGCTCGAACGCATCGAGGTCGATCAGCAGGGCGGGGGTATCGACCTCGTCCTCGCGCATGCCGGGCTGGGCGGGGGGCGGTTGCAGCATGGCTCTCTCGTTCTCCTACTCGTCCGAGTCGAAACCGGGGTCGTCCAGCGCCGCCGCGAGCCGGTCGAGGTCGAGCGACCAGGCACGGGCATGCACCCAGCCTTCCCCCGGCTCCGCACGTCCGATCACGCAGCCATAGCGCACCTCCATCGTCGCGGCGAGGCGGCGGAAGCACCAGTTCACGTAGCGGTCCATATGCAGTTCCAGCAGCTTCGCGCCCGGCCGGCAGAACAGCAGGTTGCCCAACCCCGCCCCGTGCGGCGCCACGATCCGCCGCGCGCCGGCGAACAGCGCCACCTGCTCCCTGACCGGCAGCGTCGCCAGGCGCACGGCATGGAAGCCCCGGTCCGCGCAAAGCCGCATGACCTCGGCCTCGTTCCGCAGCGGCCGGTTGGAGCTGTCGTCGCGGCAGATGTAGAGCGCGGGCCGGTCGGCAGCCGAGGCGGATGACCGCATGACCTCCCCCAGGCGGCGCAGCGCCGGGTGAAACTGCGTGCCGAAGCCGGTCAGGCCCGTGGTCCAGTGCAGCGTGCGAACTTCGATTGCCTGGCCGGGGCCGAGCGACAATCCCCGCGCCGCCAAGTCGGGCACCAGCGCCGGGCCGGCCTGCTGGAACGGCTCGCCGGACCAGGGCAGCAGGCACGCGAAGGAAGCCGCGGGGCAAACGCCCCAGCGCCCAAGCCCATCAAGCAGCCAATGGTAGTAGTTGCGGCAGTTGCCATGCAGCAGGTGCTCGGCCTCGGCAAAGCGGCCTGCGGTGAACTGGGCGTTCACCAGCCAAAGCGCGCCGTCCCGCCAGGCTCCGGCCTGGGGCGGCCAGACGTGGTCCAGCGTCGGCTCGACCACGTAGCGCCCCACCGTGACGACGCCCTCCGGCCCGTGCACGGTCGCGTCGTCGAACGTGTAGCGGACCGCCGGGCTGATGGGGATGCCATCGGGCCGCGGGCGCCAGCCGACGCCGCCGGGGTGCTGCTCGATCGACCCGTCCTCAAGGTCGGTCTGGCCGAAGCCGAGCGGCGGGTCGGCGACCATGCAGCCGGGCGCCGCCACCTCCGCGCGGGCAAACCCGCGTTCCGTCAATGCGGCCAACGAGGCGACCTGGTAGAACCGCGGCGCGAGCGCCACCGCAAGCCTCAGTGCCCGGCGTTGTTCCCGGAGAAGTCCGGCGCCGACAGGCCCGACGCCTCCAGCTGCTCCACCAGCGCCGCCTTGAGCCGTTCCAGCCCGGCCTCGTCCCGCGCCTCCGCCCGGGCGACCAGCACGGCCTGGGTGTTGGATGGGCGCAGCAGCCACCAGCCGTCCGGGGTCAGCACCCGCACGCCGTCGATGTCGTTCAGGTCGGCGCGGGCGGCGCGCAGCCGGGCGGCCACCTCCTGCACCACGGCGAACTTGCGCGTGTCGTCGCAGTCGAAGCGCAGCTCCGGCGTGTTGACGACTTGCGGCAGAGCCTTGCGCACCGCTTCCAGCGTCGTGTCCATGCGCGCCACGATGCCGAGCAGGCGCACGGCGACATACAGCGCGTCGTCGAAGCCGTACCAGCGGTCGGCGTAGAAGATGTGGCCCGACATCTCGCCGGCGAACGGCGACGCGATCTCCGCCATCTTCGCCTTGATCAGGCTGTGCCCGGTCTTGAACATCAGCGGCTGGCCGCCGGCGCGGGCGATCTCGTCGTAGAGCACCTGGCTCGCCTTCACGTCGGCGATGATGGTGGCGCCGGGGTGGGTGCGCAGCACGTCGCGCGCCAGCACGACCATCAGCTGGTCGCCGACCAGCATGCCGCCGCCGCCGTCCACGACGCCGACCCGGTCCGCGTCGCCGTCGAAGCCGATGCCGAGGTCCGCCCCCTGCTCCCGCACCGCGGCCATCAGCTGCTCCTGGTTGCGGGCGATGGTCGGGTCCGGGTGGTGGGCGGGGAAGCGGCCGTCGATCTCCGGGTTGAGCACGGTGTGGTGGCCCGGCAGGACCTTGAGCAGCCGGGTCAGCACCTCGCCCGCGGCGCCGTTCGCGTTGTCCCACACGACGCGGAGCTTGCGGTCGCCGCCGTCCCAGTCCTGCACCAGCCGCGCCACGTAGTCGTTGGCCACGTCCACGGCGCGGTCGCTGCCGGATGCCTCCTCCACCACGTCGCCCGCCGCCGCCATCTGGCCCAGCGCCTGGATGTCCGCGCCGAAGAAGGCGCGCTTGCCCAACATCATCTTGAAGCCGTTGTAGTCCGGCGGGTTGTGGCTGCCCGTCACCATCACCGCGCCGTCGGTGCCGAGCGTGGTCGCCGCGAAGTATAGCATCGGCGTCGGCCCACGGCCCACCCGCAGCACCTCCATGCCGCTCGCCTTCAGCCCGTCCACCAGGGAGGCGGCGAGTTCGGGGGAGGACAGCCGGCCGTCATAGCCCACCGCCACCTGCCGCCCTCCGGCGCGCCCCACCACGCTGCCGAAGCAGCGGCCGATGGCGAAGGCGTCCGCCGGGTGCAGTGTCCGGCCGACCACGCCGCGGATGTCGTACTCGCGCAGGCTGGTCGGGTCGAAGCTATGCTGGAATGTCATCACACCGCATCCTGGTAATGCTTCATGAACTCACGCACCGCCGGCGCCAGCTCGGGCCGCTTCAGCGCGAAGGCGATCTGCGCCTCAAGGAAGCCGATCTTGTCGCCGCAGTCGAACCGCCGGCCCTCGTAGCGCAGCCCGTGGAACGGGGTGTTGCCGATCATCTTGGCCATCGCGTCCGTCAGTTGCACCTCGTTGCCGGCGCCGCGCTCCATCTGCGACAGGTAGCCGATCACCTCCGGCAGCAGCACGTAGCGGCCGATCACCGACAGGTTGCTCGGCGCGTCCTCGGGCTTCGGCTTCTCGACGAGGCCGAGCACCTCGACCATATGACCGTCGTCCTGGCCGACCCGCAGGATGCCGTACTTGTTGGTCTGGTCGCGCGGCACCTCGGCCACCGCGACCACGTTGCCGCCGGTCTGCGCGTAGGCGTCGGCCAGCTGCTTCAGGCAGGGCGCGTCGCTGAGCACCAGGTCGTCCGGCAGCAGGATGGCGAAGGGGTCGTCGCCGATGAACGCCCGCGCGCACCAGATGGCGTGGCCCAGGCCCAGCGGCACCTGCTGGCGCACCGTGGTGATCGAGCCGGGCTGCACCTTCATCGCGTCCAGCATGGCGATCATGTCGGTCTTGCCGCGCTCCCGCAGCGTCGCTTCCAGCTCGTAGGCCACGTCGAAATGGTCGATCAGCGCGGTCTTGCCGCGCCCGCTGACGAGGCAGAACTGCTCGATCCCGGCTGCCTGCGCTTCCTCGATCGCATACTGGATCAGCGGCTTGTCCACAATCGGCAGCATCTCCTTGGCCATGGCCTTGGTCGCCGGCAGAAAGCGGGTGCCCAGGCCGGCAACCGGCAGGACGGCCTTACGCAGCTTTTTCATGACGTGGGTGCGTTCCGTTATGGTTGTGATTGCGCCGCGACTAGACGATTTTTCCCCCGATTGGAACGGTGGCATGGCCGATCCGAGGCGGCAAGGCACGCATATTGTCAGAAACGAACAAATCATCGTCCCTTGAGCAACACGTCCCGCGCCTGGTTCACCCGCGCCGCCAGCCCATGCGTGCCGCCGCCATCGGGGTGCGCCACCCGCATGAGCCGGACCCAGGCCGCACGCACGTCCGAGTCCGACACCGGGTCGGACAGGCCCAGCACGTCGAGCGCCTCGGCCCGTCCCATCTTGCCGCGTCCCGCCTGGCCTGGTGCCGGCTTGCGCTCCCGGCCCTGCGCCTCCTGCCACCAGCTCCAGGCGAGCGGCCCCAGGAACACCCCAGCCGCGATGGCCGATGCCCCCCGCCCGGTCAGCAGCAGCATCGTGCCCAACGCCAGGCCACCCAGCGCCACGACCCAGGCCAGCAGCGCCTTCAATGAAGCGACGCTGGCGCGGGAAAAGGCGTTCGCCGCCCACAGCAGCAGCCCAAGCGCGCCGAGGCCCAAGCCGAGCAGGATCATGGCGTCACCCGGCGCCGCGCCGGGCTGCATCCTCGGAGGCACGCTTTGCTGCATCCATCGCCACCACCGCGCTCACGTTCACGATGCCGCGCGCCGTCACCGTGGGCACCAAGACGTTCACCGGCCGTGACATGCCGAGCAGCAGCGGCCCGACCGGCAGGCCGTCGGCCGCTGCCTTCAGCAGGGTGACGCCGATGTTGGCCGCGTCCAGCCCCGGCATTACCAAGAGGTTCGCGATGCCCGACAGCCGGCTGTCGGGCACCGCCCGGTCGCGCAGGCTCTCGATCAGCGCGGCGTCCGCGTGCATCTCGCCGTCCACCTCAAGCTCCGGCGCCTGCTCGCGGATCAGCGCCAGGGCATGCCGCATCTTGCGGGCGGTTTCGGAATTGCTGGAGCCGAAGCTCGAATGCGACAGCAGCGCCGCCTTGGGCACCACGCCGAACGACCGCACGGCATCGGCGGCCAGCAGCGTCATCTCGGCGACCTGCGCCGCCGTAGGGTCGAGGTTCATGTGGGTGTCGCACATGAACAGCGCGCCCCCTTGCAGGATCAGGCAGGACAGCGCGAAGACGCGGGACACCTCCGGCCGCCGCGGCACGATGGGCAGCAGGTATTGCATGTGCCGCCACCAGTCGCCGGTGCCGCCGCAGATCGCCGCGTCCGCCTGCCCGGCCTGCAGCAGCATCGCCGCCGCGACCGTGGGCCGCCGGTCGAGCCGCCGGGACGCGGCGTCCGGCGGCATGCCGCGCCGCCCCACCATGCGTTGGTAGGCTTCGACCAGCGGGTCGAACACCGCGCGATCCTCCGCCGGGTCGAGCACGCGCACGGCGTCGTCGAGCGTCATGCGCAGCCCCATGTCGCGCACCCGGGCGGCGATCACCTTGCGGCGGCCGAGCAGGATCGGCTGCGCGATGCCGTCGTCCACCAGCGTCTGCACGGCGCGCAGCACCCGCTCGTCCTCGCCCTCGGCATAGACGATGCGCTGCGGTGCCTGGCGCGCGGCCTCGAACACCGGGCGCATGAACTGGCCGGAGCGGAACACGAACTTCTCCAGCTCGCGGCGGTAGGCGGCGAAGTCCTCGATGGGGCGGCGCGCCACGCCGCTGCTCATCGCCGCCGAAGCGACGGCCGGGGCGATCTGCAGGATGAGGCGCGGGTCGAACGGCTTCGGGATGATGTACTCCGGCCCGAACACCGGGGCGGCGCCGCCATAGGCGGCGGCCACCACCTCGCTCGCCTCCGCGCGGGCCAGGGTGGCGATGGCCTCGACGCAGGCGACCTTCATCGCCTCGTTGATCTCGCTTGCCCCCACGTCCAGCGCGCCGCGGAAGATGAAGGGGAAGCACAGCACGTTGTTGACCTGGTTGGGGAAGTCGCTGCGCCCGGTGGCGACGATGGCGTCGGGCCGGGCGTCCGCTACCTGCTCGGGCATGATCTCCGGGTCGGGGTTGGCGAGCGCCAGGATCAGCGGCTTGTCGGCCAGCAGGTGCAGCCAGTCCGCGTGCAGCACGTTCGGCGCGGACAGGCCCAGGAACACGTCGGCGCCCCCCAGCACGTCCGGCAGGCGGCGCGCGCCGGTTGTCCGGGCGTAACGCGCCATGTTGGGCGGCATGTCGCGCTCGCGGCCCTCGTACACGACGCCCTTCACGTCTGTCAGCGTCACGTTGCCCGCTGGCAGGCCCATCGCCACCAGCAGGTCCACGCAGGCCAGCGCCGCCGCCCCGGCGCCGCTCGTGACCAGCCGCACCTCCTCCAGCCGCTTGCCCTGCAGCAGCAGGCCGTTGCGCACCGCCGCGGCCACGATGATGGCCGTGCCGTGCTGGTCATCGTGGAACACCGGGATGCCCATGCGGGCGCGCAGCCGGCGCTCGATCTCGAAGCACTCCGGTGCCTTGATGTCTTCCAGATTGATGGCGCCGAAGGTCGGCTCCAGCGCCGCGACCACGTTCACGAACAGGTCCGGGTCGGCGGCGTCCACCTCGATGTCGAACACGTCGATGCCGGCGAACTTCTTGAACAGGACGGCCTTGCCCTCCATCACCGGCTTGCCCGC
>CAXSHI010000060.1:0-22148 GCA_964236755.1 uncultured Acetobacteraceae bacterium
ACCGGCTCGGCTTCATCGTCCAAGCCCTGCTGCAAACTGCGTGCATACTCCTGGTTGCAGGACGCCTGGCCCGTGAATTGTGAAAACCGCCTCTTAGGGAGCTTTGATGACGGTTGATTACAACCGCCGCTTGTTCATCGGTTCCGTAACCGGCCTGACTATAGACTTTGTCTGGAATGGGCAGCCGCGGCCGGTGATGAAGCCCTAACCCGAAATTTCGTTGACATGCCTTCGCGATCCGTCTATCCAAGGTGCACTTACGCGTTTGGTGCTAGCAATGTTAGCTTTTAGCTGGTGCTTGGTCTGGCGTTTCGTTAGACCTCAATTGATTGGTTAGTCTTATTGGTCGCGAAAGAGTCCGGGGTCTTATCGCCTTACGGACGCTCCGCTCGATAAGACCCCGGACTCTTCCGCGCCCCTAGGTAAGTGATTGCAGGCGACATACCGGACTTAGTCGGCTACGTGGACGTGAAATCAATTCGCGTCCACGCGCCGGCACCTGCGATATTCTTGTGCGGTGGTCCGGTAGATGCGAGAGTTGCGGCTCCGCCATCTCTTCGTGACGCATTTATGCGGATACACCATACTCCTCCTTTTTCGCGCTATCTGACCATCCTTGCTGAAGATCTAAACGCCTTCTTCCCAGAAGGTGAGTACAAAGATATCCTAAAATTTGAGACGGACATCGCCCAGATATGCGACCTCATTATCCTCTTTTCGGAGAGCTATGGAAGTGCAGCTGAGCTAGGCGCCTTTTCTATGATTGAGGAGATTGCCCTCCGTCTTCTCGTTGTTATAGATGATTTCAACTATGATAAGCTGTCGTTCATTACCCTGGGCCCAGTTCGTTCATTACAGAACTCTTATGGGGAGTCTGCGATTTGCGTTTTACACAGGGATGATTTAGGCATAACTTCTATTAACGCTACACATTCCATAGATTTACAAATCTTCTCTTCCCGCATGGGTTCGGCGATCTCATCCCGCATGGCAGTCTCTCGTGAGCCTTCCACCTTTGATCCCGCTCGTAATGGCCACATTATAAAGCTTATAGTTGGTCTAATACACCACTATGGTGCCCTTACTTTAGATGAAATTGAAGTTCTACTATTTTGCATGGATTTAAAAAGAAATTCATTAGAGATAAAAAACTTTCTATTGTGCAGCATTTTTCTTAGATGGGTGGTGAGAGATAAGCGTGGACTCAATGTGTATTACTCATCAGTTGTTGACAAAGAAGCAGTAGCGTACAAAGTTCTTCCGGGTCTTCCCGTGATTGATAAAAATCGCTGGCGAGCCGATATCGTTGATTATTGGAGAAAGAACGAACTAGAGAGGTTCAACAGTATACGTACGGCTCGCGCGAAAGCAGTCCCATGAGCGAGATCGTAAAGCTTCTGTCTATTGAAACAGGCTTACCTGACTCTGCAGTTCGCAAAATCATGACATCCGCTCCTGTTCGGTATAAGGAATACCTCATCCCAAAGCGCAACGGCGAAATGCGACAGATCGCCCAGCCTGCGAGAGAGGTGAAGCTTCTTCAGCGAGCATTCGTGTCGATTTTCCTCAAATCGCTTCCGATTCATCAAAGTGCTACAGCTTATCGTGCAGGCTCATCGGTTCGTGACAACGCTGCACCCCACGTCGGGCTTGGTCCTATTCTCAAGCTGGATTTCCGCAATTTTTTCCCGTCAATCAGAAGCCAGGACTGGGTTTCCTACTGTCGTGACTCCGGACACCTCCGGAGTGAGGAAGATATTCATCTTACAGCATCGCTGCTTTTTCAGAAGCAGTCTGGGCATCGGTTGCTGCGTTTAGCGATAGGAGCACCATCGTCGCCTATACTCTCTAACATTCTCATGTTTGATTTCGACACGCGCATCACCGATTTGGTCGCAAAAGACCGCGTAGTATACACGCGGTATGCGGACGATCTCACTTTTTCTGCACCAAGAACGGGTTTCTTAAATAGTGTAATAAAAGCTGTTGCTGGAACGATACGTAATTTGAAATATCCAAAGCTTGAGATAAATATGCAAAAGACGAAATTCGTCACCTCTAAATATCACCGGACTGTTACTGGCCTCACGATCACCAATGATAATCGCGTGACCATTGGCCGAGAGAGTAAGCGAAAACTCCATGCGGCTGTCCACCAAGCACTTCTCTTACGGTTGAGTTCAGAAGAGCTACAGGTGTTGGCAGGAATGCTGGGTTACGTGAACTCCGTAGAGCCGGAGTTTCTCTCGGTATTACACCATAGATATGGAAATGACGTAGTCGCTTTTATCCAGCGACACGTCGTCCTCGGCCAGCAAACTGGGTCAGACCGAGAGTAGGGCCATACCGTTATTCGCTACTCTCATGCCTTGATCCTCAAAACCGTTTCTGACTGACACTGTAGCTGTGAGCGACGCTGGACTTTGTCTCGCCTGCTGCAAGATACTTCCGCCAACTCGCCCCTAAACCGCCACTAACTCCCCCATCCGAACACACCGCACTGTCCGCCCCGGCCCCATCCCCCGCTCCGCCGGGACCGCCGCGCTACAAGCCCCAACCGCCGCCGGACACCGCGCCGCAAACGCGCACCCCGGCGGCGGCCGGCGCAAATCAGGCGGGCTCCCGGGAATGCCCAACGTCTCCGCCCCATCCGCCCGCACCACGGACGCCAGCAGCCCCTGCGTGTAAGGATGCGCCGGACGCCGCAAAACGTCCCGCACCGCCCCCTGCTCCACAATCTGCCCGGCATACACCACCGCCACCCGGTCCGCGACCTCCGCCGCCACGCCCAGGTCATGCGTGACCAGCACCATCCCCATGCCCAACTCCCGCTGCAACGAACGCAGCAGCACCAGGATCTGGATCTGCACCGTGGCGTCCAGCGCCGTCGTCGGCTCGTCCGCCAAGAGCAGGCGCGGGCGGCAGGCCAGCGCCATGGCGATCACCACACGCTGCCGCAGCCCGCCGGACAGCTCGTGCGGATAGGCGTCGAGCCGCCGCGCCGCGTCCGGCACGCGCACGAGGTCCAGGACCTCCAGCGCCCGGGCGCGGGCGGCGGCGCGGGTGCCGCCCCGGTGCTGCATCACGCTCTCGGCGATCTGCTGACCCACGGTGTACACCGGGTCGAGCGCGGTCATCGGCTCCTGGAACACCATCGCCGCCGTGCCGCCGCGCAAGGCACGCAGCGCCCGGCCCGAAAGCCTCACCACTTCCTGCCCCTCCACCCGCACGCCGCCGGTGATGCGCGCCTGCGGCGGCAGCAGGCGCAGCAGCGCCCGCATTGACACGCTCTTGCCCGAGCCGCTTTCGCCGAGCAGGCACAGCACCTCGCCGGGCATGACATGGAGGCTCACGCCCCGCACCGCCTGCACCGCGTCCGGCCCGGCGCCGAACTGCACCCGCAGGTCGTCCAGCTCCGCCAGCGGCGCGCCCGTCATGCCGCGAGCACCGCCGCGGAATGGCCGGAGCCGGGGTGGGCCATGTGGCACGCCGCCTGATGCCCGACCCAGCTTGCAGGCAGGGGCACCCGCTCGGCGCAGACCGGCTCCGCATGCGGGCAGCGGGTGCGGAAGCGGCAGCCGCTGGGCGGGTTGGCGGGGGATGGCGGGTCGCCGACGATGGGCGCCTGCTCCACCCGGCGGTCCGGGTCCATGCTGAGGCGCGACGCGAGCAGCGCCCGCGTGTAGGGGTGCAGCGGGCGCGCGAACACGTCGTCGGCCGGGCCGCTCTCGGCGACGCTGCCCAGGTACATCACCAGCACCCGGTCGCTGACATGCCGCACCACCGCCAGGTCGTGCGAGATGAACACGTAGGTCAGGCCGAGGTCGCGCTTCAGCCGGGCCAGCAGGCTGAGCACCTGCGCCTCGACCGATTTATCCAACGCGCTCACCGCCTCGTCCAGGATCACCAGGCGCGGCTGCAAGGCGAGGGCGCGGGCGATGTTGACCCGCTGCTTCTGCCCGCCCGACAGCTCGTGCGGGTAGCGCGGGCCGAACTGCACGGGGTCGAGGCCCACCCGGCGCAACGCCTCGTCCGCCTCCGCCGCCGCCTGCGCCGGATTGCGGCCCAGCACGCGCGGGCCGAACGCCACGCTGTCCCGCGCCGGCATCCGCGGGTTGAGCGAGCTGGCGCTGTCCTGGAACACCATCTGCGCCTGCCGCCGCAGGTCTTTCAGCGAGATGCCGCGCGGCGCGCCCACGGCGTCGCCATCGAACACCAGCTCGCCGGCGTCCGGGCGGATCAGGTGCAGCAGCAGCCGGGCCAGCGTGCTCTTGCCGCAGCCGCTTTCGCCGACGACGCCGAGCGTCTCGCCCTTCGCCACCGCGAACGACACGTCGTCCACCGCGCGCACCGCGCCGCCGCCGGGGATGCGGAAATGCTTGCGGAGGCCGGCGGCGACCAGCATGGGCTGCGCCGGGCCGCCGCGGTCCTGGACAGCACCGCTCATCGCAGCCGCACGTCCATGGCGGAGCGGAGGCCGTCGCTCACCAGGTTGAAGCACATGCTGGTGACGAAGATCGCCGCGCCCGGCACGGCGCAGACGGAGGGCTGCACGTAGATCGCCTGGCGCAGCGTGGACAGCATCAGGCCCCAATCCGGCACCGGCGGGCGCACCCCGAGGCCCAGGAACGACAGGCCGGACGCCAGCAGGATGCTGACGCTGACCAGGCTCGACGCATAGACCAGCACCGGCGCCAGCACGTTGCCGAGCAGGTGGTGCCGAACGATCATCAGGTGCCCGGCCCCGGTCGCCCGCGCCGCTTCCACGAAGTCGAGGCCGCGCACCTGGGTCGTCGCCGTTTCCGCCACCCGGCACACCGCCGGGATGAACACGAGGGCGAGCGCGATCATGCCGTTCAGCATGCCCCCGCCCATCGTGCCCGAGATCGCGACCGCCAGCAGCACCGAGGGGAAGGCGTAGAACACGTCCATGGTGCGCATCACCAGCGTGCCCACCCAGCCGCCGGCGTAGCCCGCCAGCACGCCCAGCGACCCGCCGACGATGCCCGCGAAGATGACGGGACCGACGCCCATCAGCAGCGAGCTGCGCCCGCCGTAGAGGATGCGCGCCAGGATATCCCGCCCCAGCTCGTCCGTGCCCAGCCAGTGCCCGCGGAAGCCGAACGGCTTGAGCCGCAGGATGACGCTTTCCTTGTAGGGATCGAAGGGCGAGATCAGCGGCGCGAACATCGCTGCCAGCACGATGGCCAGCATCAGCACGCAGAACATCACGGTCGCCGGGTCCCAACGCAGGCGCCGCCCGACCATGCCCCAATAGCCCGGCCGCGGCGGCAGCCGGACCGGCGCCGCCGCCGGCAAGGTAAGCGCCTGCGAGGTCATGCGCGACGCACCCGCGGGTCCATCGACGCCTGCAGCAGGTCCACGACCAGGTTGGTCGCGACGAAGATCAGCGCCAGGCTGAGGATTGCGCCCTGCAGCACCGGCACGTCGCGGTTGACGATGGCGCGGCCGAGCAGGGTGCCGCTGCCGGGCCAGGCGAACACCGGCTCGACCAGGATGGACCCGCCCATCAGGTAGCCGAATTGCAGGCCCATCACCGCCAGCATGCCCGGCGCCGCGTTCTTCAGCACGTGGCGCACCACGGCGAACTCCGTCAGCCCCTTGGCGCGCAGCGTGGTCACGAAGTCCTGGCCGCGCACCTCCAGCACCGCGGCACGGGTGCTGCGGGCGATGATGCCGACCGGCACCAGCGCCAGCGTCACGACCGGCAGCACCAGGTAGTGCAAGTCCTCCCAGCGCAGCACGGAGAAGCCGTCCGACCCGTTCATCCCCATGCCCGACGCCGGCAGCCAGGACAGCTCGACGGCGAAGATGATGACCAGCACCAGGCCGAGCCAGTAGTTCGGCACGCTCACCCCCATCACCGCCGTGCCCGTCACCGCCCGGTCCAGCGCCCGCCCCAGCCGCCCCGGCGGCGCGCAGCCCGCCAGCGTCCCCAGCCCCGCGCCCACCACGAACGACAGCGGCACCGCGAACACCGCGAGCACCAGCGTGTTGGCGAGCGCGCCCCCGACCTCCAGCGACACCGGGCGCCGGGTCGCGACCGACAGGCCGAAGTCGCCATGCGCCGCGCGCCACAGCCATTGGGCGAACTGCACCGGCAGCGGCTTGTCGAAGCCGTAGGCGCGCTTGACGACCTCGATCATCTCCGCGTTGGCGTCGGGCGGCAGCACCGTCTGCAGCGGGTCGCCGGGCGCGATGTACACCAGCATGAAGCACACCAGGCTGACGCCGAAGGCGATGGGCAGGGCATACAGCAGCCGCCAGAGGATCGTACGCGCCATCGCGCCCTCCTTCGCCCCCTACTTCGCAACCGTGATCGGCGTCAGGTCCTGGAACCAGCTCTGCGCCTGCACGAAGCCCTGCACCTTGGGCGACAGCGCCCGCGGGTTGATGTCATGCACGACCCAGATCATCACGGCGTCATCCACCATCTTCTCATGGAGCTGCGTCAGGATGCCCTCCCGCTTCTCCAGGTCGAACTCGTTGAAGGCGGCGGTGATCAGGGTCTCCGCCTCCTCCGAGGTGTAATGGCCCCAGTTGCCGCCCTTCGGCGACCATTGCGCCTTCTGCATGAAGCGGGTCATGCCGTTGATCGGGTCCTGCACCGCGCGGCTGACGTTGATGCCGTCCACGTCCGGCGCCGTCTCCACGCCCCCGCGCGCCAAAGCCAGCAGCGCGTTCCAGTCCATGACCCGCAGCGTCACCTCGAACCCCGCCTCCTCCAGCTGCGACTTGATCAGCTCGTTCATCGGCAGCGGCTGCATCTGGCCGGAGCCGGAGGTGCTGATGGCGAACGTCACCTTGCACGGCGCGTAGCCCGCCTCCTTGAGCAGCGCCTTCGCCTTCGGCAGGTCGTACTTGTAGCTGACGGGATGGCCGTAATAGCTGGTGCCCGGGGGCACGTTGGCCGGCCCCTCCTGCGCGATGCCGCCCAGCAGCTCCACCACGTCCGCCCGGTTCAGCGCGTAGTTGGCGGCCCGGCGCACCCGCACGTCGCGGAACGGGCCGTTCACGAAGTTGAGCTGGTATGACCAGTTATGCGGGTAGGCGTTGGTGACGATCCGCATGCCGGACGACTTCAGCCGCGGGATCGCATCGGGCGTCGGCGCCTCCACGAAGTTCACCTGGCCGCTCAAGAGCGCCGCGGTCCGCGTGCTGGCCTCCGGCATCGGCAGCAGCACCATCCGGTCCTGCTTCGGCACCCGCGCCTTGTCCCAGTAGTCGGCGTTGGGCACCAGCTCCAGCCGCTCATGCGCCACCATGCGGTCGAACCGGTACGGGCCGGTGCCGGACGGCTGGCTGGCCAGCGCCGCCCAATCGTATTTCAGCGCCTCCGCCCGGCAGCGGCTGGTCATCATGATGAAGCTGACCTCGTAGGGGAACATGGAACTCGGCACCTTGGTCGTGAGCGCCACGGTGCGGTCGTCCACCTTCTCGGCCGAGGCGAAGTTCGGCAGGTAGGCGCGGGACAGCGCGAACTGCTGCGGGTTCCACTGCGGCGCCTTTTCGTCGTAGCGGCCGAAGTTCCACACCACGTCGTCCGCGGTGAACGCGCAGCCGTCGTGCCACTTCACCCCGTCGCGCAGGGTGAACAGCCAGCGCCGAGTGTTGGCGGGATCGACATGCCACTCGGTGGAAAGGCCGGGCTTGATGACGGCCAGCCGGTCGGAGCGGCTCAGGTCCCAGTTGATCAGCGCGTCATAGAGGCTCACGCCGACGAAGCGGAACCCCTCGAAGCCCTGATCCGGGTTGCCGCCGGTCACGGGGATGTCGCCCGCCGTCATGGCGACGGTCAGCACACCCTGCGCCTGCGCCGCCGAGGCCGAAAGCAGCAGCCCGGCGGCTGCCAGGCGCGAAAGGGATGACCGGGTCATGCGTTGTCTCCATGCCAAGACGGCGCAGCGTGGCAAAGTTCTCCTGACAGCCACAACCTAAAAATGACGCCTGCGCATGCACTATTGGCAGTTCAAGACAGAGAACGACCAATACTGCGGCTTAAGCCTACAACTTGAGCAAGACTTCTGCGGGTAGGACTGCAAGACGCCGTGCACGGTCCTGATCGCCCCGGTTGCCATCGGAGGTGACGGGGTGCCACCCTCGGTGCCGGCGGCCGGCCGTTGCCTGCCGGTTTGGCATGGGAAATGCTCAGCCGCCGAATGGATGTTCCAGGAGAAACCCATGCCGCAAACGACATCGCTGGCTGACTTCGAGGCATTGGTGCGCCGGGCAGGCCTCGCGATCACGCCCGAGCAGGTCGCCGAACTCTATGTCGGCTGGGCGCACGTGGAGCCGATGCTGGCCCGCATCCGCGCACCCGGACGCGGGCGGGAGGCCGAGCCTGCCCTGATCTTCCGGCCGGAGCCAACATGATGCAGACCCCCACCATCGCCGAGGCCGCCCGGCAGATCGCCGCGCGCCAGCTTTCCCCCGTGGAGCTGACGCAGCATTTGCTCGGCCGCATCGCCGCCGAGGACGCGGCGCTCAACAGCTTCATCCTGGTGACGCCCGAGCGGGCACTGTCCGACGCCCGCGCGGCGGAGGCGCGCGTCATGGCCGGCGAGGCGCGCGGACCGCTCGACGGCATCCCCATCGCGCACAAGGACATCTACGGCACCGCGGGCATTGCCACCACGGCGCATTCCAAGCTGCTGCAGGGCTGGGTGCCCGACACAGACGCCACCACCGTGCGCAAGCTCGCCGCCGCCGGCACGGTCATGCTGGGCAAGCTCGCGACGCACGAGTTCGCCTTCGGCGGCCCGAGCTTCGACCTGCCCTGGCCGCCGGCGCGCAACCCGTGGAACACCGACCATTTCACCTCCGGCTCGTCGTCCGGCACCGGGGCGGCGGTGGCGGCCGGCCTGATCCTGGGCGGCACCGGGTCCGACACCGGCGGCTCGATCCGCGGGCCTGCCGCGCTGTGCGGCATCGCCGGCATCAAGCCGACCTACGGGCTGTGCAGCCGGGCCGGCATCCTGCCGCTGGCGTTCTCGCTCGACCACGCGGGACCGATGGCCTGGACGACCGAGGACTGCGCGATCCTGCTGCAGGCCATGGCCGGCTACGACGCCGCCGATCCGGCCAGCGCCGACCGCCCGGTGCCGGACTTCTCCGCCGGGTTGAACGACGGCGTGAAAAGCCTGCGCATCGGCGTCGCGCGGAGCTGGCACGAGACCGACCGCCCGGTCAGCCCCGCGGTCCAGGCCGGCATCGACGGCGCGCTCGACATCTGGCGGGCGGAGGGGGCGGAGGTCCGGGATGTCGCCCTTCCGTCGCTGTATGACTACCAGGCGGCGAACTTCGTCGTCATCGTCGCGGAGGCGTTCTCCGTGCATGAACCCTGGATGCGCGAGCGGTTCGGCGACTACGGCGAGCTGCTGCGCGACCGCATGGCGTTCGGCGGGCTGATCGCCGCGACCGACTACGTGCAGGCGCTGCGCATGCGCCGGGAGCTGTGCGCCGCGATGACGGCGGCGATGGAGGGGATCGACCTGCTGATCACCGCGGGCGCGCCCGCGGAGGCGCCGCGCATCGACGACGTGCCGAAATGGGACAACCTGGCCCGCCCGGGCTTCACCGCGCCGTTCAACCTCACGGGCTGGCCCGCCATGTCCGTCTGCTCCGGCTTCGGCGTGGGCGGCCTGCCGGTCAGCGTGCAGATCGCGGCGAAGCCGTTCCAGGAGGCGGTGCTGTTCCGCGCCGCCCATGCCTTCGAGCAGGCGGCCGGCTTCCGCGCCAAGCGCCCGGTGGTTGCGCCCAAGAGCATGGCGGAAGCGGCGGCATAGAGCAGGCGGTCAGCCCTTGCGCATCACCTTGCGACCACGTGGCGGCGGCGCTGGCGGCACGAATGCCAGCGCCTCGTCCATGGTCCAAGGATTGTCCACTGGGAAGCGGTCAATCCCGATACCGGTCTCGATGGAAGCGCGGCGGCGAGCAACTGGGTACGCTTTTGCGTAGAGGTCTGGCAGATACTGCCGCATCCCAGGTTCATCCTCGATGAGGGATTGGGCTTCGTCTTGCTGCTCATCGATGGTGAGCAACCAGCTTCGCGTGATCTTTTCCGGCTGCACGGCCACCTTGAGCAGATGCTGCAGCAGCACGGTCGCTGCGCTGCGGAACTCGCGTTTCTTGTTGCGCGCCATTTCTGTCAGGAACTCAACCAACGAAACCCGGTCGATCTCGTCCAGCCGTCCGTCGCGCAGCAGGTCAGCCTGCTCCAGCAGCCACCCGAACTCGTCCTGGTCATAGAGCGCCCTGGAGCGAAGCTTCGCCTCCTCCGATGCCGTGTTGCCCGGCGCTTGCGTCCACCCCGTCACATCCTTCGATCCTGCGCTCGACATAACGGACACCTTACACGTGTTTACGGGTTAGCGCATCGCCGACTCCTGGAACTCAGCATCAAGAACCGCCCTCCACCCGAGCGCATGGTTCCAAGCCCGGGCGACCGCGGCCAGCGCCGCGTCCGCGCCGCGCGCGCCGATGATGCTGAGGCCGACCGGCAGCCCGTCCACGACGGCGCCCGGCAGGCTCACCTGCGGGTGCCCCGCCAGCCCGCCCTGCGCGCACAGGCAGCCGATGCGCGCCCGCAGCGGGTCCAGCACTGGCAAGGGCAGCCCAACCTCCGGCGCCGGGAACGGCGTGGTCGGCAGGCACAGGACCGTGCCGGGCGGCAGCAGGTAGGCCATGCGCCCGCGCGCCTCCTGCCGCATCAGCGTTGCCCACTCGACCTCTGACGCCGGGATCGCCGCCGCGGCCACCAGCCCGCGCGCCACGCTGAACGCGAAGCGCGGGTTGTGCGCCTCGACCCAGGGCCGGAAGGTCTGCCAGGCCTCGACCGGCTGCAGTGTCCGCTGCGCCCGCGCCCAGACCGACAGGCCCGGCGGCGCCATGACCTCGTCCTGTGCCGGGCCGATCAGATGTTCAAGCCGCGCGACCATGGATGCCAGCGCCGCCGCCACCGCCGGGTCCGCGAAGCCGAAGGCGTCGGTGGCGCGCAGCAGGCGAGTGGGCAGGGCGTCCGGCACCGCCTCCCCCAGCATGACCGCGGACACGCGGGCGAACGTCTCGCCATCCCGCGCGAACCAGCCGGTAGTGTCCGAGGTCGGCGCCTGCGCCGCCATGCCGGCGACCGGCACCCGCCCATGGGTGGGCCGGATGCCGAACAGGCCGCAGAAGCTCGCCGGCACCCGCACGGAGCCGCCGGTGTCCGTCCCCAGCGCCGTGTCGCACAGCCCGGCCGCCACCGCGGACGCCGAGCCGGAGCTGGACCCGCCCGGCACCCGCCCCGGCGCCGCTGGGTTCGCCGGCGTGCCGTCGAACGCATTCTCCCCCAGGATGCCGAGCGAGACCTCGTCCGTCACCGTCTTGCCCACAAGCCGGGCGCCGGCGTCCAGCAGGGTCTGCACCGCCCAGGCGTGGCGCGTGGGCACCGGGTGGACGCGCGGCCAGTCCGGGTTGCCGCCCCCGGTCGGGTGCCCCGCCACGTCGAACAGGTCCTTGGCCGCGAAGGTCAGGCCGGCGAGCGGACCTGAGGCGGCGCCCGCAACGTGCAGGCGAGGGCCGGGAAGAAAGGCGGAGGTCTGGCTCATGCGGCAGGGTGGCGGCCCGGATGCTGCGGTGCAAGTCCGCCCGGCCGGGTCAACCCGCCGCGCTGTCCAACGCCTCGGTCAGCAGGTCCAGCAACGCGAGCGCGAAGGCGCGCATGTTGGCGACGCGGTCGCCGTTCCCGGTCTCGACGGTGACGACCTTCTCGGTGGGGCCGCTCACGGCGACGCAGGTGTGGCCGGCGCCATCGCCGTAGCGATTGCCGTCCGGGCCGGCGGCCCCGGTCTCGGCGATGCCCCATGTCGTGCCGAGGCGTTCCCGCATCGTGCGGGCCAGCAACAGGGCGTAAGGCTCGGAGGCTGACCGGACGCCCGCCATCTGGTCCAGGGTGGTCGCGAGGAGGGCGGTCCTGGCGCCCGCCGTGTAGACCACGGCGCCACCCTGGAAATAGGCGCTGGCGCCTGGGACGGACAGCAAGGCCGCCGAGACCAGCCCGCCCGACGAGCTTTCGGCGACGCCCACCGTTTCCCGGCGCGCCTTCAGCAACGCGCCGATCCGCTCGGCCTGCGGCAGCAAATCTTGCATCGGAGGTCCCAGTGACGGTCGCATCCACGCTGCCGCAAGCCGGCAGCCGGATCAATGATGGGTGCCGACCGCAGTAGAGCGCCGACGCGGTCTCCTTGCGTCATCACGGCGATGTTGGGCGACTCCACGCTGCACCGCGCCTACTTGGTATGTGATGACCGTGACCCTCACCAGCCAAGCCGGCCCCTCCAGGCAAGGGTGGCTTGCCGCCCTGAAGTTCGGCGGGCTGTCCGGCATGGGCTGGCTGCTGGACTTCACCCTGCTGCTGTCCATGGTGGGCGGCCTCGGCATGCCGCCGTTCGCCGCCAACGTCATCAGTTCCAGCACCGCGGCGCTCATGGTCTTCCTGGTGTCGCGCCGCCTCATCTTCGACCGCAGCGAGGGGGCGCTGGGCACGCGGATCGCGGTCTATCTGCTCTACACGCTGTGCCTGATCACCGCCGCGGCCTGGGCGATGACCTTGATCATGGGCGGATTGGCCGGGCTGGCGCAAGCCTATGGCCACGACCCGTCGCGCGCCCTCCTGACCGCGGCTGCGAAGGTCTTGGTCACGCCGCCGCAGCTCCTGCTGAACTTCCTCATGTCCCGCCACATGAGCGAGCGGGCGATGGCGCCGAGGACGTGACGGTGCCCGAGAAGCTCCCAGAGAAGCTGTTGGTGTTCATTCCCTGCTACAACTGCGCCTCGCAGATCGGCCGGGTGCTGTCGCAGCTCAAAGGCCCGCTCGCCCAACGCTTTGCCGAGGTCCTCGTGCTCGACAACGGCAGCAAGGACGGCACGCTGGAAGCGGCGGTCGCGGCGGCGCCGGAGGCCGAGGTGCCCCGCGTGACAATCGCGCGCAACCGCGCCAACTACAACCTCGGCGGCTCGCACAAGGCTGCCTTCGCCTACGCCGAGCGGGAAGGCTTCACCCATGTCGTCGTGCTGCACGGCGACGACCAAGGCAGCATCGCCGACCTCGCCCCGGTGCTGAACGCCGGGCAGCACCTGCGGCACGACGCCTGCCTCGGCGCGCGGTTCGCCCGCGGCTCGTCGCTGCGCGGCTACTCGCGCTTCCGCATCTTCGGCAACCGCGTGTTCAACCTGTTGTTCACCCTGGGCGCCCGCCGCCGGGTGCTGGACCTCGGCTCCGGGCTGAACGTGTTCGCGGCAAGCGTGTTCACCGACCGGAACGTGCTGCGCTACGCCGACGACCTGCGCTTCAACAACTTCCTGCTGCTGGGCCTGTTCGACGCCGGGCGCTCGGTCCTGTTCTTCCCGATCAGCTGGCGGGAGGACGACCAGGTGTCGAACGTCAAGATGACGTCGCAGGCGTTGAAGACGCTGGCGATCCTGCGCGACTACTGCCTGCGCCCCGCGCACTTCCGTCAGGCGGATCACCGCACGGTGCCGCATGAACGCTACGAGTTCGACGTGATCCATTCCGCCGCGCACGGCCCGGCGCAGGCGCCCACGGCGATGGCGCGTTGAGCGCCCCGGGCTGAGACCAAAGCTGGGGCGCCCGGCAGGTGCCGAACGCCCCAGGGTTCAGTCCAGAGCAGCGGACGCCGGCGCCTAGACCGCCTGGCGCACGCGGCGGCGGACGAGGCCGAGGCTGATGAGGGCGGTGCCGAGCAAAGCCAGCGACATCGGCTCCGGCACGCTCGTGGCGGATACGCCGCCGACCGACGCATCCACGCTGAGGCGCTGCGCCCCGGTCGTCGTGATGCTGATGACCTCGGTAAGGGCGAACAAGCCGTCGCTGACGGCGGAGGCCGTGGCACTGCCGCCCAGGTCCACGCTGCTCAGGAGCGTGCAGCCGACGGCGCAGCCCGGGTTCTTCAAGGTGTCGCCGTTGTCGAGGTAAGACTTGGCGCTCACCGTGGCCGAGCCGTTGGCGACGTTGCCCGTGAACTGCGTCAGCCAGCTCGTCGCGCCCATCTTGGACGTGAAGCCTGTTCCGGTCACGGTGATCGTGAGCGTGCCGCCTGAGTTGCTCGAAAGGTCGAAGGTCGCGAGGTCGAGGTAGCTTGGCGAGTAGAGCTGCGTGCCGATGTTGTTGGCGATGAAGTTGCCGACGCTCACGGACGAGAAGCTATGCGACCCGCCCCCGGCGCCGAAGGCGGCCGACTGGAACTTGGACTCGCTGCCCGATTGGACGGTGATCCCGAGCATGGGCGTGGCCCATGCTCCGCTCGCGATCAGCAAAGGCGCAGCGATGATCATCGTTGACGCTAACAGAAACTGGCGCATGGACGCTCCTGGTTGGCGGGCACCCGAACGGCCCGACAACTTTTTCGCAATAATGAGACCATGTAACGAAACCAAAGCGTTGCTTATTTTAGAGGATGACTGTTGTAAACCTGGGCAATATCTCAAGTCTGAGATTTGCTAAGATCTGCAGACAATCGGAATCACGCCTCTCGGTGCCGAACCTGCACCCGTTCCGCCCGCGCCCGCGTTGGTGCTCGTGCCAACTGCCATGGAGACCGCGGTGTTCGATTCGAGCCGTTCCAAGCCGGACCTGCTGATGCGGTCCGCGCACCCCTACAACGCGGAGCCGCCGCCCGGCCGGCTGCTCGCCTCCATCGTGACCGCGCAGCCCGACTTCTACGTCCGCAGCCACGGCGACATCCCGCGTCTCGACCCGGCGACGCACCGGCTGCGGGTGGGCGGCCGGGTCGCCACGCCGCTCGACCTGTCCGTGGCAGAGCTGCGGGAACGGTTCCCCGCGCGCTCCGTCACCGCGGTCCTGCAATGCGCCGGCAACCGCCGCGCCGACCTGCAGACGGTGCGGCCGACCACGGGCGATCCCTGGGCGGCCGGGGCCATCGGCAACGCCGAGTGGACCGGCGTCGCGCTGGCCGACGTGCTGCGCGCGGCCGGGGCGAAGACGGATGCGGCGCTGCACGTCGCCTTCGACGCCCGGGACGTGGTGGAGATGCCGAAGGAGGGGCGGTTCGCCTACGGCGTGTCCATCGGCATGGCCAAGGCGATGGCGCCGGAAACCCTGCTGGCCCACACCATGAACGGCGAGCCGCTCGCGCCGGAGCACGGCTTTCCGCTTCGCGCCGTGGTGCCGGGCTACGCGGGCGTGCGCAGCCCGAAGTGGCTCGCCGCCGTCACCGTGCAGGACCGGCCGTCCGACAACCACATGCAGCAGCGCGACTACAAGCTGCTGCCGCCCGACGTCACTGAGGACACGGTCGATTGGCGGAACGGCGTCACCATCGACGACATGCCGCTCACCTCGGCGATCTGCCGGCCGGCGGAGGGCGCGGCGCTCGCCACGGGCCGCACGACGCTCCAAGGCTACGCCGTCGCGACCGCCCGCGCCGTGGCCCGGGTGGACGTGTCCGCTGACGGTGGCCGGACCTGGGCGCAGGCCGAGCTGGAGCATGACCCGGCGGCGCCCTGGAGCTGGACGCTCTGGCGCGTCGAGCTTGACTTGCCGCGCGGCCGGCATGAGCTGGCGGTGCGGGCCTGGGACTCCGCCGGGCAGACCCAGCCGGCGCTGCCGGACGAGGTGTGGAACTTCAAGGGCTACCTGAGCACGGCCTGGCACCGGGTCCACGTCTCGGCCATCTGAATGGCGAGAAGGCGCGCCGCCGCGCCAGCGCTGACATGGACCGGAACCGGACAGCCTCGCTTGCAGGATGCGCGATCAGGCAGCATCGTGGGCGAAAAGCGTCAGGAGGAACCCATGTCATCGACCGCCCAGGCTTCGGCCATATCGGCAGCGGAACAGCGCAGGATGCTGACCCGGGCGGCGCTCGCCGCCACCATCGGCACCACCATCGAGTGGTACGACTTCTTCCTGTACGGCACCGCCACGGGCCTGGTCTTCGGGTCGCTGTTCTTTCCCAACAGCGATCCGCTGGTCGCCACCCTCAATGCGTTCGGCGTGTATGCTGTGGGCTTCGTCGCCCGGCCCATCGGGGCGGCGATCTTCGGCCATTTCGGCGACCGCATCGGGCGCAAGTCCACGCTGATCGCCACCCTGATGCTGATGGGCGTCGCCACCGTGCTCGTGGGCGTCGTGCCCAGCTACGCCAGCATCGGCATCTGGGGCGCGGTGATCCTCACGGCGCTCCGCTTCATCCAGGGCATCGGGGTCGGCGGCGAGTGGGGCGGCTCGGTGCTGATGTCGATGGAGTGGGCCGGCAGCAAGGGCGGCCGGGGGCTGGCCGCGTCCTGGCCGCAGATGGGCGTGCCCGCCGGGCTGTTCACCGCGAACCTGGCGGTGCTGGGCTTCAGCGCCTGGTCGGGCGATGCGTTCCTGGTCTGGGGCTGGCGCATCCCGTTCCTGCTGTCGATCGTCCTGATCGGGGTGGGCCTGTGGATTCGGCTCGGCGTCGAGGAATCGCCGACCTTCCAGCGCATGGCGTCCGAGAACCGCATCGAGAAGACCCCCGCGCTCACGGTGATGCGGCAGTATCCCCGGGAGATCCTGCTGAGCGCGCTGGCCCGCATGGGGGAGCAGGCGCCGTTCTACATTTTCATCGCCTTCGTGTTCTCCTACGGCGTCAACACGCTGAAGCTCTCCCGAGAGTTGCTGCTGATCGCGGTGATGACCGCCTCTGTGCTGTCGCTGGTGACGGTGCCGCTCGCCGGGCACCTGTCGGACCGCTTCGGGCGGCGGCGCATCTATATGCTGGGGGCGGCGCTCACGGGGATTTACGGGTTTGTCTATGTGGGCCTGCTGAACACGCTGTCGCCGGTGCTGGTGTTCGTCGCCATCGTGCTGTCCCTCGTGCCGCACGACATCATGTACGGGCCGCAGGCGGCGATGATCGCCGAGTGCTTCCCCGGGCGGCTCCGCTACAGCGGCGCATCCATCGGCTACCAGCTGGCCTCCGTCATCGCCGGCGGCCCAGCGCCGCTGATCGTGGCGTGGCTGCTGGCCCAGTACCACACGGGCTGGGTGATCGCCGTGTTCATCCTCGTCTGCGCCATCATCAGCCTGATCGCCACCGCGCTGCTTCCGGACAACACGGCCAGAGATATGGCGGACGACTAGGCTCGGGCACTAGGTCGAGATCTGCTCCAGCTCCAGGTCGCGGGTGCGCGGGCCGAACAGGGCGATGGACAGCACGACCATGAGCATGGCGAAGGCGATCAGGCCGAACACGCCCTTGGTGCCGGCGGTGCGCAGGAAGAAGCCGATGATGAAGCTCGCGAACACCGTGCTGATCCGGCTGAAGGAGTAGGTGAAGCCCACGGCACGCGCCCGCACGCGCGTCGGGAACAGCTCGGTCTGGTAGCCGTGGAAGGTGTTGGACAGCACGTTGTTGCACAGCGTGATCAAGACGCCGAACACGATCAGCAGCGCCATCGTGCTCTGGAAGGAGAACAGCACCCCGAACACGCCGACGCCGCAGGCCGCCCCCACCAGCTGCCATTTCCGCTCGAACTTATCGGCGAAGCTCATCGCCAGCAGCGGGCCGAACGGGCTGGCGATGGCGATGATGAAGGAATACAGCAGGCTGGAGGACAGGTTGATCCCGGTCTGCTGCACGATCAGCGTCGGCACCCAGGCGGCGAAGCCGTAGAAGCCGAACGTCTGGAAGAACTGGAACACCATCAGCATGAGCGTCCGCGTGCGATAGGGCGGCTGCCAGATCTCGGCGAACCGCCCGGCCGCCTCCGTGCGTTCCACGGCGTGCGGCGCCGGCTGCGGCAGCGGCGCGCCGCGGAGGTCGGCCACCACCCGAGCCTCGATGGCTGCCGTGACCGCTTCCGCCTCCGCCACGCGGCCCTGCTGGAGCAGCCAGCGCGGGCTTTCCGGGATGCCGCGGCGCAGAAACCACACGAACAGCGCGCCGAGCGACCCGATGGCCACCACCCAGCGCCAGCCGTCGAAGCCGAGCGGCGCGATCGGCACCAGCATGTAGGCCAGGAGGGCGACGACCGGAACGACGGAGAACTGGATCACCTGGTTGTAGGCGAAGGCGCGGCCCCGCACGTGCTTGGGCACCAGCTCGGCGATGTAGGTGTCGATGGTCACAAGCTCGACGCCGATGCCGATACCGGCGATCAGCCGCCACAGGCAGACCGAGAACCCGCTGTCCTGGAACGCCATCACCAGGGTCGCCGCGCAGTAGAACAGCAGCGAGACGGTGAAGATCGACCGCCGCCCGTATGTGTCGGCCACGAAGCCGAACACGAAGGTGCCGATGAACAGGCCGGTGAAGGTCGCCGCCACGAACAGCGCCGGCCCGGTGAAGATACCGACCGCGACGTTGGCCAGCAGCCCCGCCTTGACCAGGCCGGGGATCACGTAGCCGGTCATGAACAGGTCGTAGAACTCGAACATGCCGCCGAGTGAGAGCAGCGTGACCAGCCGCCAGACATGCCGCGTCGCTGGCAGGCGGTCCAGCCGGGCCAGGATGGCCGAGGCGGTGGCCTGATTCACCATGGATGTCATGTCGCGGCGCGTCGCCTCCCTTTTTCCCTAGCTGTCCGCATCGGGTTTTGCGAGTCAAGCCGTCGCCGGGGCCGGCGGCGCGCCCCGCTTGAACGCCGGGGCCTGTGGCCGGCCAACTCGCGTCCTGCCGGCGCCCGCCCTATGCTGGACCGATGCAGCTTTATTCGCGGTGGCAGAACTCGGCAGGCGAGAGGGTCCGCATCGCGCTGAACCTCAAGGGCTTGGCATACGAGTATGTCGCTGTGGGGTCGCTTCGTCCGGGCGAATACCGGGCGATCAACCCGCAAGGCCTCCTGCCGGTGCTGCGCGTGGGCCGCCATGTCATCGCCCAGTCCACCGCGATCCTTGAGTACCTTGAGGACACGCATCCCTGGCCGCTGCTCCCCGCCGACCCGATCCTGCGGGCGCAGGCGCGGGCCTTCGCGCAGCTCATCACCAGCGACCTGCACCCGATCAACAACAGCCGGGTGCGCGAGTACTTAAAAGTTCGGCTCGGCGCCAGCGAGACGGGCGTGCAGGCCTGGTATGAGCATTGGATCAGTGTTGCGCTCACGGCATTGGAGGCAACGCTTGCCGCCCGTTCCGTCGATTGGCCGTTCTGCTTCGGCGACGCGCCGGGCTGGGCGGATCTCCACCTCGCACCGCAGATGGCCAACGCCCGGCGGTTCGGCTGCGACCTTTCGCCTTATCCGTTGCTGGGGAGCGTGGCCTCGCGCTGCCGATCCCGTGATGAATTCCGCCGGGCGCGACCCGAAGCGCAGTCCGACTATCCATAGACCGCAACGTGAGATGCCGTCGTGCCGTCAGAACGCGATCTGCACCTTGGAATGCTTGTCCCGCTGCTTCGCCAAGTCGAACGCCGCCGCGGCCTGCCCGGCCGGGAGGCAAGCGGTCAGCAGCGGCGCCACGTCGATCAGGCCGCGGTCGAGGCAGGCGGCGGCGTGGGCGAACTCGCGGTCGAAGCGCATGGCGCCGCGCAGGTCGATCTCCTTCGCCATCACCAGGTTGCCGGCAAACGGGAACTGGCCCGGCGGCAGCGTGCCGACCTGCACCACCGTGCCGCCCGGCCGCACCGCATGAAGACAGGACGCGAGGCCCGCCGGGTCGCCGGACACCTCGAACGCAGCCTCGAAGCCGTCCGCCTCCCTCGCTGCGCGGGGGAGCGCGTCGGCATCGGCCGCGACGTTCACCGCCGCATCGGCGCCGATGCGGCGGGCCAGCGCCAAGGGCGCGTCGAGGATGTCGGTTATCGCTACCGTCTCCACCCCGGCACGCCGGGCCGCGAGCAGGACCAACAGGCCAATCGGCCCCGCGCCCGTGACGAGCACCGACCGGCCCAGCAGCGGCCCGGCCCGTTCGACCGCGTGAAGCGCCACGGCCAACGGCTCGGCAAAGGCCGCGGTCGTGAAGGGGAGCGCGTCCGACACCGGATAGGCCTGGCTTTCGTCCACGGCGACATACTCGGCGAACCCGCCCTGCATGTGCGGGAAGCGGCTGGCGCTGCCCATGAAGAACACGTTGCGGCACAGGTTGCCGCGCCCGGCCCGGCAGGCGGCGCAGCGCCCGCAGTTGCGGCCGGGGTGGATGGCGACGCGCTGACCCGGCCGCAGCCGCGTGACCTCCGCACCGACCGCGGCGACCTCGCCCGAGACCTCGTGGCCCGGGACCAGCGGCTCGCGGATGACGAAGTCGCCGTTACGGCCCTCGAAGTAGTAGTGCAGGTCGGACCCGCAGATGCCGCCCGCCCGCACCCGGATCAGCGCGCCGCCGGGGAGCAAGTCCGGCATGGCGCGGTCCTCGATCCGCAGGTCCCGGGCCTGGTGGATGACGCAGACTTGCATGCGGCGCTGTCCCCTCGTGTCCCGGCCTCCCATAGGTTCAGGCCGGGGCCTGGCCCCTTGCCGGCTGACAGGCCACCATACTAACAATCGGCTGTGGCAACCAGCGCCCTCCCGCCCCGACCGCGCCTGTCCGACGCCGGGCGGGTCGCCTGCATCGGCGAATGCATGGTGGAGTTGCGGGAGCAGCCGGACGGGCAGCTCCGCCGCGGCTTCGGCGGCGACACGCTGAACACCGCCGTCTATCTCGCGCGGCTGGGCGTCGCGGTGGACTACGTGACGGCGCTGGGCGACGACGCATGGAGCGGCGAGATGCTGGCGCGCTGGCAGGAGGAGGGGATCGGCACAAGGCTGGTGCGCCGCCTGCCCGGGCGCCTGCCGGGCCTATACGTCATCCAGACCGATCCGCAGGGCGAGCGCCGCTTCCTCCATTGGCGCGACGGCTCGGCGGCCCGGCAGTTGTTCGACCACCTTGACCCGGCGGAGCTTGCGGCCTTCGGCACGCTCTACCTGTCCGGCATCACGCTCTCGATCTTCGGCGCCGACGTGCGGACCGTGCTGTTCCAGGCGCTGGCGGACGCCCGGTCCCGCGGGGCGCGCGTGGCGTTCGACACCAACTTCCGCCCGCGGGGCTGGCCGGACCGGGCCGCGGCGCGCGCCGTCTATGCGCAGGCGTATGCGCTCGCCGACATCGTGCTGGCCTCCGCCGAGGACTTGGAACTGCTCTATGGCGAAGCGGGCGAGGCCGAGCTGCGCCAACAAGCCGTGAACAAGGAGATCGTGCTGAAGCTGGACCATCCCGCCTGCCGCGTCCTGCACGGCGGCGCCGAGCTGCTGGTGCGGGCCGGCCCGGCGGGGCCGGTGGTTGACACGACGGCGGCGGGCGACAGCTTCGCCGCCGCGTACCTCGCCGCCCGCCTGCGCGGCGCCCCGCCCGAGGCGGCCGCCCGTGCCGGGCACGACCTCGCCGGCATCGTCGTGGGCCATCCGGGCGCCATCGCGCCGCGGGCCGTCACGCGGCCCGCCGACACCGAGGAGCCTGACGCATGAGCCAGTCCCGCCGGAGCCAGCTTGCCGACCTTCTGGCGCTGGGGCGCGTTATCCCCGTGATCACCCTCGACCGGCTGGAGGACGCGGTGCCGCTCGCCCGCGCGCTGGTGGCCGGCGGCGTGCGCCTGCTGGAGGTCACGCTGCGCACGCCGGCCGGGCTGGCCGGGGCGGAGGCCATCATCCGCGAGGTGCCGGAGGCGGTGGTGGGCATCGGCACGGTGCTCACGCCGGCGGACCTCGGCCGGGCCGCGGGGATCGGCGCACGCTTCGCCCTCAGCCCCGGCGCCACGCCGGCGCTGCTCGACGCGGCGGCGACGGCCGGCATTCCCTTCATGCCCGGCGTCGCCACGGCGTCCGAGCTGATGGAGGCCGTGGCCCGCGGCTTCGACACGGCCAAGTTCTTCCCCGCCACGGCCGCCGGCGGCCTCGCCACCCTGAAAGCCCTTGCCGGCCCTTTCCCGCAGGCGCGGTTCTGCCCGACCGGCGGCCTCACGGAGCAAAACGCCGCCGAGTGGCTGGCGCAGCCCAACGTGGTCGCGGTCGGCGGCTCCTGGCTGACCCCCGCCGCGGAGATCGCCGCCGGGCAGTGGGACGCGATCACCACGCGCGCGGCGCGCAGCCGGGAGCAATTCGAGGGTGTTGCGGGCGGCTGATCCTGGCCGCGCTACTTGCCGAACTTCTCGACCTTGCTGCCCTCGGCCTTG
>CAXSHI010000061.1:0-22133 GCA_964236755.1 uncultured Acetobacteraceae bacterium
GCGGCGGGGCAGCGGCAGGCACCGGCACGGCGGCAGGCGCCGGAGGCGCGATGTCCGCGTAATCCTCGATCCAAGCCGCGGCGCGGGCGGCGATGCCGTCCTCCGGCCCGGCGGCCTCAGGCGCCAGGCCCCACTCCGTCAGCACAGGCGTGCTGCCGACCGCCAGCAGGCCGTGCCGAGCGCCGAGCGCCAGGGCGCGCCGAAGCAGCGGCCCGGCCTCAGGGTCGGCCAGCAGCGGGCCGAGTTGCCGCAGGACGCCGCGGAGCCGCGCTTCCGCCGGCGCGCGGCGGTCAGCGGGCAGGCCGGCGAGCGGCTCCGCCTCGCCAGGCGCGTCGGTGTACCAGGACACGCTGCCGGGGCCGTCCGCGCCGGGCCAGGTCACGACCGGCTCCGCGAACAGCCCGGCTGCCGCGGCCCCCAGCCGGGCGTGCAGCAAGTCGCGCAGGCGGGCGTGGACGGCCAGCACGGGCTGCCCGTCCCACTGCACGGGATGCAGCCCGGCCAGCGAGGTCTTGCCGATAAAGCGTGGAGCCATCGCCGTTGCCGCCTCATGCCGTCGCCGCGGAGCCACTATGACGGTCAACAAACGACATAAGCAAGACGAAGCCGCAGCTTTAGTTTCGCTTGCCGCGCGCCCGTTCTGCTTGCAGGATGGCACTGTGTTTTTTGAGGAGGCGTCGAAATGGCGCGTTTGAGCACCCTGGGCGCGTCCGTGCTCGGCACGGCGCTTGGCATCGCGGCCCCGGCCTGGGCGCAGAAGAACTCCGGGCCGCTGCTGCCGACCAGCCCGCCCGCCTACGTGCCGCGCCCCTTCACGCCGCCCGCTTACGCACCGCCGCCGTATGCGCCGCGGCCGGCGCCCCCCGCCGCCCCGCAGGCCGGCAACCCCGATGCGGAGCGCCTGGCCCAGACGCTGCCGCTCGACCCGCAAACCCGCGAGCTGCACGACCAGATGCCGGCCGACCCGCGCGGCACGGAGCGCCGGCTGGGCCTGCGCGAGCCGCGCGGACCCGCCACCGACCTGCGCGGTCGCACGCCCACCTCCCGGGAGATCGTCGATGCGCTCGCACCCCGCTAGATCCTGCCTGCTGCCCACCCTGGCGCTGCCCACTCTTGCGCTGATCGGGGCGCTGGCTGCCTGCGCCCCGATCCCGCCGCCGATGGGCTACGAGGCCGGCCCGGCTTTCGAGCGGCGAATCATCGGCGCGGTGAACTTCGACTTCAACAGCTACCGTATCCGCCCGGACAGCTTCGCCCTGCTCGACAACGCCGCGGTCGCGCTGAACGACCCGCAGCTTTACGGCCTGATGTTCGAGGTCAACGGCCACACCGACATCTCGGGCCGCCTCGGCTACAACATCAGCCTCTCGATGCTGCGCGCGTCCGCCGTCGTGGACTACCTCGCGGCCCGGGGCGTGCCGCGGGAGCGGATGCGCCCCCAGGGCTTCGGCCCGCTGCAGCCCTACGACGCCTACAACCTGCGCAGCCCGGCCAACCGCCGGGTGGAGATCGTGGCACTCCGCTGACGGATGCGGCGGTCTTTATGCCATTTTTATGTTTTGCGGCGTGAACGAATATTGAGACTTGTCGGGTCGGGCGTCCATCTCTGGCGCAAGAACCCGAAAGGCGCATTTATGGCTGACATCCTCGTCGTCGTGCTCGGCACGGGCGGCATCCTGCTCATGGCGGCCTACGCGGCGCTGTGCGAGCGGATCTGATCCCATGCTCGACCTTCTCCTGGGCGGCGCAGTCTCGGCCGGGCTGCTGATCTATCTGGTCTGGGCGCTCGTCCGCCCCGAAGACTTCTAGGACATTTACATATGACATTGATCGGCTGGGCGCAGATCGCGCTCGTGCTGGCGCTGGTGTTCCTGTGCGCCGTGCCGCTCGGGGGCTACATCGCCCGGGTGGTGCAGGGGGAGCGCACCTTCCTGTCCCCCGTGCTGGGGCCTATCGAGCGCGGCTTCTACGGCGTCGCCGGGGTGGATGCCTCGCGCGGCATGGGCTGGCTCACCTATGCGACCGCGCTGATCGTGCTGCAGGCGGTCCACTTCCTGATCCTGTTCCTGATGCTGCGCTTCCAGGACAAGCTGCCGTTCAACCCGCAGGGCCAGTCGGCGGTGTCCACGCAGCTCGCGTTCAACACGGCGATCAGCTTCGTCACCAACACCAACTGGCAGGCCTACGGCGGCGAGACCACGCTGTCGTACGGCAGCCAGATGTGGGGGCTGACGGTGCACAACTTCCTGTCGGCCGCGACGGGCATCGCCGCCGCCGTCGCCGTCGCCCGGGCGTTCGTGGCGGGGGGCGTCAAGGAACTCGGCAACTTCTGGGTCGACCTGACCCGGATCACGCTCTACCTGCTGCTGCCGATCGTGCTCGTCTACACCGTGTTCCTGATGGCCTCCGGCGTGCCGCAGACGATGGCGGGCTACGTGGACGCGACGACGCTGGAGGGGGCCAAGCAGACCATCGCCCTCGGCCCGGTGGCGTTCCAGGAAGCGATCAAGATGCTGGGCACCAACGGCGGCGGCTTCTTCAACGCCAACAGCGCCCACCCGTTCGAGAACCCGACCGCGCTCACCAACGTGGTGGAGACCTGGTCGGAGATCGTGATCCCCTTCGCGCTCGCGGTCATGTTCGGCCACATCGTGCGGGACCGGCGCCAGGGCTTCGCGCTAATGTGGGTCATGGCGATCCTGATGGTCGCCGCGATCGTCGGCTGCTATGCCGCCGAGGGCGCCGGCAACCCGCTGCTGACGGCGGCCGGCGTCGACCCGTCCATGGGCAACATGGAGGGCAAGGAGGTGCGCTTCGGCACTGCGGTGTCGTCGATGTTCGCCGTGACCACCACCGCGACCTCCGACGGCGCGGTGATCGCCATGCACGACAGCTTCACGCCGCTCGGCGGCATGATCCCGATGTTCGTGATCCAGTTGGGCGAGGTCGTGCCCGGCGGCGTCGGGTCGGGCCTCTACGGCATTCTGGTGTTCGCGCTGCTCGCGGTGTTCGTGGCTGGGCTGATGGTGGGGCGCACGCCGGAGTACCTCGGCAAGAAGGTGCAGGCGCGGGAGATCAAGCTCGCCATGCTGGCGGTGCTGATCCTGCCGCTCTGCATCCTTTCCGGCACTGCGCTGTGCCTCGTGCTGCCGGACGGCGTGTCGTCGCTGGCGAACGCCGGGCCGCACGGGCTGAGCGAGATGCTGTATGCGTTCAGCTCGGCGACCGGCAACAACGGCAGCGCGTTCGCCGGGCTGACGGCGGACACGCCGCTGCTGGACTATGGGTTGGGCGCGTGCATGCTGCTGGGGCGGTTCGCCTTCCTGGTGCCGGTGCTGGCGATTGCCGGGTCGCTTGCCGCGAAGCCGAAGCTGCCGCCCAGCGCCGGCACCTTCCCGACGCACGGGCCGCTGTTCATCGGCCTGCTGATCGGCGTGATCCTGATCCTGGGCGGATTGCAGTTCCTGCCCGCGCTGTCGCTCGGGCCGCTCGCGGAGCACTTCTCGATGCTCGCCGGCAAGACCTTCTAAGGACACTTTTATCGTGGCACAGAACGCTGAAAACATCGCGCTGTTCGACGGCGGGATCCTGGCCCGCGCGGCTGGCGACGCCTTCGTCAAGCTCAACCCGGCCCGGCTGATCCGCAACCCCGTCATCTTCGTGACCGAGATCGTCTCGATCCTTGTCACCGTGCTGGCGATCCGCAACCTGGCCAGCGGGCAGCCGGCGGGCTTCGCGCTCGCCATCGCGCTCTGGCTGTGGCTCACCGTGCTGTTCGCGACGTTCGCGGAGGCGGTGGCGGAGGGCCGCGGACGTGCCCGGGCGGAGAGCCTGCGCCGCGCCCGGAGCGATACGATGGCCAAGCGCCTGGTCGGCACCAATCGCGGCCAGACGACGCAGGTGCCCGCCCCCGACCTGCGCCGCGGCGACCTCGTGCTGGTGGAGACCGGCGACCTGATCCCGTCCGACGGCGAAATCGTGGAAGGCGTGGCCAGCGTCAACGAAAGCGCCATCACCGGCGAAAGCGCGCCCGTCATCCGCGAGGCCGGTGGCGACCGCAGCGCCGTCACCGGCGGCACCCAGATCGTCAGCGACTGGCTGGTGGTCCGCATCACCGCCGACCCCGGCAACACCTTCATCGACCGCATGATCGCGCTGGTCGAGGGCGCGCAGCGGCGCAAGACGCCGAACGAGATCGCGCTCGACATCCTCTTGGCGGGCCTCACCATCATCTTCCTGATCGCCGTCGTGACGCTGGTGGGGCTGGCGAAGTACTCCGGCACCGACCTTGCCGTGCCGGTGCTGGTGGCGCTGTTCGTGACGCTGATCCCCACCACCATCGGCGGCCTCCTGTCCGCCATCGGCATCGCCGGCATGGACCGGCTGATCCGCTTCAACGTGGTCGCAACCTCCGGGCGCGCGGTGGAGGCGGCGGGCGACGTGGACACCCTGTTGCTCGACAAGACCGGCACGATCACCTTCGGCAACCGCGCCGCCGCCAGCTTCTCGCCGGTGCCGGGCGTCGAGGAGCGCAGCCTGGCCGACTCCGTGGTGCTCGCCTCGCTCGGCGACGACACGCCGGAAGGGCGCTCGATCCTCTCCTTCGCCCGGGACCGCTTCGGGGTGACGCACGAGGCGCCGGAGGGCGCGACCGTGGTGCCGTTCACGGCCAACACCCGGGTCAGCGGCCTCGACGCCGGCGGCCGGTCCTGGCGCAAGGGCGCGGTGGAGAGCGTGCTGGCGCTCACCGGCGGCGCGCCGCCCCAGGGGTTCACCCAGGCGGTGGACCGCATCGCCCGGTCCGGCGGCACCCCGCTTGCAGTGGCCGTCGATGGCCGGCTGCAAGGGGTGATCGAGCTCAAGGACATCGTGAAGCCCGGCATCCGCGAGCGCTTCGCCGCCTTGCGCCAGATGGGCATCAAGACGGTGATGATCACCGGCGACAACAAGGTGACAGCTGCGGCCATCGCCACCGAGGCTGGGGTGGACGACTTCCTGGCCCAAGCCACGCCGCAGGACAAGCTCGACTACATCCGCAAGGTGCAAGCCGAGGGCCGGCTGGTCGCCATGTGCGGCGACGGCACCAACGACGCGCCGGCGCTGGCCCAGGCCGACGTGGGCGTCGCGATGCAGACCGGCACCCAGGCGGCGCGCGAGGCCGGCAACATGGTCGATCTCGACAGCGACCCCACCAAGCTGCTGGAGGTCGTGGAGATCGGCAAGCAGTTGCTGATTACCCGCGGCAGCCTGACCACGTTCAGCATCGCCAACGACGTGTCCAAGTACTTCGCCATCCTGCCGGCGATCTTCGTCGCGACCTACCCGGAGCTGGGCGCGCTCAACGTGATGCGGCTGCATTCGCCGCAGAGCGCCATCCTGTCCGCGGTGATCTTCAACGCGCTGATCATCGTGGCGCTGGTGCCGTTGGCGCTCCGCGGCGTGAAGTTCCAGCCGATCGGCGCCGCGGCGCTGCTGCGCCGCAACCTGCTGGTCTATGGCCTGGGCGGCCTCATCGCCCCGTTCGTCGGCATCAAGCTGATCGATGTGATACTGACCCTTTTGGGATTTGCGTGACATGCAGCATCTTCGCCCCGCCATCGTCCTCGTCGTGCTGTTTACCGTGCTGACCGGCCTGGCCTTCCCCTTGGCGTTCGTCGGCATTGCCGGGGCCGTGTTCCCCCGGCAGGCCGGCGGCTCGCTGATCGAGCAGGACGGCAAGGTGGTCGGCTCCTCGCTCCTCGGCCAGCCGTTCACCCAGGACAAGTACTTCCAGGGCCGCCCGTCGGCGACCACAAACCCCGACCCGGCCGATTCGACCAAGACCGTGCCGGCGCCGTACAACGCCGGCAACTCGTCCGGCTCGAACGCCGGGCCGACGGCGAAGTCGCTGATCGACCGCGTGACCGAGGACGTGGGCAAGGCCGGCGCCAAGCCGGTGCCGGGCGACATGCTGACCACCTCCGCCTCCGGCCTCGATCCGCACATCTCGCCCGAGACCGCGGGCCGGCAGGTGGCCCGCGTCGCCGCCGCCCGGTCCATGCCGGAGGCCCGGGTGCGGGAGATGGTGGCGGCGCACACCGAGGGCCGGCTGCTCGGCCTGATCGGCGAGCCGCGGGTCAACGTGCTGGCGCTCAACATGGCCTTGGATGCACAGGCACTGGACGCCAAGCCCGCCTCATAGCTACTTGAGAGGCATGCAGGACACCCGCCCCGATCCCGACGCGCTGGTCGCCGCCGCCGCCCGGGAAGGGCGGGCGCGCCTCAAGGTGTTTCTGGGCGCGGCGCCCGGCGTCGGCAAGACCTTTGAGATGCTGGCCGCCGCCCGGCGTTTGCGGGACGGCGGCGAAGACGTGCTGGTGGGCGTCGTCGAGACGCACGGCCGGGCGGAAACCGCGGCGCAGATCGGCGACATGCCCATCCTGCCCTACCGCGAGGTGCCCTACCGCGGCCAGGTGCTGCAGGAGTTCGACGTGGACGCGGCGCTGGCCCGGCGGCCCGGCCTGCTGCTGGTGGACGAACTCGCCCACACCAACGCGCCCGGCAGCCGCCATGCCAAGCGGTGGGAGGACGTGCAGGAACTGCTGGACGCCGGCATTGCCGTCTGGGCCACGCTGAACGTCCAGCACTTGGAAAGCCTGAACGAGGCGGTCGCCCGCATCACCGGCGTGCGCGTGTCCGAGACCCTGCCCGACCGCGTGCTGGAAGGGGCCAACGAGGTCGAGCTGGTCGACATCCCGCCCGCCGAGCTGCAGGCCCGGCTGCGGGAGGGCCGCATCTACCGCCCGGACGTGGCGCGGCGCGCGTTGGACGGCTTCTTCAAGGGCGGCAACCTCGCGGCGCTGCGGGAGATCGCGTTGCGCCAGGTGGCGGCGCACGTCGATGAGGACGTGCGCGACTACATGCGCCGCAACGCCATCAGCGGCCCGTGGCCGGCGAGCGAGCGCGTGCTGGCGCTGGTGGGCGGCGACGCCAGCGCCGTCGCCGTGGTGCGCCAGGCCAAGCGCCTGGCCGACGCGCTGCACGCCCCCTGGATCGTCGTGCACATCGAGCGCAGCCGGCGCCCGACCGACGCCAGCGCCGCCCTGTCGCTCGCCGCCCAGCTCGGCGCGGAGGTCGAGACGCGGGCCGGCCCCGACCTTGTGGCCGTGGTGCTGGAACTGGCCGAGCGCCGCAACGTGACGCAGTTGGTGATCGGCCGGGGCCGCCCGTCGCCGTGGCGTCGCGCGCTGGGGCGCACGCTGTCGGCGCAACTGCTGGTCCGCGCCCCGGAGTTCGCGCTGCACGTCGTGCCGTCTTCCGGCCTGGTTGCCCGGCGCCGCCTGCCGCGCGTGCCGGAAGGCTGGCTGGCCTGGGGTGGCACGACGGCGCTGGTCGCCGCCATCACCGGCGCCGGCGCCCTCCTGGGCAACAGCGTCCCGCCCGAGGCGATGGGCATGATCTACCTGACCGCAGTCGTCGGCGCCGCCAGCGCGTTCGGCCTGCGCGTCGCACTGTTCGCGGCGACGGCGGGCTTCCTCGCCTGGGACTTCTTCTTCATCCCGCCGCTGTATTCCGTGACCATCGGCAACGCCCGGGACGGCATCGCGCTCGTGGTGTTCATCCTAGTGGCGGTGCTGACCGGCAGCCTCGCCAGCCGGGTGCGGGCGGAGGCGCAGGCCGGCCAGGCCCGCATCGAGGGCCTTCGCCGCATCGGCGCTTTCAGCCGATCCCTGGGCGAGCCGACCACCGAACCCGAGTTGGTGGCGGAGATCGCCCGGCAAGCCGCCGGCGCCGCCGGGCGCGCGGTGGTGCTGACCGGAGAGGGCGCCGACCTCGCCATCCGTGCCGCCGAGCCGCCCGCCGCCGAGGCATCCACTGGAGTCGCTACCGTGCTCGACGACGGAAGCTGGGCCGCCGCGCGCTGGTGCAGCGAGCGGCAGGAAGCGACCGGGCGCGGCACCGCCACCCTGCCGTCGGCCGAATGGCGCTTCCTGCCGATGCGGACGGTGCGCGGGCTGCTGGGCGTGCTCGGCGTGCACATGGCAAGCGGGCGGTTCGACCCGACGGCGGCGCAGACGCTCGCGACGCTGGCCGACCAGGCCGCCGTTGCGCTGGAACGGGTGAAGCTCGCCAACGAGGCCGCCCGCAGCGCCGCCATGGAGGAGACGCAGAAGCTGCGGACCGCCCTGCTGAACTCGCTCAGCCATGACCTGCGCACGCCGCTGACCGGCATCCGCGGCGCGGCCGAGACGCTGGACACGGCGTGGGACCGCCTGACGCCCGCGACCCGCGCCGACCTGCTCGCCAGCATCAAGGAGGACACGGCGCGCATGACGCGGTTCCTCGCCAACATCATGGACCTGACCCGGCTGGAAAGCGGCCAGGTGGCGCCGCGCCTGCAGCCGGTGCAGGCGATGGACCTGATCGACGCCGCCATCGCCCGGGTGCCGGACGCCGGGCACATCCTGGTGAACGTGCCGGCCGGCCTGCCGGCGATGCAGGCTGACCCGGCGCTGCTGGAACAGGTGCTGGTCAACGTGCTCGACAACGCCGTCCGCTACTCGCCGCTCGGCTCCGACGTCCGTATCCGCGCCAGCGCGGGCGGCGGGCAGGTCAGCATCGAGATCTCCGACGAGGGAATCGGCATCCCGGCCGACGACCTGCCGCACGTGTTCGACAGCTTCTACCGCGCCCGGCGCGGCGACCGGACGGCGCCGGGCACTGGGCTGGGCCTCGCCATCGCCCGCGGCATGATGGAGGCGATGGGCGGCACGGTCCAGGCCATCAGCCCGCGCCCGGATGCGGCGCGGGACGGCTCGCCCGGAACCATTGTCGTCCTGCGGCTTTCCGCCATATCCACAGCGTAACGCTTGGAATCTTTCCATTTGCACCGCACACGTATTCTGGTCATCGACGACGAGCCGCAGATCCACCGCTTCCTGCGCCCGGCGCTGGAAGCGTCCGGCTATGCGGTGGAGCGCGCCGACACCGCCGCGGACGGCCTCGCGATGGCCCGGGCGCGTCCGCCCGCGCTGGTCCTGCTGGATCTCGGCCTGCCGGACATGGACGGGCAGGACGCGCTGATCCAGCTTCGGGCCACAAGCCAGGTGCCGGTGCTGATCCTCTCGGCCCGCGACCAGGAGGGGGCCAAGGTCGCTGCCCTCGACAACGGCGCCGACGACTACGTGGAAAAGCCGTTCGGCCTCGACGAGCTGCTGGCGCGCGTCCGCGCGGCGCTGCGCCACGCCCACCCGGGCACGGCGGCGAGCGAGATGTTCCATGCCGACGACTTGACGGTTGACATGGCGCGCCGGGTCGTGAGCGCGTCGGGCGCGCCGGTGCAGCTCAGCCCGCGCGAATATGACCTGCTGACGCTGCTGGCGCGGCATTCCGGCAAGGTGCTGACCCATCGGCACCTGCTGAACGCGGTTTGGGGGCCGGCGCATGTGGAGGACGTGCAGTACCTCCGGGTGTACGTGGGCCACCTGCGCCAGAAGCTCGGCCCGGCGGCGGCCCGGCTGCTCCTCACCGAACCCGGCGTCGGCTACCGCCTGCTGGACCGTGTGCCGCCGGACGCGGCGCCTTGACCTCCATCCTGGCGATGCTGTTCGGCATCGCGTTGCTGCTCATCATCCTGCAGGACGCATTCGAGGTCATGCTGCTGCCGCGCCGGGTGCAGCGCAGCCTGCGCTTCATGCGGCTGTACTTCCGCGCCATCTGGGCCGTCTGGTCGAGGCTGGGGGCGCGGTTGCCGGCCGGCGGCCGGCGCGAGCGGTTCCTCAGCGTGTTCGGCGCGCTGTCCATGGTGCTGCTGTTCGCGATCTGGGCGAGCGCGCTGATCCTCGCTTTCGCGCTGATCGAATGGTCGCTGCAGGTGCCTGCGCCTCCCGGCGACGCGATCTCGGCCCTGTCCGAGCAGGCCTACATGAGCGGCGTCACCTTCTTCACGCTGGGCTACGGCGACGTGGTGCCGCATACGGCGGGCGCGCGCCTGGTCGCCGTGTTCGAGGCCGGCACCGGCATCGGCTTCATCGCCGTCGTCATCGGCTACCTGCCCGTGCTCTATCAGCTGTTTTCCCGGCGGGAGGCGCATGTCATCCAGCTCGACGGACGCGCCGGGTCGCCGCCCACCGCCGGCACCATGCTGGCCCGGCACGCCGAGGCGGACGGCCTCGACAAGCTCGACGACCTGCTGCGCGAGTGGGAGGTGTGGGGGTCGGAGCTGCTGGAAAGCCACCTGTCCTACCCCATGCTGGCCTATTACCGCAGCCAGCATGACAACCAATCCTGGCTCGCGGCGCTGGCCTGCGTGATGGACACCTGCGCGCTCGTGCTGGTGGGGGTCGAGGCGATCCGGCCGCTGCAGGCGCGCATGACCTTCACCATGGCCCGGCAGGTCGTGGTGGAGATGGCGCGGTCGTTCCACATCCAGCCGTCCCGCTACGACGGCGGCAACCGTCTGGACGCCGCCGCCTACGCAAGGCTCATGGCGGTGTTCGAGCAGTCCGGCGTGGGCTGGGCCGGCGGGCCGCATGCCGAGGAAACGCTGGCGGCGCTGCGCGCGACCTACGAGCCGCTGCTGGATGGCCTGTGCCGCTATTTGCTGCTGCCCTTGCCGGCCTGGACGGCCGGGGACGACGACGCGGACCATTGGGAGCGCGGCCCCCGCGGGCTGATCGCCAGTCACCTGATCGAGCAGCTTTCCAGCCGCGGCAGCATGGCGCAGGCCGGCCAGCTCGACACGCCGCAGTGGCGGCGGCTGCTCAGCCGGTTCAGATCGGACTGATCGGGCGCACTGGCCCCTTCCATCGGCGCCGGTTCCACTGCTATGCGGAAAGGCTCACTCTGGAGACTCCATCATGAACACTGCCGAACTCGCCGAGCATATTGCCACCGGCCACGAAATGAACAAGTCGCAGGCCAAGCAGGTGGTGGAGGCCGTGTTCGCCGCCATTGTCCAGGCCGCCAGCAAGGGCGAGGAAGTGTCGCTGCCGGGCTTCGGCAAGTTCAAGGTGGCCGCGCGCGAGGCTCGCCAGGGCCGCAATCCCGCCACGGGCGAGACGATCCAGATCGCCGCGTCGAAGAAGCTGGGCTTCACGCCGGCCAAGCAGGTCAAGGACGCCATGAACCCGGTGGCGCCCGTCGGCAAGCCGGCCAAGCCCGCCGCGAAGGCGAAGGCCAAGAAGGCCTAGGCCGCTCCGGGCCGCGCAGGCGAAGGCACCGGGAATACGCGGCCCCGCCAGCATGATCGGCCGCCATTTAGGCGGCACCGCCTCACGCGACGCAAAACCTGTCGACCGCTACCGGGCGTCGTGGAAGATGATCCCCAGCGTGTGGCGATGGCCCGAGCGCAGCCGGCTCACGCCATGGCGCATCGCCACGCGGTAGGTGCCGCGCGTGCCGGCCACGGGCCGCTGGTTCGTCGCGAACACGACGGCTTCGCCCTGTTGCAGCGCCACCACCTCGGCACGGGACTGCATGCGCGGGCGCTGCTCGGTCAGGACGAACTCGCCGCCCGTGAACTCGTCGCCGGGACGGCTGAGCAGGATGGCGGCCTGCAAGGGGAAGTGCAGGTCGCCATACAGGTCCTGGTGCAGGCAATTGTAGTCGCCGGGTCCGTAGCGCAGCAGCAGCGGCGTGGGCCGCGACTGCCCGGCCTCATGGCAGCGCGCCAGGAAGTCCTCATGGTCGGCCGGGAACCCGGCCATGCCCAGCGCCGCGCCCCAGCGGTTCGCGATGCTCGCGAGCGCCGGATACAGCGCGGCGCGCAGGCCGCCGATGAGCGTCGGCAGGGGATAGGCGTAGTACTGGTACTCGCCCCGGCCGTAGCCGTGCCGGGCCATCACGACCCGGCTGCGGAAGCTGTCGGCGCCGTCGTAGCCTTCGATCAGGGCGCGGCACTCCGCCCCGGTCAGCAGCGGCGGCGTCGTGGCATGGCCGCGCTGATCCAAGGCGTCGGCGATCCCGGGCCAGTCAAGGGCCGCCACCCGGTCCGCCGCCACCGACGGAGACCGCGCCAGCATCAGGCCCGCTCCCGCGCCAGCAGCGCCCGCTTGCGCTCGACGCCCCAGCGATAGCCCGCGAGCGCGCCGGTCGAGGCGACCACGCGGTGGCACGGCACCGCGACCGCCAGCGCGTTGGCCGCGCAGGCGCCGGCGACCGCACGAACCGCGCCGGGCTGGCCAAGCTGGGCGGCAACGGCGGCGTAGCTCAGCGTTTCGCCCGGCGGGATGGCACGCAGCACCTCCCACACCCGGCGCTGGAACACCGTGCCGCGGATGTCGAGCGGCAGGGCCGCGGTGCCGCCGCCCGGATGGTCCACCAGGGCGACGACCCGGGCGAGCCAGTCGGCGTCCGGCCCGGCATCCTCCAGCGTGGCCTTCGGGAAGCGCGCATGCAGGTCCGCCCGCAGCGCGGCGGCATCGTCCCCCAGCAGGATCGCGCACACGCCGCGCCCGGTCGCCGCCACGAGCACGCTGCCTAGCGAGCAGCGCCCGGCCGCGTGCCGGATCGTCTCGCCCGGGCCGCCCGCGCGGTAGCGGGACGCCGTCATGCCGAGCATCGCGTCCGCCGCCGCGTAGAACCGCCCGGACGAGTTGAAGCCTGCGTCGTAGATTGCTTCGGTGACGCCGGAGCCGGCCACGAGGCCCGCCTGCACCCGCGCCTGGCGGTGCGCGGCGTGATATGCCTTGGGCGTGACACCCGCGACCCGGCGGAACATGCGGTGGAAGTGGTGCGGGCTGATCCCGGCCGCCGCCGCGAGGGCCGCGAGCGAGGGCGCGTCCTCGGCCGCCTCGACCGTGCGGCAGGCGGCGGCCACCAGCGCGGCCTCGCGTGCAGACCGTGGCGGCAGGTCGGGGCGGCAACGCTTGCAAGGCCGGAAACCGGCGCGCTCGGCGTCCTGCCGGTCGGCGTGGAAGGCGATGTTGCAGCGGAGCGCCGGGCGGGCGGCGCAGGACGGGTGGCAATATACGCCGGTGGTCGCGACGGAGTACAGGAAGGCGCCGTCGGCCGCAGCGTCGCGCCGCCGCACCGCGGCGAGCCGGGCCTCGTCGTCATGGCCTGTGGTCAGGGCATCGAGCATGGGGCGGACCTTTTTCTTCGGGCGCTGGCGGGATGCCGCGCCCTGTCCGACTGAATGTGCAGGACGGGGCGCGCCGCCGCACTCCGCCACTTGCTCCGGTATTCGGGCGTCCCGCCCCATTGGGCGCCGGGATCAGAACGGGTTCTTCACCGACCCCCGCTTCTTCGGCGGCGGGATCGCGTCGGGGAGGCTGGTGTCGGCTTCCAACGCCTGCACCACGGCGGCCATCAGGGCGTGCAGTTGCCGGGCGAGCGCCAGCCCCGCCTTGTCCCGCGTCAGGTCCAGGCTGCCATAGCAGGCGATGCGGTCGCGCCCGTTCTCCAGCTTGAGGTCGCCGACCTCCATGGCCGCGCTGTCGTCGGCGAAGGGCTTCATGTCCGGCATCACGGCATCCTGCGTTTGGGGTACGGCCGGTCCCCGGCATAGCCGTGCGGGGTCGGCTCCGGCAAGCGCAGCGTGGAGGCGCGGGCGCCCGGCGGAAGGGCCGGAAACACGTTGATCCCGGTGAGCCGGGTCAGCTGCGCGATGCTGATCGGCGTCCACGTCGCCTCGTCGGTGTTCTCCGCCACGTAGGCGGCGGCGCTGCGGCTGCGCGGGTCCAGCACGGCCTTGAAGGTGTAGGTCGGCACGACGACGTGGCCGACGGTTGCGAGTTCGCCGCCTTTGTAGATCGGTCCGGTCACGACGTACAGCTCGCCGCGGCGCTGCGCCAGGGTGCGGACGGCGCTCTCGATCCCCTCCCACACCCCGCGGTTCAGCTTCGGCGCCTGGGGCACCATGTTGGCGAGGGTGAAGCTTTCCTGCTGCGCCTCCGTGTCGGGCATGTCGCCGCTGGGCGCCATGTGGCCCCGGTCGAAGCCGCTGCGGGCATAGTCGGACAGGTCGGCGCGCTCCTCGGGCGGCAGGGCCGGCTCCGGGTGGAAGTCGCCGGTGCGGGGGATGCCGCGGGCGGCCTCGATGCGGTCCGCGGTCAGGTGTTCGGCCGAGTAGAGCGGCGTGCGCGTGAGGGCAGAGTGCAGCACGGCGAAGGCCTGGAAGCACAGGGCGCGCGTCCCGGGCGCGAGCCGCGGGTTCACCAGGTCCGGCGCCTGCCCGGCGGCGAAGTGCTCGGGGCAGGCCGTGGGCGCGGCCTGAGCAGCGCCTGGAAAAAGCAGCAGCAGGATCGCGGCCCGGACAGCGGTACGGCTTGTGTCTCTCAATGCGGCATCCTTGGGTCCGATTCGTCAGGCGAGCCGCATCGTAGTCTCTGCGCCTTGGGTTGTCGCTGCGATGCCTGTTGCGACACATCGTCAGAAGTGCTGATCGTCGCGTTGCTCATCCGGGCAATCACGTGCAGCCGAGCATTGGCCTTGTCGGCTAGCCTACGGGCACCGGATGTAGGCATGTTCCCGCAACAACACGAGAGCTGACGCGCGTCTGAATCCTGAGGCGCCGGAGTCGGTTGCTGGTGGCTCAAACCTATGCGGGCGGTAGCACGCCGTCGGCATATTAGCCAAATCGCAACGAATATATGGTATGCCTGCTTGCCGGCATTGCCCGGCATCACGGCCGAACGCTGTCATGGCCGTTGGAAGTGGCATTAGGGGTAGATGGTATGCTCGTGCGGCTGACAATGGTTTTGCGGCACATGGTTCTGGCGGTCCTCTGCGTCCTGACCAGCTGCCAGCAACCGCAAGGTCCAAGGTTGGCGTTGCCAGACCCGGCTCCTGTGGACGGCGTCGGCTACCTGGTCTTCAACGCGCCCATCACCACGGCGAGCCGAGACATGTTCATGGCCGACGTCGACAAGCTCCGGAACGCCGGGGCCAAGGAGATCCACGTCGGCATGAACTCGCCGGGCGGCGATATCGAAGCCGCGCAAGCCATCGTCGATTATATGGCGCGCATGCATGGACAGGAGGACGTGACCTTCAAGGTCTATAACCTCGGCATCGTCGCATCGGCAGCGACCTACGTGTTCCTGAACGCTCAAAGCCGTTACTCCGTGGCACGTGGCGCGTTCCTGTTTCACGCTGCCTTCGCGTTGCAGAGAGGCCCGGTCAACGCCCAGAACCTGCACGACCAGGCAGACAAGCTTGATGCCTACGAGCGAGCCATACGCGCGACCTTGAAGGCGCGGACCAGGCTGACCGACGCCGAGGCGCAGACGTATGTTCGCAGAACCGTCGTGCTGAGTTCCGACGATGCACGCAGGGATGGCATTGTGGACGCCATCACCGCATTTGCCATGCCGAAGGGCGCACGGAGCTGGGTCATCGCGGTCAAGCCGACGGGTACGCCCGCACCGGGCCGTCCTGCGACCCCAACCGCCGATGCACCTGGCTGACCGGAGGCGGTCTCGCTGGCGGAAGCGAGCCGCCCTGTCCAGGAAGCGTCGAGAGTCGCAAACCGGCATCCTGACTGAGACATCACCCCCGGCCTGCACTATCATGCTCGCGTGAGCACCCCCTCCTCCTCGCCCGTCGGCCTCGCCGTCAGCGGGCAAGTCGCCACCGTGACCATGCAAGACCCGGCCAAGCGCAACGCCCTCGGCGGCGCCATGCTGGACGGGCTGACCCAGGCCTTCCGCGGCTTTGCCGGCCAGGACATCCGTGCCGTGGTACTGCGGGCGGGGCCGGAGGACCGGGTGTGGTGCGCAGGCTTCGACATCGGCGACCTGGCGCCGGATTTCGACCCCTTGGCCCAGGACGGCCCGTTGCAGGCGCTGTTCCGCTGCGTTTCGGAGTGCCCGGCGCCGGTAATCGCCATGCTGCACGGCTCGGCCTGGGGCGGCGGCACCGACCTCGCCTTGCGCTGCGACATCGCGGTGGCGGACCCGACGTGCAGCCTCGCGTTCACCCCGGCACGGCTCGGCCTGCCCTACGATCCCGACGGCCTGCTGAACGTGCTGCTGCGCGGCGGGCTGCACGTCGCGATGGAGATGTTCGGCACAGCCGACCCGGTGCCGGCCGAGCGCGCGCTGGCACTGCGCCTGCTGAACCACCTCGTGACGGAAGCGGAGCTGGAGGGGTTCACCTACGCCCTAGCCGCCCGCATCGCGGCCAATGCGCCGCTCTCGGTCAGGAGCGCCAAGCAGCAGTTGCGGGCGCTCGCCCAGGCGATGCCGCTGCCGCCCGCCATAGCGCAGCGGCTGCAGGAAGGCCGTCGCCACGCGCTGCGCAGCGAAGATTTCCGCGACGGCCTGGCGGCGTTCCATGCCCGCCGCCCGCCGGTGTTCCGCGGCCGGTAGGCTCGGCTCAGCCCACCGGGCGCTGCTCCGCGATGAAACGCCACACGTCGTCCAGCACCGGCGCCCGCCAACGGAACAGCGGGGTGAAGGCGGTCATGATGCCGACATGGCTCAGCCCCGGGTAGATCCGGCTTTGCACGGGGCCGCCCGCCGCCGCCACCCGGGCCGCGAGCGAGCGCGTGTTGGCCGGCTTCACCGTCCGGTCCGCATCCCCGGTGAGCAGCAGCAAGGGCGGGTTGCGGCCGTCCACATAGGTGACGGGCTGGCTCGCCGGGCCGTCGGCCACGGGGGCGAACACCGGGATGATGTCGGGATCGGTGATCGGCAGGAAGTCATAGGGTCCGGCCAGCCCCGCCACCCCGGCGATCCGTCCGCGGTCCAGCCCGGCACGCGCCAGCCAGCGCGGATCGAGCGCCAGCATCGCCGCGTTGTAGGCGCCGGCGGAGTGGCCGACGATAAACACGCGATGCGGATCGGCGCCAAGCTCGCCCGCATGGGCCACGGCCCACGCGACGGCCTGCGCGCTGTCGTCGAGGAAGCCGGGAAAGGCGACCTCGGGATACAGCCGGTAGTCCGGCACGACGACCACGGCGCCGCGCGCGGCCAGCGGCGTGGCCGCGAAGGCGTAGATGCCGCGGTCCCCGGTCCGCCAGCTTCCGCCATAAAGGAACACGACCAGTGGATGCGGCCCGGCCGCGTCCGGCGGCCGGTAGATGTCGAGCATGCGCCGCGGTCCGTCGCCGTAGGCGATGCCGCGTTGGACGGTGGTGCCGTCCCGCTGGACGGTCGCGTTCAGGAGGCTCACCGCAGAGCAGCCCGCGATCAGGGCGGCGCACAGCGCGGCGACGAGGGATGCCGTCTTGGCGAAGATCACGTCACGCGCGGCCCAGGACCCAGCCGGCCCAAACCGCGGCCAGGCAGGCCAGCGCCGAGCCGGCCATGTATCCCAGCGCCGGGCCGTAGCGCCCGGCCTGCAGCAGTTCGAGCGATTGCAGGCTGAACGACGAGAAGGTGGTGAAGCCGCCGCACAGGCCGACCATCACGAACGCGCGCACGTCCAGAACGCCCGCGAGGCCATCCGGCCCCAACGCGGCGGCGAACGGCCCGCGCGTGCCCAACGCCGCGGCGAACAGCCCGATGACGAAGCTGCCGAGCACGTTGATCAGCAAGGTGCCCCAGGGGAAGCTCGGCCCGGTGAGGGTGGCGACCCAGGTGCCCAGCCAATACCGCGCCAGGCCGCCCAGCGCGCTTCCCAAACCGACCCAAACCGACGCCACGCGCCCTCCCCCATCCGCGTCAACATAAAACAGCATTTTTCCAGAGCCACAAAGGTTGACGCCGCGCTTACGACGCTCGATTATTCAACCAAAAGTTGAAAACGGTGCGGTGTCATCATGTCCAATCAGCAGGGAACCCCGGTATCCCCGCCGTTCCGCATCGACGCTGGCGACCTGCTCATCCTGCAACGGTCGGGCCTGTTCGCGCGGGAATGGTTCCTGGAGCGCAATGCCGATCTTGACGAGGCCGGGCTTGACCCGCTGGTGCACTACTTCCGTTACGGCTGGCGGGAGGGCCGCTGGCCCAACCCGTATTTCGACCCGGCCTGGTACCTGAGCCGCAACCGCGACGTGCGGGAGGAAGGGCTGGAGCCGCTGCTGCACTACGTCGAGCATGGCGAGGCGGAGGGCCGGCAGCCCGTCGCCTGGTTCGAGCCGGAGTGGTACCGGGCCACGCACGGCATCCCGGCCGGGCAGCTCTGCCTCGCGCATTTCCTGGCGCACCGGCATGGCGGCCTAGTCGGCCCGATCCCGGAGTTCGACCCGCAGCACTACCTCCTGCGCTCGCCCGACGTGCGCGCGGCGCGGATGGACCCGTTCGAGCATTACCTGCTGCAAGGCGCCAAGGAGGACCGGGAGGCGGCGCCGGGCTTCGACGGCCGATTCTACCGCGAGCGATACCTGCGCGACCTGCCCGGCGCCAACCCGCTGCTGCACTACCGCGCGCACCGGCATGAGCCGGGCATGTTCCCGACCCGCCCTCCCGCCGACATCGACGTCTTCTCCGAGTTCCGGCGCAACACCCAGCCGGGGCCGCTGTTCGAGGACGTGCAGCTGCTGCCGCCCGACGCTCCCCGTCAGGTGATGCTGCTGGCGTTCTACCTGCCGCAATTCCATCCGGTGCCGGAGAACGACGCCTGGTGGGGCCGTGGCTTCACCGAGTGGACCAACGTGGGCCGCGGCCTGCCGCGCTTCGCCGGGCACTACCAGCCGCGCATGCCCAGGGATTTGGGCCACTACCGGCTGCACGGCACGGACACGCTGCGGCAGCAGGCGGAGCTGGCGCGCGGCGCCGGGGTGCATGGCTTCGTGTTCTACTTCTATTGGTTCAACGGGCGCCGCCTGCTGGACGGCCCGCTTGACGCCCTGCTGGCCGACCCGTCGGTGGAGCTGCCGTTCTGCCTGATGTGGGCCAACGAGAACTGGTCCCGCCGCTGGGACGGGTCGGAGCATGAGGTGCTGATCTCCCAGGACTACCACCGGGCGGACGAACCGGCGCTGGTGATGGAGCTGCTGCGGCACTTCCGGGATGCGCGCTACATCCGGCTCGGCGGGCGGCCGGTGCTGATGGTGTATCGCGCCGGGTTGGTCCCGGGGACCACCGCCGCCGTGGACCGCTGGCGCGCGCTGTTCCGCACGCATGGCGAGGACCCGCTATTCGTCATGGCGCAGAGCTTCGACGACCGCGACCCGCGCCCCTTCGGCATGGACGCCGCTGTGGAGTTCCCGCCGCACAAGCTGACGAGCGGCCTGGAGCCGCTGAACCCTGCGCTGCGCATGCTGGACCACGCGGCGACGGCGCGGGTGTACTCGTACGACGACGCGGCGGCAGCGTCGGACCTGGCCCCGCCCCCCTACCCGCTGATCCGCACGGCGCTGCCGAGCTGGGACAACGACGCGCGGCGGCAGGGCGCAGGCATGGTGCTGCACGGATCGACGCCGGCCGCCTACCAGGCCTGGCTCGCCCGGCTGATCACCGCTGCCATCGCGCAGCCGGTCGGGGGCGAGGCGATCGTCTGCGTGAACGCCTGGAACGAGTGGGCGGAGGGCGCGTACCTCGAACCCGACGTGCATTTCGGCGCTGCCTACCTGAACGCCACCGGACGCGCCGTGGCCGGGGTGGCGGTGGAGGCGGCGCGCCGCCGGCTGCTGCTGGTGGGGCACGACGCCTGGCCTTCGGGCGCGCAGATGCTGCTGCTGCATCTCGGCCGCCACCTGCGGCAAGTCCGGGGGATCGAGGTCGCGTTCCTGCTGCTGGGCGGGGGCGCGCTGGCGGCGGAGTACCGGGCGGTAGGGCCGACCACGATCCTGGCGGGCCTGCAGGATCTGCCGCGCCAAGCGCAGGCGGCGGCGGCCCGGGGCTACGGCCGCGCCGTCGTCAACACCTCCGCCGCCGCGGGCGCCTGCGAGGCGCTGGCGCAGGCCGGCATCGCCTGCACGATGCTGGTACACGAGCTGCCGCGGCTGTTGCGGGAGCGTGGCCTGGTCGATGAGGCGAGCCGCGGCGCCGCGGTGGCGGAGCACGTCGTGTTCGCCTCGCCCTATGTGCGCGACCGCTTCCATGAGCTGGTCGCCGTGCCGCCGGGCCGGGCGGCAGTGCTGCCGCAAGGCCTTTACCGCCCGGTGGCCGTTGCCCCGGCCATGGCGGCGGCAATGCGGGCGGGGCTGGGGGTGCCGGAGGGCGCGCTGCTTGCGGTGGGCGTGGGCTACGCCGACCTGCGCAAGGGGTTCGACCTGTTCCTGCAGGTCTGGCGCCTGGCGCAGGCCGCGGACCCCGGCATCCACCTGCTCTGGGTCGGCGACATCGACCCGCATATCCTCGCCTACCTGGGCGCCGAGATCGCGGCGGCCGAGACGGCGGGCACCTTCCACCACAGGCCGCATCATGCGGACGGCGCGGACTGGCTGGCCTGCGCCGACGTGTTCCTCGGTATTATGTAGCACCTGCCACCACAGGCAAGTAGCTACAGCACTGTTATAGCTCTATAATCTAGCTATGGACCTAGACCGTGGCAAGCCCCTAGACATCAGCAACCCCGTCCTGTCCGGCCTAATCCGCAAGCGCCAGGAGATCGCTGCCGAGCTGGACACGGCACAGTCGCGGGTGCGGCAAATGATCCTCGACATCGACGCCGTGGACGCCACCATACGGCTGTTCCAGCCTGACATAGACCTGGACGCGGTGAAGGTGCGTCCGACGCCGCGCCGCCACGAGGCGCACCGTGGCGACACGTCGCGGCTGATCCTGAGCCTGCTGCGGGAGGCGGGCGAGGCGCTGAGCCACCGGGAGATCACCCAGCGCGTCATGCAGGCGCGGGGGCTGAACCTGGCCGACCGGGCACTGTGCCAGACGATGCGGGATCGCGTAGGGGCAAGCTTGCGGGGGATGCGGCAGCGTGGGCGGGTTGCGGGCGGCGAGGGCAAAGGGTTGGGAGTGCGGTGGGGCCTATCCTGAAAATTTGAGAACCTAGCATCGTCGCAAACTCACTCTCGGACTACTACCGTGCAAATTCGCGCGTATAAAAAATGGTGAATGATGGGGGGTAGTCATGATTAAAGAATGGTTTGTAGAATTCTATCCGGCTGATGCCGATAGGCCCGAGCAAGCGATGTATTTTGATGGTTTCACGGCCACGCTGTCACACATTCAAAGCGTTAGGTCTCGCATTCCGACGGGGCAGCTCCGTGTTCATATGCCAGCGAAGGCTACAGACGGAGAGCGTCGCCGGATACGTGAGGAAGGCGCCATTCCAAATTAGGTTCGGGGCAAGCTCGTGGCGGATAGCCAGGACGGGAGGAACAGGCGGTGGGGGCTGGCCTAGGGCTGTAACCGGCCTGAAAGACTGAACCTCTAATGCACGCTTTCCTGGTGCCCCCAAAGCTCATGATCCATTCGGGCCAACACGTCCTCGCGCTGGCCTGGGAACACCGTTACGGAGAACCTATTCTGAGCGCGAGCCAGCGTGTTTTCTCGTATCAGTTTTGGTTTCGCCGTCTTAAGTATCAACATAACCTTGGCTGGCCGTGCGAGTTTCGCTTTTATATCCGAGTATAAAAGAGTGGCCTCAAGGGCTTTCGGTTCACTGGTTCCAATGAACAAAGCTAGAGGCGCAACGTTGGGTGGAGCCACAACCACGTCAGCCCGCGTATTAGGATCAGTTTCTTTTGTTTCATCATCAACGTAGACAGATGCGCGGCCATTAAAATGTTCCCGCACGGCTCGTATCACATCATCCTTAAAGGTGTCTTCTATGTTCTCTCTGCTTAAGGGAACGAACTCCTGAATTCGGATCAGAAAAGCCACAAACTCCAACGCCGCCATCGGCAATCGTTCAACCGCCATGAAATCGGTGTGGAGCAAATTTTCCTGTATTGCGTGGCGCACACGGGACTGTTTCAGCAAAGCTGAAAACGCCTCGGCCCTTGGCCCGCTCGATAGGTCGATACCTGACATTTCAAGCGTGGAGACTGTCAGCCCATCGTCTTCGATGCGCGCCAAACTGGGATTGCTAGGGTCGAAAACGATATAGAACCCTACCGAGTCTCCATTGCTCTGTCGGAAGCTTGTGCCGACCGACAATCCCGCCGGCACTTCGCGCACGATAAGATTGTCGCAGAACGCCTTGCAGAGAGAGTCCTTCATAACAAACCTCCCTGTGGCGCTACGTTGAAAAATTTAAGCGCAATGTTTGTCGCGCGTGTCTGGCTGGTAACGTCAAATTGCGCGGGTATACCCCGACTCTTTGAGAATCCGGCCCCGCCCCCTTGCCAAGCGGGTCCGAGT
>CAXSHI010000062.1:0-22083 GCA_964236755.1 uncultured Acetobacteraceae bacterium
GCCGCGAGCCGGGACCGGCTGTGTCCCCGTCCGGCCTGGATCGGTTCGGCCCGAGAAGGCGGCAACCGACAGGCTCGCCACGGCCAAGGCGGTGAACAGCATGGAGACAGGATCGCGTTTCATGGCTCGGCGCCCTCCCGTTCATGCGCAGGCCTCTCCGGTCCACCACAGGCCGCGCCGCCAAATGCTTCGGCAACGTGGCAATTGGAGCAGATGGCCGTACGCCTCACAACTTCCCGAGCCGCCGCGGGTTGCACCGTCATGCGCCGCGCCGGCTGCCTTGGCGCGCCTTCTTTTCCAGCGGCTCGGCGTCGGGCGCCATCTTCGACGCGACCTGGAGCAGCGCCGCGCGGGAGGACACGTCAAGCCGCCGGTAGGCACGCAGCAGCGCCTCCTCGTCCCCAGCCAACAGGCCCAGGCTGCCCTGCTCCTCTTCCAAGTACTCGGGCGGCACCGGCACGTCCGGGTCGAGGCCGATCAGGTAGGACACCGAGGTGGCCAGCGCGTCCGCCAGCTTGATCAGGCGCTGGCCGCGCAGGGGCGGCAGCTTGCCATCCAGCAGCCGGGGGATGAAATCGGCGGGAAGCCCGGCCGCCCGCGCCGCATACTCGGGCGAAAGGCCGAGGCGGTCGAGGCGCCCCCCGATCCGCTCCGCGAACTCGCCGGCCTCTTGTCCGGAATCGGCGCCGCTCACACCCGCATCTCCCGCTCCCCGCCAAAGGTCGCCCCAGCGGGACGGCTCCCTCATCCAGAAGTGTAGCCGATCCCCGCGGCGGACGGCGTAAGAGTTTGGCCAGCATTCCAGCGGGGCGGCGAGTGAAGGCACCACTTCGGATCGCAATCGTCGGCGGCGGCATCGGCGGCCTGACGCTGGCGCTCGCGCTGTGGCAGCGCGGCCTGGCGGCGGAGGTGTTCGAGCAGGCGGCGCAGCTGACCGAGATCGGCGCGGCGGTGGCGCTGTCCGCCAACGCGACCCGGGAGCTGCGCCGCCTGGGCGTGCTGGACGCGGTCGCGGCGGCTTCCACCGAGCCGACCGAGCTGATCTATCGCAGCTGGCGGGACGGGCGGCGCATCGCGGCGCACCCCGTGCGGAACGGCCTGCGATATCAGGAGCGGTTCGGCGCGCCGTACTATGGCATCCACCGGGCCGATCTGCAGCGCGTGCTGAGCACGGCGCTGGGCGGCGCCGGGCTGCACCTCGGGCACCGGCTGCTCGGCGTGGACGACCGGGGCGACGCCGTCACGCTCGATTTCGAGAACGGCCGATCCGTGGAAGCGGACCTGGTGGTCGGGGCGGACGGCGTGCGCTCGGTCATCCGCGATTGGGTGACGGGCGGGGAGGGCGTGGCCTACTTGGGCACCAGCGCGTTCCGCGGCATCGTGCCGGCCCGGCAACTGCCGACGCTTCCCGACTCGCAGGCGATCCAGTTCTGGATGGGACCGAACGCCCACCTGCTGCACTACGCCATCGGCGGGGGCGGGGAGGACATCAACTACTTCGCGGTGGTCGAAGGCCCGGAAACCTGGCCGGCCGGCGGATCGGTGGCGGAGATCGCGCCAGACCGGGCGTTGGAAGCGTTCAAGGGCTGGCATCCGGCCGTCACGGAGATGATCGCCGCGGCGCCGCACCACAGGCTTTGGGGCCTGTTCGTGGTGCAGCCGCTGCCGAGCTGGCGCCGCGGCCGGGCGGTGCTGCTGGGCGACTCCGCGCATGCCATGGTGCCGCACCACGGCCAGGGCGCCAACACGACGGTCGAGGACGCGATCACCTTGGCCGAGCTGCTGGCCGGCACGGCGGCAGACGGCCTGGACGCCACCATGGCGCAGTACCAGGCGCTGCGGCGGGCGCGCACCCGGAAGATCCAGCGCAGCTCCTGGGCGACGAACGCGCTGCTGCACCTGCCGGACGGCCCGGCGCTTGCGGCGCGGGACCGGACGATGGCAGCGTTCCCGGACGACTTCGCCTGGATCCACGGCTTCGACGCGCTGCGATCCGCCCGCTCTGCCCGCGCGGCCGAGATGGCGCAGGCCGGGTAGCGGCGGCATGCGGCAGGGTGCCGTCCTTCCGGCGCTGGCGGCGATCCTGGCGGCGTCCGCCCAGACGGACCCGGCCGCAATCACCCGGGAACAGCGCCTGGGGGCCGACCTCGGCCTCGACTCGCTCTCGATGATCGACGTCGCCTGCGCGGCCGAGGATGCGTTCGGCATCCGCATCCCGGACGAGGACCTCGAACGCTTTGGCACGGTGGGGGACGCCGTGCACTACATCGAGCGGGCGACCGCCGGGTAGCGCAGGCGGCACCTCGTCTCGGCGACGGCCTAATCCAGGCCGCCGAACCGCTTGGTGATGCTGCGCCCGGACCAGGGCGGCACCGTCACCGGCGCGGGCCGCGCGGCCGGGACGGCGACCTGGTGCTTGTCCACGGCGGCCCGGCCCGGCCCGGCGCTGGCCGCCACCGGCGCGCTGCTGCCGGTCAGCACGTGCGGGTCGCTGCAGGCGTCGAGGCCGAGATGGTCCTCGATCCGCCCGTCGTCGAAGCCGAAGCGCAGATCCGCCGGGCAGCCCGCGCCGTAGCCGATGCGTGCCTCGGCATTGGGCGGCAGCTGGGACCGCAAGCGGTTGGCCCCGAAGGAGGCGGCGCCGGCCGGCGCGATCTGGATGCTGCGGACGATGCCGGCCGTGTGGTTCACGACGGTGATCGCGTGCGCCTCCGCCCAGGCCGCGCCGGGCAGCAGGGCGATGCCAAGCGGGGACACGGCAAGCAGGAGGGTGAGCGCGCGCACGGTTGGGATTCCTTTGATGATGGCGCCCTCTATACCATCACCGGCCGTTCCCCCGGGATCTGTTTTGACGGCATGTGTCTGCTGATGTTCAGGGGCCGGTTCGGCATGGATGACCCAAGGGCTGGCCTGCTGATGGGACGCCGGCTGCGTGCATGATAAGGCGGTGTGCATGGTAATCTGACATCATGCACGCGAGGCGACGATGCGCACGAATATCGACATCGAGGACAGCCTTATCGCCGGGGCGATGGCCGCGACCGGGCTGCCGACAAAGAGGGCGGCCGTTGAGGAAGCGTTGCGGCGGCTGGTCCGCCGTCATCGGCAGCAGCAAGCCATCGAGGACCTATCCGGGCTTGGATGGGACGGCGATCTCGGCGCGATGCGAGAGGGCCGCGACGCTGAACCGTGATCGTCGTCGGCAGCTCGGTCTGGGTCGACGCTCTGCGTGGCGCGCGGCCATCTGCCCCTGCACAACGACCGCGATCTCGCGCCGATGGCCCTCCACATCGGCCTACAGCTCGCTTGATGGCCGGCAGGTGAACCGACATAGGCCAAGATTGCGCGCGGAGCTTCATTGACAGGCAGCCCGCACCGTCCCTAGCGTCGTTCGGATTCAGAGCCAATCTAAGGCGGCGCACGCAGGCAGGACCGACGGTCCGCCAAGCCTGCGCTCAAAGGGAGAGACACGATGCTTCGACGCGACATGTTTTCGTTGACTGCCGCCGCCGCGCTGACGGCGCTCGGCGGGGGCCGGGTGCTGGCGCAGGCGGCCGGGGTGCCCAAGCTGGCGCAGAAGGCGGCCTACAAGGTCGGCTTCGCGCAGACCGAGAGCAACAATCCTTGGCGCATCGCCCAGACGGAGAGCATGCGCAGCGAGGCGGCGAAGCGCGGCCACCAGTTCGTCTATACCGACGCCGCCGCCTCGGCCGCGAAGCAGGTCGCCGACGTGAACAGCATGATCGCGCAGCGGGTCGATGTGATCTTCCTGGCGCCGCGGGAGGAGAAGCCGCTGGTGCCCGCCGTGATGGCGGCCAAGCGCGCCGGCATCCCGGTGATCCTGCTCGACCGCCGGGTCGATGAGACGCAGGCGAAGCCCGGCCGGGACTACGTGTGCTTCATCGGCTCCGACTTCGTCGCCGAGGGCCACCGGGCGGGCGAGTGGCTGGCGCGGGAGATGAAGGGGCAGGCGTCGATCATCGAGCTGCTGGGCACCACTGGGTCGTCCCCGGCCAACGACCGGCATGCGGGGTTCGCGGAGGCGATCAAGGCGTCGCCGGGCATAAAGATCGTCGCCGGGCAGAGCGGCGACTTCGTGCGCGACAAGGGCCGCCAGGTGGCGGAAACCCTGCTGCAGGCGAACGGCTCGGCCAACGCGATCTACGCGCACAACGACGAGATGGCCATCGGCGCGCTCGCGGCCATCGAGGCCGCCGGCAAGAAGCCCGGCAAGGATATCATCGTCGTCTCTGTGGACGGCACCCGGGACGCGCTGCAGGCCATCGTCGCCGGCACCATGGGCGCCACGGTGGAGTGCAACCCGAAGTTCGGCCCCAAGGCGTACGAGACGATGGAGCGTTACGCCCGCGGCGAGGCCATCGAGCCGTGGGTCATCAACCAGGACCGCTTCTTCGACAGCAGCAACGCGCAGCAGCTCATCGCCGACGCCTACTGACCCGGAGCGGCCGCCATGCCCCTCCTGGAGATGAGCGGGATCGACAAGGCGTATGGCGGCGTGCCGGCGCTGCGCGGCGCCTCCTTTGCCGTGGAAGCGGGGGAGGTGCACGCGCTGATCGGCCAGAACGGCGCCGGCAAGAGCACGCTGATCAAGGTGCTGACCGGCTACACGGGGCGCGACGCCGGGCAGGTGCTGTTCCGCGGCCAGGACTTCGCGCCCTCCGGCCCGCAGGCGGCGCAGGCGGCGGGCATCAGCACGATCTACCAGGAGATCAGCCTGGTCGGGCAGCGGTCCGTCGCCGAGAACATCTGCCTGGGCCGCGAGACCCGGCGCTTCGGCCTGCTGCACTGGCGCCACATGCACGAGGAGGCCGCCGCCCTGCTGGACCGCTTCGGCGTGAAGGTGGACGTGCGGCAGGCGCTCGCAAGCTATCCGACCGCGGTGCAGCAGATGGTCGCCATCGCCCGCGCCATCGCGTTCCGGGCGGCGCTGGTCGTGATGGACGAGCCGACCTCGTCGCTTAGCGACGCCGAGGTGCAGGTATTGTTCGGCGTCATCCGCCAGCTTCGGGCGGAGGGCGTCGCGGTCGTGTTCGTAAGCCACAAGCTCGACGAGCTGTATGCCGTGTGCGACCGGGTGACGGTGCTGCGGGACGGGCGCACGGTGCAGGTGGCGGCGATGGCCGATCTGCCCAAGCTTGAGCTGGTCGCGACCATGCTCGGTCGGGACCTGTCGTCCGTGGCCCGTGCCGGCGCCACGGCGTTCGGCGCCAAGGCGGGGCGGCACGGCGGCGCGCTGCTCGCGGTCGAGGGGCTGCGCGCCGGGCCGCGGGTGCAGGACGTGAGCCTGGAGGTCGGCCCGGGCGAGGTGGTGGGCATGGCGGGCCTGCTGGGTGCCGGGCGGACGGAAACGGCGCGGGCGCTGTTCGGGGCGGACGCGCGGGAGGGCGGCCGGGTCACGCTGGGCGGCGAGGCCTTCGCGCCGGGGGGACCGGGCGACGCGATCCGCGCCGGCATCGGCTTCTGCACGGAGGACCGCAAGGCGGAGGGCATCGTGCCCGAGCTGTCGGTGCGGGAGAACCTGACGCTCGCCCTGCTGCCGCGCCTCGCGCGCGCCGGGGTAGTGGATGAGGCGCGGCAGGCCGCCATCGTGTCGCGCTTCATCCAGCAGCTCGACATCCGCTGCGCCGGGCCGGAGCAGCCGGTGGGCCAGCTCAGCGGCGGCAACCAGCAGAAGGTGCTGCTGGCGCGCTGGCTGTGCACCGACCCGCGCCTGCTCATCCTGGACGAGCCGACCCGCGGCATCGACGTGGGCGCGAAGGCGGAGATCCAGGCGTTGATCCGCGCGCTGGCGGCGTCGGGCCTGGGCGTGCTGATGATTTCCTCGGAAATCGAGGAGATCGTCGAGGGCGCGGACCGCGCGTACGTGCTGCGCGACGGCCGCAGCGTGGCCGAGCTTGCCGATGCGGGCCTGAGCGAGCACTCGGTGATGGACGCCATGGCGCACGGGGCGCATGCGGGCCTGCACGCCGATGCTTGAGCGCGTGGCGGTGGCGCCGGTCCCGGCGCCCGTGCGCCGCCAGGTCACGCTGACGGATCTGCTGGCCCGGCACGGCGCGGTCATCGCGCTCGTGGCGCTGCTGCTGCTGGCGCTGGCGGCGACGCCGAATTTCCTGTCGCTGCGCACGCTGAACGTGAACCTCACGCAGGTGGCGGGCATCGTCATCGTGGCGCTCGGCATGACGCTGGTGGTGGCGACGGGGGGGATCGACCTTTCGGTCGGCTCGCTGATGGCGATTGCCGGCGCCTTGGCGCCCATGCTGTTCCTGGGGCAGCTCGTGCCGCTGCCGGCGCCTTGGGTGGGGGTGGCGCTGGCGCTCACGGTGCCGGTGCTGGTGACGGGGGCGTTCGGCTGGTTCAACGGCTGGCTGGTCACGCGCTACCGCATCCAGCCCATCGTCGCGACCCTGGTGCTGCTGATCGCCGGGCGCGGCATCGCCCAGGTGATCACCAACGGCAACCTGCAGGCGTTCCGCAACCCGGCGTTCCAGGTGATCGGCCTCGGCCGGCTGCTTGGCTTGCCGGTGCAGGTGTGGCTGATGGCGGCGCTGGTGCTGCTGTTCGCGTGGGTGATGCGCCGGACGCTGTTCGGGCGGCAGGTGCTGGCGGTGGGCGGCAACGAGCGTGCGGCGCGGCTCGCCGGCGTCCCCGTGTCCCGGGTGAAGCGCCGGGTGTACGTCATCAGCGGGCTGTGCGCGGGCGTCGCGGGCCTCGTGGTCATCGCGATCAACTCGGCGTCCGACGCGAACCTGGTGGGCTTGGGGATGGAGCTTGACGCCATCGCCGCGGTCGCGGTGGGCGGCACGGCGCTGTCGGGCGGGCGGGCACGGATCGGGGGCACGCTGGTGGGCGCGCTGGTGATCCAGATGGTGCGCTACATCCTGCTGGCGCTGGGCGTGCCGGACGCGGCGGCGCTGGTGGCGAAGGCTGTGCTGATCATCGGCGCGGTGTGGCTGCAGCGGCAGGGCCGGCCAGGATGAGGGCACTGGGGGTGACGGCATTGCCGTTGGCCGGGCGGTACGGCGTGGTGGCGGCGCTGGCGCTGCTGGTGCTGTTCGGAGCGGCGCGCTACGACTATTTCCTGGGCGCGTTCAACGTCTTGAGCTTCCTCCGCTACAACTCGATGTTCGCGCTGGTCTCGCTCGGCATGGCATTCGTCATCATGTCAGGTGGCATCGACCTGTCGGTGGGCGCCGTGGCGGCGTTGGGCAGCGTGGCGTCGGCTTTGGCCTCCGACCTTGGCTGGGCGCCGGGGCTGCTGGCGGGTTTGGGTGCCGGGCTGCTGGCGGGGCTGCTCAACGGGGCGCTGGTGGTGCGGATGCGGATCGCGCCGTTCATCGCGACGCTTGCGACCATGCTGGCCGCCAACGGCTGCGCGCTGCTGCTGGCCCACAACGAGAGCGTGTCCGTGAGCTACGAGACCGGCTTCACCGAGATCGGCCAGGGCGACCTGCTCGGCCTGCCGGTGCCGGCCTGGATCGCGCTGGCCGCCTACGCGGCCGGGTCGGTGGCGCTGAACTTCGCGGGCCTCGGCCGGACCGTGCTCGCCACCGGGGGCGGGGAGGACGCGGCCCGGCTCATGGGTCTGCCGGTGGATCGGGCGAAGTGGACGGTGTACGCGGCGAGCGGGGCGCTGGCGGGCATGGCGGGCGTCATCCTCGCGGCGCAGTTCGGCGCGGGCCAGCCCATCGAGGGCGTGGGATGGGAGCTGTTCGCCATCGCCGCCGTGGTGGTGGGCGGCACGCTGCTCACCGGCGGCGAGGGATCGGTCGGCACCACGCTGGCCGGGGCGCTGCTGCTCGGGCTGATCTTCAACATCCTCAACTTCGAGAACGGGCGCGGCTTCATCAGCCTTTCGGCATACTGGCAGTCGGTGATCCGCGGCTTGTTCCTGCTTGCGGTGGTGGTCATGCAGGCCAAGCTGGCAGGCCGCGCCGTGCCGCGGGACGTGTAGGGCCGCCGGCTGACCGCGGCGGCTGACGCCATTTCATGACGGTCCGAAACGCTTGCGCAGACCGCAACCGGCACGGGATCGTTTCCGCATAAGCCGTTCGATGCATTGCGTTGCGCGCCTGCGATGCTTCATATAATGCAACGACATCGGCAGCAGAGGAACTTCGTCTTGATCGGCTCGCCATCGGGCGGTTCCGAGCCATAGGCGTGAGTCCGGTCCGGGGGTGCGGCCGGGCTGTGGGATGAAGGGCCGGTCGGCCGGCATTGTTTTGGGATCAGTTATGTCAATTGCGGCGCACCGCCATGGAGTATGGAGACCCATGCCTTCATCAGCCGCATGGGACCTCCATCGTGAGCCATCGCGGCGTCGCGCGGCGGGTGCGGCATGACCGTCCCAGGCGTTGCAAGCCGCCCGGGGGCGACCCCTCGCATGCGATGGCTGCTGTTCGGCCTCATCTGCCTGATCGCATTCACCTCCATCGACACCTTCAACACGCGGCTCACCGGGGTGACGGACGAGCAGATGGTGCAGCAGGGCGGAGACATCCGCTGGCAGGTCGCGGCCATCGGCCTTTGGATCGCGTTGCTGATGGCGTCGTTCATCCCGGGCATGGCGCGGTCCCGTCCGCTCACCAAGGGGCTGGTTTGGCCGGCCCTGCTGCTGGGCTGGGTGGTCGTCTCGCCGCTTTGGAGCGACGACCCGGCGAGCGGCGCGGCGAAGGCGCTGGTTTTCCTCCTCACCTCCTTGGCGGCCTGGCGCATGGCGTCGGTCGTGACGGTCAAGGAGATGCTGGCCTGCACATTCTGCACGCTGCTCGTGCTTCTGGCCCTGTCCCTGCTCCTGGCGGTCGCGGTGCCGGACGTCGGACTGCTGCAGCATGACTGGCAGCATGAGGGTCAATGGAAGGGCATATTCGCCACCAAGCAGGGCCTGGGGACGGTGTCGGCGGTGTTCCTCGTCCTGGCGTTCCTGCGGCTGTCGCATCGGCGGAACGCCTTCAACCTGGCGGCCTGCGCCCTCGGGCTGATCTGCCTGGTCGGGTCGGGGTCCCGCGGCGGCGGGGTGATGGCGGCGGTGGCGGTGACGAGTCTGATCGCGGTCCGCCGCTCGGCGAAGTTCGCCCCGCTGGTCACCGGCATCCTGCTGCTGGGCCTGCTCCTGGGCATCCTGGAAGTCGCCTACTTCTCCATCACCGGCAACTCCTCGATCCAGGTGTTCGGGTCCGACGTCAATCTGACGGAGCGCACGTTCATCTGGCAGTATGCCATGGGTCTTTGGAACGACCGCCTTTACCTGGGCTTCGGCCTCAACGGGTTCTGGACAAGTGCGGACATCCTTTCGCGCTACCTGAATTCGCACGGCTGGGTGCTGGACAACTATCACAGCGGCTATGTCGCGATTGCCATCGAGACGGGCCTGGTCGGCCTCGTCCTGTTCTCTGCCATGGCGCTCAGCCTGGCGCCGCGGCTCAGGTTCCTGCTGCTGCATGCGCAATCGAACCGGTTGAGCCTGGAAATGACGGCCGGCTATGCCATCATGTTCTTCACCATCAACCTGACCGAGACCTATTTCCTCCGCTCGACCAACTTCATGGCGGTGCTGTTCAGCTTCCTGATCATCAAGACGCTCGGCGTCCCGGAGCCGTCCAGGGCGCAGCCGCCGGTCGAGGCTGGGACGTGCCCGGGCTTTGCCGGCGCCATCACGTCGCGGGTCGCGGCGGGATGACCGCCACGCGGCGCATCTTGGCAAGGCTCGCCGCCGTCGCAGCCCTGGCCGTGGCCAGCGCCGGACCTGGCGCGGCCGAGGCCGTCCGCCCGGCGGGGCGTGGCGGCAGCCTGTTGCCGCCGGGATGGTTCAGCACGCGCGGCAGCCGGATCGTCGATGACCGGGGCAACATGGTCCGCGTCGCCTCCATCGGCTGGTATGGCACCGACGGGCCGGCCGGCTACGGCCTGCAGGGCCTGTGGACTGTCAGCTACCGCGCCATATGCGACAGCATCGTTGCCGCCGGGTTCAACACCGTCCGCATCCCCTGGTCGGACGTGAACCTCGATGTGCGGCCGCGGAACACCCCGGAAAGCGGCACGGTTGATTTCAACGCCAACAGCCAGCTTGCCGGCTTGACCACCTGGGAGATCTTCAAGGAGATCGTGGACTACGCCGGGCGGATCGGCCTCAAGGTGATCTTCGACCACCACACGAATGACGGGGGCGGCGGCCAGCAGCCGAATGGGCTGTGGTTCGACCTGGGACCGGGTTCGGACGGCACGGATGGGGCCGGGCACCGCGGTACGGTGACTGCGGCAACTTTCAAGGCGAACTGGCTGCGCTTTGCCCGGCAATATGCCGGCAACCCCACCGTGATCGGGTTTGACCTCCACAACGAGCCGCACGCCGGCAACTGGGGCCGGGGCGGGCCCACGGATATCTGGGCGATGTTCGTGGACGTGGGCGATGCCATCGGCGCGGCGAACCCCGACGTGCTGATCATCTGCGAGGCCTTGCAGAAATACCTTGGCGAAGCGCCCGAAGGCGACCTGCGCCCTGTCGCCTCTAAGCCGGTGGTGCTCCGCGTGCCGGGCAAGGTAGTCTATTCCGTGCACGCCTATCCCGCTGAGATCAGCGGCGTCGCGCCGGACAGCGGCCCGGCGGCGGTGGCGCGCTATGAGGCGGGCTGGGGCTTCGTCGCCCGGCAGAACCTGGCGCCGGTCTGGATCGGCGAACTCGGCGCCAGCGATCCTGGCCCGGGCGGCAGCGCCCATGCTTGGGCGGCGACCTTGCTGGACTACATGAACGGCTTCGAGCCGCCGCTGTCCGGCTCCTGGTGGAACATCGGCGCCGAGGACCCGGGCGCCAATCCGAACGGCCTGCAGACGGCGTGGGGCGTCGGCAACTACCGTCCGGAGCAGTTGTTCGCCACTGACCGGCTGCTGTTCCGCCCCTGACGAGCGGCCGGCCCGGGCTGGTGCGGGCGCTCTCGGCGGCTCGAGGCGCGGGGCCGGACCGTTGACCAGGTATGCTGGGCCGAGGCAGGCCGCAGCGTTGCTGCCCTCCTGTTCACCGCTTTCCTGTTCGCCGCAAGTGCCCGGAATCCAGTGACCGCGAAGGTGCCGCATCACCTTTGGGCGGCAACCCGCACATCCTCTGAGCAGGCCTGCAGGCAGGGGTCCCCAGCATCGAAATTATATTCTGCAGAATTGCCGTTTCAGGTTTGTCACCGCCAGGAAGCTATGCTCGAATAATCGTTTAACGCAACAAAAGTGGCTTCAAATCAATCGAGGGTCTGCCGGGATCGCCTGCCATCATCGGTCAGCGGCGCTGCCCTGTTCTTCTATCCATTACTCCCCGGCGATGGGCCGTCATCTATTACACCATCGTACAATTTTAAGAGCGTAACCTGCAGCTTCTCCATCAGCCGATTTGCAACAAAGCCTAACAAAGCCCCATGCTGGCGACCGTGACGATGGGATCGGCGGGCCGCCTGGATTGGGATGAAGCCTCACTTTGGCCGGGCGGGGCAGACGGCGGCTTCGGCAAAGGTCCGAGAAGGAATCAAGCGCGATGCTCCTGGATCAAGCGGCTGGGCGGCGAGGCGCCGTTGGGACGCCGGCTGGAGCCGCTTGCCAAGCGCCCCCGGCGCGTCCGCAGGCCGGCCATCCGCCAGCGCCGCCATCCGGTTCGCGAGGCATGCCGATTGCGGCACGCCGGCGTGCCGTGCGGGCTTTGACCCGGCTGAGGTGCGCCAGTGCCGGGTGACGCCGGGCGTGCCCTGCCGCGCGCCGCGCTCCGTTGGCCCGTTATCGTCGGCGCCATCGCGGCGGCCGGAGTCCTGTTGGGCGCGGTGTCGAACTGGGACAGCCTGGCAGAACAGCGCGGCGGGATCGCGCGGGCGGTGTGGCTGCTGCCGGGCCTCATGGCGCTGCATCTGGGGCAGTTGCTGCTGTCCGGGCTGGCATGGCGCGCCCTGTTCACCGGGCCGCGGCCGGGCGCCGCGACCTTCTACCGCCTGCGCGTGATCCGCGAGGGGATCGACTCGCTGCTGCCCGTCGCCCAGGTCGGCGGCGAGATCGTCGGCGCCCGGCTGCTGTCCCGGCAGGGCCTCGCCCCGAACCGGGCAGGCGCCAGCGTGATCGTGGACGTGACGGTCGAGCTGCTGACGCAGGTGGCGTTCCTGGCGGCGGGCCTGGGCGCCCTCGCCTGGCTGACGCACAGGACGGGGTGGGAGTGGCTGGAGGCGGCGCTCGCCGGCGCACTGGCCGCGGCGGCGCTGCTGCTGGCGCAGCGCTTCGGCCTGCTGCGCGCGCTGGAGGCGCTGCTGCGCGGCATCGCCCGGCGCTGGCCCGCCATGGCCGGCGCGTCGCTCGACGGCATCCACGCGGCGGCGCTCGACTTCTACCGCCAGCCCGCGCCCCTGCTGCACGGCACCGGGCTGCATCTGCTCGCCTGGGTGCTCGGCAGCATCGAGGCCTGGGCGGTGCTCCACGCGCTCGGGGTGCTGGCGACGCCGCTGCAGGCGTTCACGGTCGAGAGCCTGGGCATGGCGGCCCGCAGCGCCGGCTTCGCGATCCCGGCGGCGCTCGGCGCGCAGGAGGGCGGCTTCGCGCTGGCCGCTGCGGCCCTCGGCCTGCCGGTCGGGCCGGCGCTGGCCTTGTCGCTCGTCAAGCGGATGCGCGAGATCCTGGTGGGCCTGGTGGGCCTCGCGCTCTGGCGGCTGGCCGTCCGTTGACCGGCACCCTGGCCGACGGCCTGGCGGCCATCCTGACCCTGCTCACCTGGCTGGCGGTGCTGCTGACCGCGGCCGGGCTGGTCGTCGTGGCGGCCGGCGCCGTCGCGGTGCGGCGCTTCGCCGCCGCGGCGCCGCGCCCCACCCGGCGGCGCCCGGCGGTCACGGTGATGAAGCCGCTCTGCGGCGAGGAGCCGCTGCTGGAGGCGGCGCTCGCCTCGATCTGCCGCCAGGATTACCCGGCGTTCCAGGTCGTGTTCGGCGTCCAGGACGAGGACGACCCGGCGCTGCTGGCCGTGCAGCGGGTCCGGCGGCGCTTTCCCGCCTGCGACATCGCGGTGACGGTCAACGCGACGCTGCACGGGCTGAACCGCAAGGTGAGCAACCTCATCAACATGATGCCGGAGGCGCGGCACGACGTGCTCGTGTTCTCCGACAGCGATCTGCACGTGCCGCCGGACTACCTCGACCGGATCGTCGCCCGGCTGGAGCAGCCGAGAACCGGCCTTGTGACCTCGCTGTGCGTCGGCCTGCCGACGGCGGCCGGCCCCGCGGCCCGGCTCGGCGCCACCGGCATCAGCCACCTGTTCCTGCCCGGCGCGCTGCTGTCCCGCGCGCTGGGCCGCGAGGACTGCCTGGGCACCACCATGGCGCTGCGGCGCGGCACCCTGGCTCGGGTCGGCGGGCTGCAATCGCTCGTCCGGCACCTGGCCGACGACAACGTGCTGGCGCAGCGGGTCCGGCAGCTCGGCCTGCAGGTGGGGCTGGCCGGCACGGTGCCGATGACGGCGGTGCCGGAGGCGTCGCTGCGGGCGCTCTGGCAGCATGAGATGCGCTGGGCGCGCACCATCCGGGCGCTGGAGCCGGCGCTGTTCACCACCTCCGTGCTGCAATACCCGCTGTTCTGGGGCGCCTGCGCCTGCGTGCTGGCCCAGGGGGAGGCTTGGTCCGTGGGCCTGTTCGGCGCGGCTTGGGCGGTCCGGGCGCTCGCGGCGTCCTCGATCAGCCGATGGCTGCGGCAGGGGTGGCGGCCGGCCATCGCCGTGCCGTTCTGGCTGCTGCCGCTCCGCGACGCCCTTTCGGTCAGCCAGGTCGTCGCCAGCTACCTCGGTGCCCGCGTGGTCTGGCGGGGGCACGTCATGCAGGCCGACGACGGGCGCTCCGCAATGACCGGCGTGTAAAGCCTCCCTGGACAGAAACGCCGGGCGCTACAGGGCCGGCAGCCGGCAGTTCTCGCCGATGGCGGCGTGGAACGGCGTCCAGACCTCCGTGCGCCCCAGCAGGGGAACGCCGATGTAGCCGCGCACGCGCAGGCGGTTCTGCTCATCGAGCCGCATGCGCGCGCGGTAGAGCCTGCCGTTGCGTGGATCGGTGATCCTGACGGCCCAGCTCTGATCCCCGTCCGGCACGCCGCCGCGGATGATCGTGAGGCCGCACTGGCTGTGGCCCTCGTTGTCGGTCGGGAAAGGGTCGTCGGGGTGGTCGAGGGTGACGCCGACGATGCGCCCGCACAGCGCGCCGCCGCAGGGTTCGATGGCGATCACCGCCTCCTTGTCCTGCGTCAGCCAGCGGCCGACCGGCGCGTCCCGCTCGGCCGCCCAGCCGGGCAGGACGGCCGGCAGCAAGGCCGCGGCCACGGCCAGGCCGGCAAGACGCACGCGCCTCATCCCCGTGCTGCTCAAGGCAGGCCGCCTGCGCCCATGGCCGCATTTGCGTCCGAGACCGCGATGCTGACCATCATCTCGTCGCTCAGGCGCTCCAGGATCTCCCGCAGCTCGGCCGCCTCGACGCCGTCGGGCACGCGGAGCCGGGCCACGGCCTGGAACATCTGCTCCGCAGAGAAGGCGCCGCTCGTGACCTTGGTGGTCAGTTCCTCGATGTTGACCTGGCGCTCGGCGAGCACCCGGGCGATGTCGCGGATGATGCCGGGCCGGTCATGGCCGATGAGGTCCAGTTGGAACGTCGTATGGCCCTGCGGCGTTGCTTCAGGATCTGCCCGCTGCACCGTAAGGCGAAAATGGCCCTCCTCAAGCTCCTGCAGTTCGGTCGTGAGGGCATCGACCTGCGCGTCGGGGACGCTGACCAGCAGGATGCCCGCGAACTGCCCGGCCAGCCGGGCCATCTCGCTTTCCAGCCAGCTTCCGCCGCAGCTGGCCAACGCCTTCGACAGGCTGCTCACCAGCCCCGGCCGATCCGGTCCAACCAACGTCAGGACGAGCAACGCCATGGCAGCTTCCTTCATGGTTCGGCCACGCGCATCACCATGCCCCGTGGCCCGGCGGCCAACATACCCCGCCATCACGGCGACGGCGAGAGCAGCCGGCGCGGTTGCAGCCCCAGGCGCCTGATGCGGGTCGAAGGGGGCGGCCGACGATGATGACGTTGCAGGGCGGGGTGGCCGTCGTCACCGGGGCGGCGAGCGGCATCGGCGCGGCGCTGGCGGAGGTATTGGCCGCCCGCGGCTGCGCCCTCGCGCTGGCCGACGTGGAGGCGGCCGGGCTTCGGGACGTGGCGGCCCGGGCGCGCCGGGCGGGCGTCGCCGTGAGCGAGCATCGTCTGGACGTGGCCGACAACGACGCCGTGGCGGCGCTCCCGGACGCGGTGCTGGCCGAGCACGGCCGGGTCAGCGTGCTGGTGAACAACGCGGGCGTCGCCCTGGGCGGCCGGTTCGAGCAGGTCTCGCCCGAGGACTTCGACTGGCTGGTCTCGATCAACTTCGGCGGCGTCGTGCGCCTGACCCGCGCTTTCCTGCCCCTGCTGCGGCGCGCACCGGCGGCGCAGCTGGTCAACCTGTCAAGCGTGTTCGGCATCATCGCGCCCCCGGGGCAGACCGCCTACGCCGCCAGCAAATTCGCCGTCCGCGGCTTTTCCGAGGCGCTGCGGCACGAGCTGGACGGCTCGTCCGTCGGCGTCACGGTGGTGCACCCGGGCGGCGTGCGCACCGCCATCGCGGCCAATGCCCGGCGCACCGGACTGAGCAACGCCGAAACCGAGGCGCACGCCAAGACGTGGGCCAGGTTCCTCCGCCTCGATCCACGGGACGCGGCCGAGCGCATCGTCCGCGGCATCGAGCGGCGAGAGAAGCGCGTCCTGGTCGGCCGCGACGCGCAGCGGATCGCGCTGATCCAGCGGTTGTTCCCGGTGGAATACTGGCGGGTGCTCCAGCGCGGCATGCGCAGGTCGTAAGGCGCCCGTGCGGCACGATCAATCGAGCAACCTGCCAAAGCGGGTGGGATGCGGCCTGTGGAGGCGTAATGGCTTGAGGTGGCGGGGACATGGCAAGATGAGGGCATTGCAGAGCTTCGGCGCCGGCTTGGGGATGCATGGCGCGAAGCAGGGCCGGCGCAGGGTCCGTTGGCTGATGCTTGCCGGCGCTGTGGCGCCGCTCGCCGGCTGCGTGACGCCCTCCTACCCACCTTACCCGACACCGCTTTATCTGCCGCCGCCCTATGTGATCCAGCCGCCCTATGCCGCCCAGCCGCCCGGCCCGGTTCCGCTCTACCCGTTGCCGGAACCCAGGCGACAGGCTGCGCCGCCGCCCGAGGACGTCGAGGCGCCGGTGGGCGTGCCGGAGGCAGTGCCCGAGCCGGAAGCCCCCGCCGCCGCCAACCCCGTGACGCCCGCCGCCCCCGTTCCAGACGGCGCGGCCCCGTCGCCGCCGACCCAGGCGGGACCCGGCGCGGATGCCCTGCAGGGGTTCCGCCCGATGCGCGGCCAGACCCGGCCGGGGATCTGAGCCGAGCCTCAGGCGTCCCGCAGCCGCTGCACCCGAAGCGGCACCGGCGGATGGCTGAAATTGACCAGGGCGTAAAGCGGATCGGTCGTGAGCGTGCTGGCGTTGTCGCGCGACAGCCGGACCAGCGCCGACATCATCGGCTCCGCCCCCACCATGCGGCGGGCGAAGTCGTCGGCCTGGTACTCATGGCGCCGGCTGAGCCAGTTGCCCGCGACGCCCAGGATCGGCCCGGCGACCTGGATGACCAGCATGCCCACCACCAAGGCCAGGGCATCGTCCCCATGCGCGATGCCGAAGGAGGGCAGCAGCCAAGGCTGGCGGCAGAGCCAGCCGATGGCGAAGAACCCCAGGAACAGCAGCGCCGCCGTCTGCAGCAGGCCGATCAGGATGTGGTTCAGCTTGAAGTGGCCGAGTTCGTGGGCCAGCACCGCCTCCAGCTCCGCCTCGCTGTTGGAGGCGATCAGCGTGTCGAACAGCACGATGCGCTTGGCCCGGCCCAGGCCGGAGAAGTAGGCGTTGCCGTGGGCGGAGCGGCGGGAGGCGTCCATGACGAACAGGCCGGACGCCTCGAAGCCGCAACGGCGCAGCAGGCCCTCGATCCGGTCGCGCAGCGGGCCGTCGAGCGGAGTGAAGCGGTTGAACAGCGGCGCGATCCAGCGCGGAAAGGCGTCCATCATCGCCAGCATGAGCAGGACGACGCCCAGCCACGCCCAGACCCACCAAGGACCCGGCTGACGCATCAGCCACAGGAGGCCGTAGAGCAGCGGCACGCCGAGGCCGAGGGACAGCGCGGCGCCCTTAAGTTTGTCGAGCGCGAAGGCGCCGGGCCGGGTGCGGTTGAAGCCGAACCGCTGCTCCACCCCGAAGGTGCGCAGCAGGGCGAACGGCAGGCCCAGCACGGAGGAGACCGCGCCGGCCGCAACCAGGAACAGCACGCTGCGGGTGAGGCCGCGCGGCACCCATTGCTCGACGACGGCATACAGCGCGTCGTAGCCGAAGACGGCCCAGCCCAGCGCCACCGCCAGGCCGAACAGCGACGCAGCCGCGCCCAGACGCAGCCGCGCCCGCTCGTAGTCGGCCGCCCGCTGGTGCTCCGCCAGGCTGACCGCGTCGGCGAAGCCCGGCGGCACGGCGCCGCGGTGTCGCGCCACATGGGCGGCCTGGCGCGCGCGCAGCACCAGGTCGAACGCGGTCGCGGCGACGGACGTCAGGATGAACAGCAGGAGCAAAATCGGCATGGAAACCGATATAGGGGGGCGGCCGGGCGCTGGCGACAGGGGTGATCGCACGGAATGGCTGGCCTCAAGCCTTTGCAAACCAGGCAAGCGCCATAGCTCTGCAGCAAGCCATGCCCTATGGGGGTAGAAGGAGACTGCCATGCTGCTGGTTCTCGGTTGCGCCGTGTTTTTGCTGTTCGTCGTGCCGTGGACGCTCCTTGGCCTGGGCCGCATGATCCATAGGGCGACCAACGGCCGGGCGCACGCGATGGCTGCGGGAGTGGATGCCGTCCGTTCGGGCGACGGGACGGAGCAGCCGGCTTGGTTCCGGCGGCCGATGCAGCCAGCATTCAGCACTCCACGTTGGCCGGGCCGCCCGATTTTCTGGCGCTGACGCGAGCCGCCCCGCTGCCCGCATCGGGCCTATGGCGCCCGTTCGGATGGGCAGAGGCCGAGTGCATCCCTGGCCGACGCCCGCTCGCAAGGGCCTTGCAGATCGGAGGCGATGCCGAACCCGCCCTGGTACTCCCACACCGTCCAGCCGATTGACCGTCGCTCCAGCGCCGTCCGCACGTCGCGGAGCCACGCCGCGCGGGAGGCTGGCGGGACGGCGCCGTTGAACACGCCGAACTCAGTCACCATCAGCCGGACCTGGTGCGCCTGCGCCCAACGGGCGGCCACGTCGATCTCGGTTTGCAGCGCGCGGGTGTCGGCATAATCCTTGCCATAGTTCGCGAGGTCCCCGCGGCGTGACGGTGCCGCCCGGGCGGCGACCGCCTCGACGTTGCCCGGCTCGGCCGGGTATTCGAGGCCGCGCACCGACTCAAGGCTTGGCTCCACCCAATCCGCCCCCTGGGTGGTGAAAAGCCCCGGGCTGTAAAAGTGGAACACGTAGGCGACGTCGTCGTCCGGCAGCGGCGTCAACGCCGACAAGGCCCATGGCGTGTCGTCGGGCGAGGCCGTGAGCAGGACCGTATGGCGGGGGGCCGCGGCCCGGATGTGGGCGAGAAGCTCGCGCTGCCACGGCTCCCACCGCTTGCCGTCGGTGAAGGCCGGCTCGTTCAGCGCCTCGAAGACCATCAGGTCCGGGGTGAAGACGGCGTAGCGGGCGGCCATCCTGTCCCATGCCGCGCCGAGCCGTGGCAATGCGGCCTCGGTGGAGGCATCCGTGGGGTGCAGGTCGCCGCCGTGGTTGTCCAGGATCACCGCGATGCCCTGGCGCAGCGCCGCGCAGACGAAGCTGTCCAAGCGGCGCAGCTTCCCGTCGGCAGTGCCGCCTGCCGGCCAGGACAGCACCCACGCCGGGTCGAACGGGATGCGGATGTGGCGGATGCCGGCCGCCTTGAGGGTGCGGATGTCGGCCGCGTCCTGTGCGGCCGGCGCCGGGTCGAACAGGGTCGTCATGTTGACGCCCCTCGACAGGGCCGCGTCGCGCGACCCGGGCGTGTGCGCCGCGTTGACAGCGCGGGCGCAGGATTGCAGGCTTTCGGACGATGGCCCGGGCGGCGCCGCCCAGGATGGCACGGCCCAGGACGGCAAGACCATGAACAGGGCGAGGAGGCTTGCGGTCAAAAGCCGGGTCATGGCACTCCTTCGCGGGCGCATGGCGGACTCGCGCGGCGCCGGCCCGGGTCACGTCAGGCCAATCGGTCGCTGAAGACCGCCCGGCGCCGCCCGTTGGCGGCGAGGATGCCGCAGAACAGGACCAGGAGGCCGACGGCGTAGGGCGAGTAGGCTTCCTCCTGGAACACGCCGTTCACCAAGCCGATCCAAAGCCCGATGAACATCAGGTCGGTCGGCGCCGCCCCGGCCAGGGGCGCCGTCCCGAACGGCGCTTTCTGCAGCAGCCGGATCAGGGCGGCGAACACCGCAACGCATCCGATGCCCATCTGGTAGAGCATGACGCCGACCGCGCTTTCCAACCCGACATCGGCGGCGCCGGCGGCCTGCATCTTCTGCCAGTACGCCGTGGAAACACTCGTGCCTAGGTTGCCGCCAGCCCCCAGCCCGTGGCCCAACGGGTTGGCCAGGAACCCATACACGCCCCCCATGAAGCCCAGCGAATGGAAATCGCCGATCTCGATGCCGGTCCGGACGCCGTAGATGACGTAAAAGGCCGAGAAGCCCAGAGTGGCGGCGATGAGCAGTTGCCTGCTTCGCGTGAGATGCCACAGGGCGTACAGGGCGGCGGTGATCGCGACCAGCACGGTCGGCCCCTTGATCCCGGCGCTGAAGCTGAATGCCAGCAGGATGGGCAGCAGCTCGAACCGGCCGAGGCTCATCAGCACCAGTTCGGAGACGGCGAGCACGTAGGCGTAGCTGATGCTGTGCATGTTGGGGCCGCCGAAGCGGAAGCTGCCTTCTCCTGAAAGCAGGGGGGAGTTGAACCAGGCGCTGGTCTGCGAGTCGATGACGGAATGCACGTCGAAGTAGTGAGCTTCAGCCCTCAATCCATCGCTCTTGAGGTTGAAGAAATCCGTCGCGTTGACCAGGTCCAAGTACCAAGCCGGATCTGCGATCTCAAGGGTCGTCATGATCAGGCCCGTGAACACGGCGAGCAGGAAGCAGATGGCGGCCGTGCGGTATCCCCACGACGCGCCCAGCCGCAGCCCGATCAGCAGGCTGAACAGCATGGCCGAGACTGACCGGAACGAGATGATGGCGCCGACCGGGCCTTGGGCGACGGCGCCGATTGCCATGTAGGCTGCGGCGACCGCAATCGCGACGAGGGCGTATTGGCTCAGGCGCCTGACCCGGCCATCGTTCGAGCGAAGAAGGTCCACGGAGAACGACACGGCAACAGCCACCGCGCCGATGAACGATGTTCCCGAAAGGGCGACGTAGCTGTCGTGGCTCATGCCGGGGCTGAAGATCGAGACCAGCACGTTCTGGTAAAGCACGATTTGCAGGAAGACGATGAACGCCGGCAACGGCTTGACACGGGCGAGCCACATCAGCCCGGCCATACAAAGCACGACGCACCCAGGATGGATCTCTTTCACGAGAACGACATGGCAGATCAGGCCGAGGATGCCGATGGCCTGCCATGCGAGGGCATGGAGGATCGCAGCGGGCACCGACAGCTCATGGTAGGGCGGGGCCGCATGTCTGGCCGGCGCGGCGGCGAGGCTGCGATCAACGTAGGCCATGGCGTGAACCAGATCGTGTGACACGGGGTTTTGGCATTGGGGACGGTTCCAAAGCTCGTCGTCATCACGCCGGACGAGGCTGCTGCAAAAGGATCAAACCACATTTATTTCGATATCGCAATAGACTGTCAGGCCGGGATCATTGGGTGAACGGGGCCGTTCCGATACTCCAAAGCCGCCGCGGCGCCGAACGGCAACCGCTGCCGCCATCGCAAGCCGAGCCTTTGAGGGCGTCGCCTCGTCGCGGCCATGTCAACGAAAGCGGCGGTCGGTGAAGTTTTGTTTTCGCTTGCTAAGCAGCGGCAAGCAGAACCCTGTCAGCATTGCGTGTTCGATTTTGCGAGCACTATATCTCGCCGGGCCGTTTCAGTCGATTGAAGGAGACCCATGATGGCCGCGACCTCCGCCCCGGCAAGCGCCAAGCCGACCTTCGACGACGAGTTCAACACGCTGTCCCTGGACAACGGCGCCGCCGGCACCTGGGCGCCGTCGATCTGGTACAATCCCAACGGATCGACAGATCCCACCCTGACCTCGTGGGAGGTCAACCCGTTGTGGGGTCCCACGTCGGCGCCTGATGCCAACGTCTATTCCGTCAGCAACGGCGTGCTCTCGATGGCAATCAAGCCGACGCCGGCCGACGTCAGCGCCGCCGTGGGCAACGCGCCGTTCCTCGCCGGGGAACTCACGACGTATCGATCCTTCTCGCAGACCTACGGCTACTTCGAGATGAACGCGAAGCTCGCAGCCGGCGCAGGGGTCGAGTCCGCTTTCTGGCTGCTGCCGACCGATGGCTCCTGGCCGCCCGAACTCGACGCGGCCGAGGTGCTCGGCAACAGCCCGACCACGCTGGTGATGACCGCCCATTCCAGCGGCGGCACCAACCCGCACTGGTCCACCATTCCCGACCCCACCCAGGCGTTCCACGCCTACGGCGTCGATTGGGAGCCGGACAAGATCACCTGGTACTTCGACGGCAAGCAGATGGCACAGGAGGCCACGCCGGCCGACATGAACAAGCCGATGTACCTGCTGCTCAACACCCTGACCGGCACCTCAGGCTCCTGGGTCGGCGCGCCCCATGCCGGCGAGACCAGCCGGATGCAGGTCAACTACGTCCGCGCCTATGCCTCGAAGCCGGATCTCTCATCGGGCGGCTCGCCGGACCCGGCCGGGCCGCCGCCTGCGTCCGCCGCCCCGCTGCCGGCGACGGACACCCTGACGGTGAGTTTGTCGGAGGACGCCTACCAGGGCGACGCGCAATGCACCATCAGCATCGACGGCAA
>CAXSHI010000063.1:0-22029 GCA_964236755.1 uncultured Acetobacteraceae bacterium
CCGCATACATCCCGGCCATGACCGCCAGCAGGACCTGGGCGGTGCAGATGTTGCTGGTGGCCTTTTCCCGCCGGATATGCTGCTCGCGCGTCTGCAGGGCGAGGCGGAGAGCCGGGTTGCCGGCGGCGTCCTGGCTCAGCCCGACCAGGCGGCCGGGCATTTGGCGCTTGAAGGTATCGCGGGTCGCGAAGAAGCCGGCATGCGGGCCGCCGAAGCCCATCGGCACGCCGAAACGCTGGGCCGAGCCGACGACGACATCGGCGCCCATCTCGCCCGGCGGCGTCAGCAGCATCAGGGAGAGCAGGTCCGCGCAGACGATGGCAAGCGCGCCCGCGTCGTGCGCGGCGTCGATCTCGGCACGGAGGTCGCGGAGGGCGCCGGTGGTGCCAGGGTATTGCAGCACGACGGCGAAGGGGCCTGCGGCGCCGATGCCCGCCGCGTCGCCCGGCGCCATGTCCACCAGCCGGATGCCGAGCGGCGCCGCGCGGGTGGCCAGCACGGCGCGGGTCTGCGGGTGCAGGTCCGTGCAGACAACGAATACGTCCGACTTGGCCCGGCTCACCCCGCGCGCCATCGTCACCGCCTCCGCCGCCGCCGTCGCCTCGTCCAGCAGGGAGGCGTTGGCGATCGGCATGGCCGTGAGGTCGCACACCATCGTCTGGAAGTTCAGCAGCGCCTCAAGCCGCCCTTGGGCGATCTCCGCCTGGTAGGGCGTGTAGGCGGTGTACCAGCCGGGGTTCTCCAGCACGTTGCGCCCAATCACCGGGGGCACATGGGTGCCGTAGTACCCCTGGCCGATCAGCGACCGCCGGCACTCGTTCTGCCCGGCGAGGCCGCGCAGTTCGGCCAACGCCGCAGCCTCGTCGATGGCGGGCGGCAGGTCCATGGCGTTGGGCGCGCGGATCGCGGCGGGCACGGCCTTGGCCGCAAGGTCGTCGAGCGACGCCGCGCCGACCTCCTGCAGCATGGCGGCGATTTCGGCTTCGTTGGGCGCGACGTGGCGGGCGACGAAGCCGTCCGCGCCCTCCAGAACCCCGAGTTCAGCAAGCGGGTCGAAGTGTCCGTCCATCACAGGCTGTCCACCAGGGCCTTGTAGGCGGCCTCGTCCATCAGGGCGGCGAAGCTTGCAGGGTCCGACAGCTCCATGCGGAAGAACCAGCCGTCGCCGTGGGCGGCGCGGTTGACGAGCGCCGGGTCGTCCACGACGGCCTCGTTGGTCTCGGTCACGCGGCCGGCGAGCGGGGCGTACACGTCGGACGCCGCCTTGACGCTCTCGACCACGGCGCAGGCCTCGCCGTCCGCCACCTCGCGGCCGGGCTGGGGCAGCTCGACGAACACGACGTCGCCCAGCGCCTCCTGCGCGTGATCGGTCACGCCCACGGTGGCGACGGCGCCGTCCAGGCGGACCCATTCGTGGTCTTTGGTGTAGCGGGTCTCGGTCATAGGGGCGATGCTCCGGCTCAGGCGACGTAGCGGTGCGGGACGAAGGGCAGGGGGACGACCTGGGCCGGCAGGATCTGGTCGCGCACCAGCAGCTGCAGCTCGGTGCCCGGCGCCGACACGTCCCGGCGCACGTAGCCCATGGCGATGGGCGTGCCGAGCGTGGGGGAGAAGCCGCCCGAGGTGACGCCGCCGGCGGACGTGCCGTCCGTGCTCACGATGGGGGTCAAAGCCCGCGCCGGCGTCTTGCCGGTGGGCCGCAGCCCGACGCGCAGCCGGTGCGGGCCGTTGCTCAGCTGGTCCAGCACCACGGTGGCGCCGGCGAACCCGCCCTCCGCCCGGCGGCGTTTGCCGATGGTCCAGGCGAGGTTGGCCTCGATGGGCGTCGTCAGCTCGTCCATGTCGGTGCCGTATAAGCACAGCCCGGCCTCCAGCCGCAGGCTGTCGCGCGCCCCCAGACCGGCCGGCAGCACGCCGGGTTCGGCAAGGAGCCGGGTGGCCAGCGCCTCCGCATCGGCCGCCGCGACCGAAATCTCGAACCCGTCCTCCCCGGTGTAGCCGGAGCGACTGATCCAGGCGGGGAGGCCGCCGACCGGCGCCTCGGCGACGCCCATGAAGGGCAGCCCCGCCGCCGCGGGGCAGAGGCGCTCCATGACGCTGGCCGACGCCGGGCCTTGCAGCGCCAGCAGCGCGCGGTCCGGGTGCTGGTCGAAGCTGAGGCCAGGCGGCAGGCCCTGCGCGATGTGGTGCGCGTCCGCCTCCTTGCGGCTGGCATTCACGACGATCATCAGGCGGTCGCCGTAGTTCGCGACCATCAGGTCGTCCAAGATGCCGCCGATGTCGTTCAGCAGCAGCGTGTATCGCTGGCGGCCGGGCTTGAGCGCCTGGAACTCGCCCGGCGCCAAACGCTCCAGCGCCGCCGCAGCGCCGTCGCCGCTCAAGGTGAACTGGCCCATGTGCGACACGTCGAACAGGCTGGCGCTGGTCCGGGTGTGCATGTGCTCGGCCAGCACGCCCGGGCCGTATTGCACCGGCAGCGAGTAGCCGGCGAACGGCACCATGCGCCCGCCCAGGCTGCGGTGCAGCGCGTCGAGCGGCGTGGTGCGCAGCGCGTCCGGCGGATCGGCTTCGATGTTCAGGACGGGTTGGGCCATGGGCAACTCCGGACGCAGGGTCGCCCGCTGGCGGCTGCCAACGGGTGCGACCCCCCTCTGTCCGGGAACCTGAGAGATTCGGGCGCTCTCCCGGGCGCCGTTACTCCGTCGGTGCGGAGGCCACATGGACGGCCGCCGGCTTTCCAGAGGTCCTAAGTCCCCGCGGTCCTTGGGGCCTGAGCGTTTCCGGGGGCCGGTTGCGCCTTCGGCGGCTGGGTGGGCCAGCACTCTCCCGCGGGGGATGGTTTGGACGCCGCAGTATGACGCAACCGACGCGCGGGATCAATCACCCGCCACGGCCCGCCGCAACGGCCCGCTCGCATCACAGAACCGAGAATGACAAATGACATAACTTGTCATCCGTCATAAACCGTCCCAACTTCGGCTTAGTCAATCATCAGGAGTGCACTCATGCTGACCCGTATCCTCGGACAGGGCGGCCCCGCCGTCTCGGCCATCGGCCTCGGCTGCATGGGCATGTCGGACTTCTACGGTCCGGCCGATGCCAATGCGAGCATCGCCACCATCCACGCCGCCCTGGACGCCGGGGTCACGCTGTTCGACACCGGCGATTTCTACGGCATGGGCCACAACGAGATGCTGCTGCGCGACGCGCTCGCCCATCGGCGGGACCGGGCCTTCGTCGCCGTGAAGTTCGGCGCGCTGCGCGATCCCGGGGGCGCGTTCATCGGCTTCGACGGCCGGCCCGCGTCGGTCAAGACCTTCCTGTCCTACACGTTGCGCCGCCTTGGCACCGACCACGTTGACCTCTACATGCCCGCCCGCGTCGATCCCGCCGTGCCGATCGAGGACACCGTGGGCGCCATTGCCGAGCTGGTCCAAGCCGGGCATGTCCGCCACATCGGCCTGTCGGAGGCCGGGTCCGACACCATCCGGCGCGCCCACGCGGTGCACCCCATCGCCGCCCTGCAGATCGAGTACTCCCTGCTGACCCGCAGCCTGGAAGCGGAGGTCCTGCCGACGGTGCGCGAACTCGGCATCGCCGTCACGGCCTACGGCGTGCTGTCCAAGGGGCTGCTCACGGGCGGGTTCAAGCCGGGCGAGCAGCGCGACGCGCGGGATTTCCGCGCCGCCTTCAGCCCGCGGTTCCAGGGCGAGAACCTGGCGAAGAACCTGGTCCTCGCCGACGCGCTCGCCCGGATCGCCGCGGACCACGGCGCGACCCCGGCCCAGCTCGCCATCGCCTGGGTGCTGTCCCGGGGCGAGGACATCATCCCCCTGGTCGGCGCGCGCAAGCCAGAGCGGCTGGCCGAAAGCCTGGCGGCGCTCGACCTGCATCTGACGCAGGAGGACCTGGGGCGCATCGAGGCGGCCATCCCCGCGGACGCCGCGGCCGGCGACCGCTACCCTGCCGCGCAGATGGCGCACCTGGACAGCGAGCGGCCCCGCGCCGCATCCTAGGGGGCATGAACAGCAGCAGCACGACCCGCGACCGCATCCTCGATGCCGCGGACGCGCTGCTGCACCGCCTTGGCCCGGCGAAGATGGGCGTCGTCGATGTCGCGCGCTCGCTCGGCATGAGCCATGCGAACGTGTATCGGCATTTCGCGAGCAAGGCGGCGCTGCGCGACGCCGTGGTGGAGCGTTGGCTGCATCGGGTGCTGACGCCCCTGGCCGCGGTCGCCGCGTCAGACGCCGAGCCGCCGGACCGGCTGGCCGCCTGGCTTTGGGCGCTGATCCACGCCAAGCGGCGCAAGGTGCTGGACGACCCGGAGATGTTCGCGACCTACCACCTGATGTCCGGGGAAGCGCGCGAGGTGGTCGAGCGCCACGTGGCCGAGCTGCGGGCGCAGATCGCCGGCATCATCCGGGCTGGGATCGACGGCGGGGCGTTCGCCGAGCGCGACGCGCAGGTTGCCGCCGGGGCGGTGCTGAACGCGACGCTGCCGTTCCATCACCCGCACTTCCTGCGTGATCCCACGATGCGTGCCGGCGATGCGGAGGCGGCCGCCGCGATCGAGCTTCTGCTTGCCGGGTTGGCTACGCCAGCGGCGCCCGGCGCACGCCCAGCAGGCTGACCAGACCGGCCGGGCGCGCCAGCGACACCGCGACGATCAGGCCGCCGTAGATCATCAGGTCAACGCCTTGCCCGCCGCCGCCCAGGTAGCTGCGGGACAGCTCGCTCACCGGGATCAGCACCGCAGCGCCCAGCAGCGGCCCCCACAGCGTGCCGACGCCCCCCAGCACCGCCGGCAGCGCGATCAGGATGCTGAGCTGCCCGGCCAGCACGCTGTCCGGGTCGATGTAGCCGACGTACTGCGCATAGATCGCGCCGCCCACGCCGGTGAAGAAGCCGCTGATCGCCGCCGCCGCCATCTTGGACGGGAACACCCGCACCGCAAGCGAGCGCGCCGCCACCACGTCGTCCCGCATCGCGCGCCAGGAGAAGCCCCAGCGGCTGCCCTCGATGACCCAGGCCACGATCCAGGTGGCGGCGGCGAAGGCCAGGGCGACGTAGTGGAACGGCAGCTTGCTGGTGCGGAACTGCAGGTTGACCAAGCTCTCGCCACCGAACGGCACGAACACGCCGGTGGCGGCGCCCACGAAGTCCCAGTTGAGGAACAGCAGGTAGCCGATCTCGCCGACCACGACGGTGGCGATGGCGTAGTAATGCCCGCTCAGCCGGAAGCACGGCCAGCCGACCAGGAGCGCACACAGCCCGGCGGCCAGCCCGCCCGCGAACATGCCGAGCGTCGGCGGCACGCCCCCTTGCACGAACAGCAGCGTCGAGACGTAGGCGCCGATGCCGAGATACAGCGCGTGGCCCAGCGAGATCTGCCCGCAATAGCCGCCCAGGATGTTCCAGGCCTGGCTCAGCCCGGCGAACAGGATGGTGATGATGAGGAGGTTCTGCGTGTAAACGTCGCGGATCGGCAGCGGCAGCACGGCGAGCGCCAGCAGGACCGCGGCGCCCAGCCACAGCTCCTGGCGACGCCGGTGCAGGATGGCGTTGTCGGCTGGCGCCGCAGGCATGGGTCCGTCCATCAAATCTTCCCGAACAGGCCGCGCGGCCGGACCATCAGCACCAGGAGATAGACGGCGAACATGCCAACCTGCTTCAGCGAGGGTTCGAGCACGAGGGCGGTCAGCGCCTCCACCTCGCCGATGACGATTCCGGCCACCAGCGCGCCGAGGATGGAGCCGAAGCCGCCCAGCGCCACCGTCACGTAGGCGATCACCGCGAAGTTCGCGCCGACGGAGGGCGACACGTAGTAGAAGGCGATCAGCATGGCGCCGGCGACGCCAACCGTGGCCGCCCCCAGGCCCCAGCCGATGGCGAAGATGCGGTCGCGGTCGATGCCGATCAGCGCCACGGCGTCCCGGTCCTCCCGCGTCGCCTCCAGCGCCCGGCCGAACTCGGTGCGGCCGACCAGCAGCAGCCCGGTGAAGGCCAGCAGGCAGACGGCGCTCGCGGCCAGCTGCGGCAATGGCACGTAGATGCCGGCGAAGCTCGCGGTGCGGTTGCTGAGCCAGGTGCCGGACAGCGAGCGGAAATCGCCGCCGAAGGCGAACTGCGCCGCGCCGCGGATGAAGATCGCGAGGCCGAAGGTCGCGAAGATCTGCACCATGCCGCGGTTGAACTGCACGCTGAGCGCGCGCGCGATAATGCCGCGGTAGATCAGCACGCCGAGGCCAAACATCAGCGCGCAGACCAGCGGCAACTGCAGCACGGGATCAAGGCCCGCAAGCCCGAAGATGACCACGGCCGCATACATGGCGAGCATCAGCAGCTCCCCATGCGCGAAGTTCACCACGTCCATCAGCCCGAAGATCAGCGACAGCCCGGCCGCCACCAGCGCGTAGATCAGCCCCATCAGCAGCCCGCTGACCAGCGACTGGGCGACGAGCGCCAGGGTCATGCAGAAGTCGTCACGCGGGCGCGCCGTAGCCGCCGCCGCCCGGCGTCTCGATGACGAAGGCGTCGCCGGGGCGCAATTCGGCCTGGTCGGTGCCGGTCATCTCATGCCGCGAGCCGTCGGCGCGTTCGACCCATTGCCGGCCCGCAGCCCCGGGCGCGCCGCCCGCTAACCCGAACGGCGGCACGGTGCGGCGGGACGCGACGACGACGGCCGTCATCGGTTCCAGGAACCGGATGCGCCGGACGCTGCCCTCGCCACCCCGTTGCGCGCCAGCGCCGCCGGAGCCGCGGCGGATGGCAAACGTTTCCAGCCGCACGGGGTAGCGCAGCTCCAGCACCTCCGGGTCGGTCATGCGGGTGTTGGTCATGTGGGTCTGGATGGCGGACGCGCCGGGCCGGTCGGGGCTGGCGCCCATGCCGCCGCAGATGGTCTCGTAATACTGCCGGGTGGCATCGCCGAACAGCACGTTGTTCATGGTGGCCTGGCTGCAAGCGAGGGTGCCGAGCGCGCCGAACAGGGCGTTGCAGGCGGCCTGGCTGACCTCCGTGTTGCCCGCGACCACGGCGGCGCCGGGTTCGGGGGACAGGAAGGTGCCGGGCGGCAGCACGATGCGGATCGGCTTCAGGCAGCCGTCGTTGAGGGGGATGTCCTCGCCCACCAGGCAGCGGAACACATACAGCACCACGGCGCGGACGACGGCCGGGGGGGCGTTGAAGTTGCCCGCACTCTGCGGACCCGTGCCAGTGAAATCGACCGTCGCCGTGCGCGCCTTGGCGTCCAGCGTGACTGCCACGCGCAAGGGCGCGCCGTCGTCCATCCGGTAGTCGAACACGCCGTCCCCAACCGAGGGCGCAATGCGGGCGATGGCCCGGCGCACGCCCTCCTCCGCATTGTCCATCACGTGACGCATGTAGCCCTGCACGGTGTCCCAGCCATACTGATGCACGACGCGGGCCAGCTCCTGCACGCCGCGCTCGTTGGCGGCGACCTGCGCCTTGATGTCGGCGACGTTCACGTCGGGGCTGCGCGCCGGGTGGCGCGCGCCGGACAGCAGGGCGCGGAACTCGGTTTCGCGGAACGTGCCGGCGTCCACCAGCAGGAAGTCGTCGATGACGACGCCCTCATCCTCCAGGGTGCGGCTGTCGGGCGGGGTGCTGCCCGGCGTCGTGCCGCCGATGTCGGCGTGGTGGCCGCGGCTGCCGACGAAGAAGCGGATGGCCTGGCCCTCCTCGTCGAACACCGGGGTGACGACGGTGACATCCGGCAGGTGGGTGCCGCCATTGAACGGGTTGTTGAGCGCCACGACATCGCCGGGCCGCAAGGACGCGGCGCGGCTGCGCAGCACGGTGCGCACACTTTCCCCCATGGCGCCGAGGTGCACGGGGACGTGCGGCGCGTTGGCGACCAGGTTGCCGTCCGTGTCGAAGATGGCGCAGGAGAAGTCCAGCCGCTCCTTGATGTTCACGCTCTGCGACGTGTTCTGCAGCACGGCGCCGGTCTGCTCGGCGACGTTCATGAACAGGTTGTTGAACAGTTCCAGCAGTACGGGGTCTGGCCTGCCGCCATCTCCTGTGGCCCGGTTGGGCAGCGGCGCGGTGCGGCGCAGCAGCATGTGGTTGCGCACCGTGACCTCGGCGGTCCAGCCGGGCTCGACCACGGTGGTGGCATTGGCCTCCCGCACCAAGGCGGGGCCGGGCAGGCGGTCGCCGGCGCGCAGGGCCGTGCGGTCGAACACCGGGGTGCGGTGCTCGGCGCCGCTGCTCCACATGGGGACGTGGTCGATGGGGTCGGGGTCGCCGCCATCCCGGGCGGCAAGCTGGGGTTCGTCCACGGCCTCGCCGGCGGCGGTCGCCTCCACCGCGACGGCCTCGGCGATCACCTCCCGCTCCGGGGTCGCGAAGCCGAAGCGGGCGCGGTGGGCGGCGGTGAACGCGGCGAGGGTGCCGAGCACGTCGGTCAGGGGCACCGGCAACGCGGCCTCGGTGCCGGCGTAGCGCAGGTGGACCGCGTGCTTGGTCTCGATCCGGCCGGCGACGCCCTGTTCCAGCAGTGCGGCGCGGGCAGCCTCGGCGAGCTGGTCGGCCAGGGCGTGCAGGGCGGGGAGCGCCTCGGGCGTGAGCGGCTGCTCCGCCGCCTGCTCGCGCAGCACGGTCTGGTCCGCGAGGCCCATGCCGTAGGCCGACAGCACGCCGGCGTAGGGGTGGATGAACACCGTCTCCATGCCCAGCTCGTCGGCGACGAGGCAGGCGTGCTGGCCACCGGCGCCACCGAAGCATTGCAGGGCGAAGCGGGTGGCGTCGTGGCCCTTCTGCACGCTGACCTGCTTGATCGCGTTGGCCATGTTGGCGACGGCTATGCGCAGAAAGCCCTCTGCGACCACGCGCGGGTCTTGCTGCTGCCCGGTCGCTTCGGCCACCTCATCGGCAAGGGCGGCAAACTGCGCCTGGACCGTCTCGGCATCAAGGGGCGCGTCGCCGCCGGGTCCGAAGATCGGTGGAAAATGCCGGGGCTGGATCTTGCCCACGCACACGTTGGCGTCCGTCACCGTGAGCGGCCCGCCGCGGCGGTAGCAGGCAGGCCCGGGATTGGCCCCGGCGCTGTCCGGCCCCACCCGGATGCGGGTGCCGTCGAAATGGAGGATGGAACCACCGCCGGCGGCGACGGTGTTGATCGCCATCATCGGCGCGCGCATCCGCACGCCGGCAACTTCCGTCTCGTAGGCGCGCTCGAACGCGCCGTCATACAGCGCCACGTCGGTGCTGGTGCCGCCCATGTCGAAGCCGATAATCCGGTGGATGCCGGCCATGCCCGCGGTGCGCGCAGCACCCACGATGCCGCCGGCGGGTCCGGACAGGATGGCGTCCTTGCCCTGGAACCGGTCAGCCTGCGCCAGGCCGCCGTTGCTCTGCATGAAGTACAGCCGGACGCCTTGCAGCTCCGCCGCGACCTGCTCGACGTAGCGGCGCAGGATCGGCGACAGGTAAGCATCGACCACCGTGGTGTCGCCGCGCGGCACCAGGCGCAGCAGCGGGCTGACCTCGTGGCTTGCAGACACCTGGGCGAACCCGGCCTCCTGCGCCAGCGCCTTGAGGCGGCGCTCCATGCCCGGGTGCTTCCACGCATGGATCAGCGCGATGGCGCAGGCGGCGATGCCGTCGGCGCGGGCGGCGGCGAAGGCGACGCGGGCGGCATCCTCGTCCAGCGCCTCGACCTCCCCGCCGTCGATGCCGACGCGGCCGGGCAGCTCGACGGCGCGCTCGTACAGCAGGGTCGGCAGGGTCACGTGCAGGTCGAACAGCCTGGGCCGCGCCTGGTTGCCGATGCGCAGCAGGTCGCCGAAGCCGCGGTTCACCACCAGCAGGGTGCGCTCGCCTTTGCGCTCCAGCAGCGCGTTGGTGGCGACGGTCGTGCCCATCTTCACTTGATCCACCAGCCCCGGCGGGATCGCCTGGCCCGGCGCCACGCCCAGCACGGCCTTGATCCCTGCGATGGCGGCGTCGCGGTAGCGGCCGGGGTTCTCGCTCAGCAGCTTTAGCGTGCTGAGGCCGCCGTCCGGCGCGCGCGCCACCACGTCCGTAAAAGTGCCGCCGCGGTCGATCCAGAACTGCCATCCGGCCATCGTGCCGCCCTCCGTTGCCTCCTCGCTGTCCTACGGGCGGGCGTGAGGCTCGGCAAGGCTCGTCAAGCCGCCGTGCCCCCGTGCGTCGGCTGCCGCGGCGTGCTACGCCGCCCCGTCCGCATCCGAAGGGCAAGCCATGTCACGCCGCCTGATCCCGTTGTTTCTTGGAGCTTTGCTGATGACCCAGACCGCCTCCGCCGCCGAATCCTTCACGACGCTGCCGTCCGGGGTGCAATACCGCGACGAGGTGGTCGGCACCGGGCCGCAGCCCAAGAGTGGCCAGACCGTCTCGGTCCATTACACCGGGTGGCTCGACGACCACGGCAAGCCCGGCAAGAAGTTCGACAGCTCGCGCGACCGCGGCGCGCCGTTCAGCTTCGTGCTGGATGGGCAGCAGGTGATCTCCGGCTGGGACATCGGTGTCGCGACGATGCACGTCGGCGGCAAGCGCACGCTGATCATCCCGCCCGACCACGGCTACGGCGCACGCGGGGCCGGGGGCGTGATCCCGCCCAACGCGACGCTGATGTTCGACGTCGAGCTGCTCGGCGTGCGCTGAGCGATGCCGGACGCCGATCAGCCCGGCACCGTGGCCATCGTCGGCGCCGGGCTGATCGGCCGGGCGTGGGCGGTGGTGTTCGCGCGCGCCGGGTGGACGGTCCGGCTGACCGACCCGCACGGCCCGACGCTGGACGCGGCACCGGGGCTGATCCGGGGGGAGCTGCAGGCGCTGCACGCGCACGGGCTGGTGGATGATCCCGAAGGCTCGGCCGCCCGGGTGGGTGCGGTGGGCACGTTGGCGGAGGCGGTCGCAGGGGCCGGGTTCGTGCAGGAGAACGGGCCGGAAACGGTTGAGGCCAAGCGGGCGCTGTTCGCCGAGCTGGACCGGCTGGCGGCCCCGGATGCGGTGCTGGCCTCCTCGACTTCGGCCATCGTCGCGTCGCGCTTCACCGAGGATCTGGCCGGACGCGCCCGCTGCCTGGTCGGCCACCCGGTGAACCCGCCTCATCTGGTGCCGCTCGTCGAGATCTGCGGCGCGCCCTGGACCGCGCCCGCTTCCATCGGGCGCGCCCGGGCCGTGTACCAAAGCCTGGGACAGGTGGCGGTGACGGTGAACCGGGAAGTGGAGGGTTTCGTGCTCAACCGCCTGCAGGGCGCGTTGCTGGCGGAGGCGTTCCGGCTGGTGGGGGAGGGGGTCATGTCGGCGGAGGACCTGGACGAGACCGTGCGCAACGGGCTGGGCCTGCGCTGGTCGTTCCTGGGGCCGTTCGCCACGATCGAGCTGAACGCGCCGGGCGGCATCCCCGACTACTGCGCCCGCTACACCGGGTTCTACAAGCGCCTCGCGGCAGACCCGGCGGGCCCCTCGGCCTACGAGGGCGCCAACGCGGAGCGCGTCGCCGAGTCCTGGCCGCACGCGCCGTCGCCCGGCCGCCTCGCGGCCCGGACGCGCTGGCGCAACGAGCGCCTGGCGGCGCTCCTGGCGCACAAGCGGCGGCAGCAGCCGGAACCCTGACCGGCCCGCCCCGGGATCACGATAGGACTGGGATCACGACAGGATCGGCCTGGCCGCCGTGCCACCGCGGGCCTGAAGGCTGGTGTGGCGGTTGAACGCTGCGCGGATGCCGTCAAGCTCCCGCAACGCGGCGGGGTCGGCCGGGTTGGCCCGGAGGGCATTGAACAGGGCGAGAACCGCCTGGGTCCAGTCGGTCAGCACGTCGGCATCGACGGCGGCCAGGGCAAGCCGGCGCTGGTGGCGGAGGCGCGGCTCAAGGAACGCATCCACCTCGGCGCTTGCCGCGTTCAGCCGGGGAAAGCGGAGGCCCAGCTCCGTTTCGATGCGGCCGGCCACCTTGCGCCAGTCCTCCAGCAGCTCGTCGAACAGCACGAAGCTGCGCCGCATGCCGCGGGTGGAAACCTCGGCGTCGAGCTGGTTGCGCAGCCAATACAGTAGGCCGTGCAGCATCGTCGAGGCGTCCCGGGCGGCGAGCGACTGCGCGACCTCCACCGGGTCGCGGTAGATGAACACCGGGGCGGCCCGCGCGCCCATCTGCCCGAGCAGCTGCCACCACAGCGGAAGCAGGCGGCCCATGCGCGGCTCCTTCAGCACGGCAAGGCGGAAGTCGCCGTAGTCCTCGGCGAAGGCCGCCTGCAGCCGGTCCATGTACTCCGGGCATGCTGCCGTGTCGTACCAGCCGGCGGGAAACGGCCGCCAGTCATCCCAGGCGCTGCCGGCCCCGGCGAGCAGGCTGTCATGGATGTTGGCGATGACGACAGGCTCGAAGTGCCCCTTCTCGTTGCTGCTGCCACCGACCATAAGACGTTTCGGCAGGGTGCAGCCGAGCATCCCGAGCGTGCCCGCCAATGCGGACGTGCCGCTGCGGGCGCCGAGGACGACGATGACGACGCGGGCGTCTTCGACTTCATCTTTGTTGATCATTACGGGCTTGACCTTGACGCCTTTTCGCTGGCCGGGGGTGGAAACTTGGATCGGTGCGCGTCGATTTCCAGGACGCGCCGCGAAACGTCTCCCGTTGTTGCAGATGCGAGACTTCGCGAAGTCCAGCTGGCGCCGCCGGGCGCCGCCGTGCCGGCGCGATCGCGGAGCGCGCCGACCGGGCGGCAGGGCGGCTGGATGGGCGAAACGGCGCCCGCGCATGGGACCAGCCTGCGCCGGTCAATTTTCAGGGTAACGTGTGGCGCGGATATGGGTTAAGGCAGTCCCTGCGTTCATTGCGCCTTGGGAGTCGTCCCGTGCGCGTCTGTTGAAAGGATGTCTCGATGAGGGTTTCAGCTTTGGCATATGCGGCGGTCTTCGGTCTGGCGCTCGCCGGATGCGCGCCGACACCGGCGCCCCGGCCGACTGACACCGGCAACATGGCCTACCCGGCGCCGCAGCCGCAGGGCGACATCGGCAGCACATCCACCGCAGGACAACGCCGGGCGTCGGACACCGGCAACATGGCCTATCCGGCGCCGGAGCCGCAGGGGGAAGTCGGCAGCACAACGGTCGGCAGGCAGCGCCGGCCGACGGACACCGGCAACATGGCCTTTCCATCCCCGCTGCCGCAGGGCAACGTGGGAACCACGCGCGTCAGATAAGCATCAGCTTCGACGAGGTCTGATTGGAGCAATCTCCAGGCCCCGCGGCTGAAAGCCTGGAGCGTCGCTGCACGACGGGTCCGACGCGGCGATGGCGCAGCGCCTGAGCGGGCACACCAGGCTTGGCCGGGCCGTCCGCATGCTGCGGGCGGGCCGGCTGCTCCGTCCGCGTGCTGCGCATCGCGGGACCCGCCCCCCGCCCGCCAGTTGTCCGGTCGAGCGGCTGGCGGCGGAGCAGTTGTTTTCCCGCATCGCCGGTACGGCGTCGGTGCAGGGGAACGTCGTGCGCCTGCTGCGGGACGGGGCGGAGAACTACTCGGCGTGGCTGGACGCCATCGCGGGCGCGCAGCGTTCCATCCACTTCGAGAACTACATCTTCCGCGGCGACGCCATCGGCCGGACGTTCGCCACGGCACTTGCCGCCAAGGCGCGCGAGGGTGTTGCGGTCCGCGTCCTGTATGACTGGATGGGCTGCTTCCGCCAGGTGCCGCACGGCTTCTGGCGCGACCTTCGCGCCGCCGGGGTGGAGGTGCGCTGCTTCAACCGGCCGCGGCTCGACAGCCCGTTCGGCTGGCTGAGCCGCAATCACCGCAAGACGGTGAGCGTCGATGGCGCCGTCGGCTTCGTCGCGGGCCTTTGCGTGGGCGAGGCGTGGGTCGGCGACCCGGCACGCCGGATTCCGGCCTGGCGCGACACCGGCATCGCGATCCTTGGCCCCGCCCTGGCCGACCTCGACGCGGCGTTCGCCGAGAGCTGGTCGCATGCCGGCGGGCAGCCGCCCGATCCGGTCCCGATCCCTCCCGACGATCCGCCCGACACGCCGCCTGAGGTGCGGCCAGGCCAGGTTGCGCTGCGGGTGATCGCCAGCAAGCCGAACACCATGGGGCTGTATCGGTTCGACCAGCTCATCGCCGGGCTGGCCCGGCGGTCGCTCTGGCTGACCGACGCCTATTTCGTCGGCACGACGTCCTACGTCCGCACCCTGTGCGATGCGGCGCTCGACGGGGTGGACGTGCGGCTGCTGGTGCCGGGCGCCTCCGACATCCCGGTGGCCAAAGCGCTGTCGCGGGCCGGGTACCGCCCGCTGCTCGACGCGGGAATCCGGGTGTTCGAGTGGAACGGCCCCATGCTGCACGCCAAAACCGCCGTGGCGGACGGCCGGTGGTCCCGCATCGGGTCAAGCAACCTGAACCTTGCGAGCTGGCTCGGCAACTGGGAACTCGACATCGCGATCGAGGACCAGGCGTTCGCGGCCGAGATGGAGGCGATGTTCGAGGCCGATCTGCAGAACGCGACGGAAATCGTGCTGAACTTGGGCCGGGTGCATTCGGCGGCGCCGCGCTCCGGGCAACAGGCACGGCGCGGCAGCCCGGGCCGCCTGGCCGCGGGCGCCGTCGGCCTGGGCAGCGCGGTCAGCGCCGCGCTCACCAACCACCGGGCGCTCGGCCCGGCGGAGGCACGGGTCATGGTGGCCGGAGCCGGACTCCTGCTGGCGCTTGCCGCGGTTGCAGTGTTCGTCCCGCGCCTTCTCACCGTGCCGATTGCCGTCGTGGCGGCGGGGATCGGCGTGACCCTGCTGGTGCGCGCGTGGCGCCTGCGCGCCAGCGGCCTCGCGGATCCTGAAGCTTCGGAGGGCTGAACGATGCTGTTCCGCGGGTCGCGCCGCACCTTCGCCACCCAGCCGACGCGCGGGCCGCTCGCCAAGATCGTGAGCTGGAACCTGCTGCGGCTGACCGGGGCGAGCCTGGACGATGTGGTGCGCCTAGCACGGCGGGAGCAGCCGAACCTGCTGCTGATGCAGGAGGCCACTCAGCGTATCGACGACCTTCCGGCGCGGATCGGCGGCTGCTACTGGCGGGTGCTGCTGCCGGGCCGTATCCATGGGCTGGCGATGTGGAGTCCGGTGCCCCTGCCGCCGCCGGTCGTCGTGGAGCTGCCCGCCGGGGCGATGTTCGAGCGGGTGTGCCAGCTGATCGACCTCGGCACCTTCTCGGTCGCCAACGTGCACCTGTCGCATGGGCAGCTGCTGAACCGCCGGCAGCTGCGCACCATCGCCAACAGCCTGCCGCCGCGGGCGGCGGTGCTGGGTGATTTCAACCTGGTCGGCCCGGCGCTGCTGCCGGGGTTCCGCGACGTCGGACCGCGGGAGCCGACGCACGTGGCGGGCGACATGCTGCCGCTGCGCATCGACCGCTGCCTGGTGCGCGGGCTGGTGTGCACAGGCGCGGAGGCGCTGTCCCGCCAGGCGTCCGACCACCGGCCCATCGTGGTGCGGCTGGGTGCCGCGCCGGCCGGGCTGGGGCGCACGCCGGCCCGCATGCTATTCTGGCCGGGCGAGCGCCAGGCCCACCCCGGCGCCCACCAGCGCGCCGCCGGACAGCCGGTTGCGCAGGCGTCCCCGCACCGACAGCGCGCCGCGGGCCCACGCGGCCGCGAGCGCCCATAGGCTGTCGACGGCGACGGCCAACCCGAGGAACACCGCCGACAGCAGCATCACCTGCGCCACAGCACCCGGCCCGGGTGCGATGAACTGCGGGAAGAACGCGCCGTAGAACAGCAACGTCTTCGGGTTGGTCAGCGACACCAGCAGGGCGCGTCCGAAGATCGCCCGTGCCGAGCGCGGCTGCGGCGGCGTCCGCAGGAGGTCAACCGGCGCCGCGCGCCATTGCTGCACGCCGATCCAGACCAGGTAGGCGGCGCCGACCCAGCGCACCCATGCGAACCCGTGCCCGAGGCTGCCCAGCGCCCCCGCCATGCCGAACCCTGTCAGGCCCAGCTGCACCACCATGGCCGAGCTGGTGCCCGCCACCGTGAGCAGCCCATAGCGCCGCCCGTAGGCGACCGAGTTCGCCACGATCAGCGCGACGTTCGGCCCCGGGATCAGCAGCAGCGCGACGACGGCGAGCACGAAGGCCGGCAGGGCGGGAAGGGCTGGCATCGCCCGAGCATGCCAGAAACGGGCTGCGGCGGTCTATGCCAAGAGCGCGCGCAGCGCCGCCGGCTGCCGCAGCACCAGGCGGCCGTCCCGGTCGCTCAGCACCCCGGCCTCGTGCCATTGGCGGAGCTGCTTGTTCACCCGCTCCCGCGTCGCGGCGACCTGGGCGGCCATGTCGCGCTGCGACAGCGCCAGGCGGATCTGCACCCCGTCGGGCGTGGGCGCGCCGTGAGCCTCGGCGAGCGTCAGCAGCAGCCGGGCCAGGCGCGCGGCGAGCGGCGCCAAGGCGAGATCCTCGTAGGCCGTGCTGTTGCGGCGCAGGCGGTCGCAGAGCAGTTCCATGAGCCGCAGCATCAGGTCTGGCCGGGCGCGCAGGAACGGCAGGAAGTCGCGCCGCTCGACCGAGAGCAGCAGGCTGTCCACCATCGCCACCACGTCCAGGCTGCGCGGCCGGCCGTCGAGCAGGGCGACCTCGCCGAGCACGGCGCCTGGCTCCATCACGCCGAGCGTGACCTCCCGCCCGTCGGCGGACGCCGCGCCAGCGCGGAGGCGGCCGAGCACCAGGACCAGCAGGGAGCAATCCGGGTCGCCGCGGTGCATCACGACGGTGTCCCGCGCCACCCGCCGCTCGCCCGCGAGGTCCGCCAGGGCCGCCAGCTCCTCGCGCCCCAGGACGGCGAACAGCGGCGTGGCCGCCAGCACGTCGCGCTTGGTCGCGCGGGAGAGCGCCGGCATCACGCGGCTGCCCGGACGGCGAGACTCAGCACGGTGGGCGCCGGGTTCAGGCGGCAGGAGGGATGAAACATGCAAGGCGCTCCGTTCATGCAGGCGACGGGGCTGGGCCGCGCAACCATCATCTTACGACGGGCGCAGCGCAAGTTCGATTGCAATCTGAGCTGGCCGATGCGGGCTGGGGCGGGGTGCTGCGCGGCGTTGCGAAGGCGCGCTGGCGGCTGCGCGCGATGTGGATGCCGGGGTGACCTGGGTCACAGCCGCGCCGGGCGGATGCGCGCATGGCAGGGTGCACGGCCGGTCGTCGGCCTTGGGCAGGAGCGGCAGCAATGCACATCTCAAACTGGGTCCCACCGGGCATGCGAGAGGCTCGTGCCCCTTTGGTCGGGCCGCAGGTCGGCAAGCCGATCACGTTTCGGAACCGGCCGGACCATCCGGTGCGCGTGGCGGCGCAGAGCGTCCTGATCATCGCCGTGATCGTGGCCATGACGTTCGCGCTTCTGGCGCTGCTGGACCGCGCCGGCATCCAAGTCCAGCCGACGGCGGAGATGATGACCATAGATTGAGGCCTCGACCAGCCTCGTGGCCGGCGTCTTGCCCAGCGCCGGATGCACGTCGTTGTGGTAGGGGCCGAGCAACACCCGACGTGAACATCATGCTGCTGGCAGCCCAGGCGCAGGGCGCGGAACTCGCGGGCATCGTCAGGATGCAGGGCCCCGGCAGGCCGTGCGTGGCGAGCCACGGCGTCCTTGGGCAGCACGGCATGCGTCATGGCGAGCGCGACGTCCGCTGACGATGGCGCATCGAAGCGACATGCAGGCCCGGCACGCAGCGGGCACACACGTCGAGCACCAGCGTCAGCCCCGGCCGGCCCAAGGGCGCGCGCGTCGCCGCATCCACCAGCATCAAGCCTACCCGGGTATGGTCGGCCTGCATGGGACGCGAAGGCACGCTCGGCCACGGTCCAGGACGGACGGGTGCGAAACGCCGGCGGGCGGCCTTGGTGTCGTCGCGTGCGCGGACCATCTCCCGAAGCGAACGGGCGGACACGCGGGCGGACAGCGCCTTGCGCAAGGGCGGGTTCAACCCGCTGGCCGCATCCCGCGATCCTGGCGGCGTTTCTCATGAAACTGGAAGCATCCTCATCATCCAGAGCTGACCAAGTGCCTGGACTGCCCTGAAAAGCGATCTCACGCCTCAGAGGCAGTGACACTTTCTGTCAGGACGCTTCGGCTTTAACCGTGTCAAAAGTTACATCGAGATGAACCGGGTTGTGAAGCGTGTTGGCCACCGGCGACCAAAGCGTCGCGTGCCTGACAAGCGCCTCCAGGCTGGCACGCGACGCTTCCGCCTCGATGCGCACCGACACCCGGACCGTCTCGAAGCCAATCGTCTTGGGCGTCAGGTCGCCGGCTCCCCAAACCGCGGTCGAGTTCAGGTCCGCTGCGAGTTCAAGTTCCAGCGACTGCAACGGGATGCCTTGGGCGACGGCGTTGGCGTGGATGCCGACGGCAAGGCAGGAGCCAAAGGCGGCAAGAAGCGCCTCCGAGGCGTTCGGCGCGATGGACTCCCCGGACAGGCCTTCTGGCTCGTCCTCCATCACCGGTTGCGGCGGCAGGTTGCGGATGTAGTTGAGCTGACTGAACCGGCCGCGGGCGACGGTGCGGCACCGCAGGGTGCGGGTTGCGGACGGGTCTGCCACTCCCCTGGCAATCAAGCCCTCGATCTCGCGCTTGTCCATTGGGGTCCGTATCGGATTAGGTGACTTTGCCATCGGCTGCCTTTCACGCTCCCATCGGACATCGCCGTCGAAATAGCCACCGCTCGGGCAAAAACTGTCTTACCTAGCGTCAGACATGCGAACGGACGGCGCTGCGCCGGCGAGTTCTGCCCGCCGCTTTTCAACCTACGCATCCCTGCGGGGCGGGTCGCGGGCCAAAGGCGGCTAACGGGAATGCAAAAAAGCGCAGGAGGCCGGTTGTGCTGGATTGGGACGACCTCCGGTTTTTTCTGGCGCTGGCCCGGCATGGCAGCCTGTCCGCGGCCGCCAGGGACCTCCGCGTCGCCCAGTCCACCATGGGGCGCCGGCTTGCGTCCCTGGAGGCGAGCCTGGGCGTGCGGCTGCTCAACCGAACGCCGGACGGGTATGTCGCGACCCAGGCCGGGGAAGGCGTCCGCGCCCGGGCCGAGCGCCTGGAGCAGGAGGCCCTGGCGCTTGAGCGCGACGTGGGCGGCCGGGATACGCGCATGGCCGGGCTGGTGAGGGTGACTTGCGCCGAGACCGTGGCCACGCACATCCTGGCGCCCTGCTTCGCCTCGCTTCATGTGCAGCAGCCGGACCTCATGATCGAGCTGATCCCCAACCCGCGGGAACTCAGCCTGTCCATGCGCGAGGCGGACATCTCGCTCCGCTTGAGGCGCCCCGACCAGCATGACCTGGTCGTCCGCCGGGTCGGCTCGCTGGGATTCGGCCTCTTTGCCAGCTCCAGCTACCTGGAGCGTCACGGCGAGCTGGATTGCGAGGGCGGCTGCCCCGGCCATTACCTCATCACCCAGCTGGAGGACATCCAGGACGCGACGCAGACCGCCTGGCTGGCCGACTTGGCGCCGCGTGCGCGCGTCGCCATGCAGACCAGCAGCCATGAGGCGGCGGTCTCCGCGGCCATCCATGGCGGCGGCCTCGCCTGTCTCGCGCGGTTCCGTGCCGACAAGGAAAGCGGGCTGGTCCGCCTGGACGTGCCGTCCCGTGTCCCGAGCGCGGACATGTTCCTGGTGGTGCACCGGGACAACCGCCAGACGCCCCGCATCCGGGTCGCCCTCACGCACATCACCGAGTGGGTGCGCCGCCAGGCGGGCGAGCTGCTTCCTGTCGGAACGGAGACGGTCGCTCCCGCCGATGACGGGCCGGAGCACTGAAGTCCGCTGCCCGCCCCGTCGCCGTATGCCCTGCGTGCAGATTCGCATAGCCGATGACCGGACTCGGTCCCCGTATGCGGCGCCTCTTGCCCCTAAGCTAGCCGATGATCCGACGTGGCCGCCAACTGCATCACGGTCCGCGGCCCGTTCATGGGAGAAGGCAGATGACGTATTCGAGCCTCATGGTCCACCTGGACCTCGGCGTGTCCAACGAGGCGCTGCTCCAGCTCACCGCCGACATGGCCGAGCGGTTCGGCGCGGGCGTGATCGGCGTCGCGGCCTGCCAGCCAATGCAGATGCAGACCATGTACGGCAACGGCTACACGTCGGCGGACCTGATCGAGCAGGATCGCGCCGTCATCCAAAGTCAGGCGGCAGAAGCGGAGGACCGGTTCCGGACCGTCATGCACAACCGCGTGCGCAAGCTGCAATGGCGCTCAACCATCAGCTACATGCAGCTGGCGAGCTGGGTCGCGGATCAGGCCCGCGGCGCCGACCTGCTGCTCATGGCGTCCAGGCCGGACGAGTCGCGGTTCGAAGCCATGAGGCGTCCGGACATCGGCGACCTCGTGATGCGCATCGGCCGTCCTCTGATCGTGGTTCCGCCGTCCATCGAGGCGCTCGACCTGAAGCACGTCGTCGTCGGCTGGAAGGACACGAGAGAGACCCGCCGGGCCGTCCTGGACGCCCTGCCGCTTCTGCGGAGCGCAGGGCAGGTGACAGTTCTGGCAATCGTGGAGGATGCCGAGGACATGGCCCCGACCCGGCTGTATCTTGCTGAGGTCGTCGCCTGGCTCGAAGGGCACGGCGTCGCGGCGGAGGCAATCGCAGAGCCGCTGTCCGGCGGTGCCGCCGCCCAGCTTGAAGCGGCTGCCGCGGCGAAGGACGCCGGGCTGCTGGTGATCGGCGCCTACGGGCACAATCGCCTGCGTGAATGGGTGCTGGGCGGCATCACGCGCGACGCCTTGCGGCACTCGGCGCGCTGCTCGTTCATGTCGCACTGATGCCGGTCCTGGCGGACGGGAAGGGGCAGGACGTGGGTTCCGTATCCGCATAGTGGCTAGGCGGAATGGGTCCGTGCCCGGGCAGGCCTCGCCCGGTAGAACAGAGGCGGCAGAGAGGCGGCGATGTCTGAAGCGACGCAGCTTCGGAGTGCCGCCGATGACACCGCGCCCGCGACCTCATCAGGTCGATCCCGGCGTGGAACTCCAGCGATGCGAGGCAAGATGTCAACCGACAATCATCTGCAACATGCCGTCACCGAAGAGCTGAGCTGGGAGCCGAGCATCGTCTCTGCCCACATCGGCGTGACGGCTGCAGCCGGGATCGTGACCTTGACGGGCCATGTCGAGAACTATGCTCAAAAGCACGCAGCCGAGGCGGCGGCCCGCCGGGTCAAAGGCGTCAAGGGCGTGGCCGAGGAGATCGAGGTCCGCTTGCCGTTCGAGACGAGGCGGACGGACGGGGACATCGCGGCCGCCGCGGTCAGCAGGATGAGCTGGGATGTCTCCATTCCCAAGAACGCCATCAAGGTGCAGGTCGAGAACGGCTGGGTCACCCTGACCGGCCAAGTCGATTGGCACTACCAGAAGAATGCCGCAGGCCAGGAACTGCGCCACTTGTCGGGCGTCACCGGGCTATCGGACCAGATCACGGTCAAGCCGCGCGTCGACGTGGCGGACATCAGCGACAGCATCACGCACGCGCTGCACCGGTCGTGGTTTTTTGACCCGCAGACCATCAGGGTCAGCGCCGAGGGCGGCCAAGTCCATCTCAGCGGCTCCGTCCACCTGCCGCATGACCGGCAGCTCGCCGCCGCGACGGCCTGGTCTGCGCCCGGCGTGACCGGCGTGCAGAACGACATCGCCGTCATCTGAGCATCCGGCCCGCTTCGCAGCAGCCTGGGGACGCCACCGGCGCAGCGACAGGACGGCCGGCGCAAGCGGGTCGGCTTATTCCTGCGCGGCGCATCAGCAAGGGACCAGCACCATGCCGCAGCACGACGTGACACTCTCTGATGCTCAAAGCCGGCTCCTCGGAGCTTCAGTCCCGGCTTCCGCCCGGACCGGTGCATGATGCTGATCGAGAAGCTTCAAGCCCCGCCGGCAGGACCGCTCGCCGTCGCCGAGATGGAGAGCATGGATGCCTGGTGGCGGGCGGCCAACTACCTGTCGGTCGGCCAGGTGTACCTGCTGGCCAACCCGCTGCTGCGCGAGCCGCTGGCGGCGGCGCACGTCAAGCCGCGCCTGC
>CAXSHI010000064.1:0-22020 GCA_964236755.1 uncultured Acetobacteraceae bacterium
AGGCGGTGCGCCACGGCCCGGCCTCCAGCGTGCGCGCCACGTTCAGCCACTCGCGGCGGACCGAGGCCACGCCGAACGAAGTGTTCAGCAGCATCGGCCAGATCGCGCAGATGAAGATGACGAAGATGGCCGAGATGCCGCTGTCCCGGATGGTGTAGAGGGCGAGCGGCATCCAGGCGAGCGGGCTGACGGGGCGCAGCACCTGGATGATGGGGTCGAGCGCCCCGTGCACCACGGGACTCATGCCGATCAGGAAGCCGAGCGGGATGGCGACGAGCGCCGCCAAGCCAAACCCCGTCAGCACCCGCAGCAGCGACCAGCCGAGCTGGATGCCGATGCCCTGGTCGTTGGCGCCGCGCACGTAGAACGGGTCGCGCAGGTGGTGCCAGGCGCGCGCCGCGATGTCGGAGGGCCGCGGCATGGGAGTCTGCTGGCCCTGCTGCGCCGCGGCGCCGAGCAGCTTGGCGTACTCAGGATCGAGCGCCGGGCCGGCCGGGCCGGCAGGCGTCGCGGCGATCTGCCAGCCGCCCAGCAGCACCGCGAGGATCAGCAGCAGCAGCAGGGTGGAGCGGACGCGAAGCGCCATCAGGTCCGCCGCAGCGGGAAGCTCGCGACGTAGCCGTCGGGGTCGGCCGGGTCGAAGGTCTTGCCCATGATGCTGTGCGTCCGGTAGGCGCTGGCGGGCGGCGTCAGGCCGGCGTCCCGCATCATGGCCCCTGCGTCGGTGGCAAGGTACACCTGCTCGGCCACGTCGCGCCAGCGGATGTCGCCGCGGACCTGCCCCCAACGCTTCATCTGCGTCATGATCCAGAGCGCCATGCTCTGATAGGGGAACGGCTCGAAGCTCACCCGGTCCGGCTCCCGCTTCACGTTGCCGAGGCCGTCGGCATAGATGCCGGTCAGCGCCTGCTCCACCACCGTCACCGGCTGGTTCAGGTAGTTCTGCCCGGCGATCACGCCGGCGATCTCCTTGCGGTTGTCCGCGTTGTTGGCGTAGGCGGTCGCCGCGATCACCGAGCGGAGCAGTGCCTGGTAGGTGCCCGGCGCCTCCGTCACCATCCGGCGCGGCACGGCGAAGGCGCAGCAGGGATGGCCGTCCCACAGCTCCCGCGTCAAGAGGTGGATGAAGCCCACGCCGTCATACACGGCGCGCTGGTTGAACGGGTCCGGCCCCAGGAAGCCGTCGATGTTCTCCGCCCGCAGGTTGGCCACCATCTCCGGCGGCGGCACGGCGCGAAGCTGCACGTCGCGGTCGGGATCAAGCCCGGCTTCCGCCAGGTAGTATCGCAGCAGGTAGGCGTGCATCGAGTAGTCAAACGGGATGCCGAGCTTGAAGCCCTTCCAGTCCCGGGGGTCGCGCCGCTCCTTGTGCTTGTTGGCGAGCGTGATCGCCTGGCCATTGATGTTCTCGATGGCCGCCACGCTCCACGGAATCGGGTTCGACCCGGCGCCCATGGAGATCGCCAGCGGCATCGGGCTGAGCATGTGCGAGGCGTCGTACTCGCCGTTCAACGACTTGTCTCGGATCACCGCCCAGCCGGCCGTGCGCACCACCTCCACGTTCAGGCCGTTGCGGGCGTAGAAGCCCATCGGCGCCGCCATGATGATCGGGGTCGCGCAGGTGATGCCGATGAACCCGACCTTGAGGTCCTTTTTCTCCGGCGCGGCCGCCGGCTTTGCCACGGTCTCCGCCATGGCGTCCTGCGCACAGAAGATCGGCAGCACCTGGTCCATGGCCGCCGCCACGACGCCCGCGCCCAAGACCTTGATGATGCGCCGGCGCCCGGCTTCCCCGCCGAAAGCCGCCCGCTCGGCCGCCACCCGGACGGCGGCGGCGGCGAGCGCCTCCGGCTCGTCGCAGCTCAGGTGCGTGCCGCCGCAGCGGCAAACCGTGGGGTGGGTCATCAATGGCATTATCCCGTGTGGTCCCTGTCGTAAAGCAGTCGTGGAGCAAGTGATATGCCAGGCACATGCACCTCGCCACATGATTCGCACTGACCAGTCAGTCGATCCTACTTTTGGCATATGCTGAAAAAACTGGCATTTCCAGTTTTCGGATTGTTCAATGTCGGCCATGCTCCGCATGGGTTCTGTCACCGCGGCAAACGGAGCGACGGCCACCTGGTGTGGCCCGTACGGTTTTGGCGACCCTGTATGACCCCGCCTCGGATGGCGCTCGCCATAACGGAACAACCAGCGCGAAAGGCCGTTGCCATGGCGGCAGAGGATACGGCGATGCCAGCGCACGGCTTGCCGCCGGGCGGCTTGGCGATGGAGGGTGCAATGAGGTTTGTCGATACGGCTGTCCTGCGGATCGCTTACGAGGAGGCAGGGCCGCCCGACGGCGCTCCCGTCGTGCTGCTGCATGGCTTCCCTTATGACATCCGGGCGTTCGACGCCGTGGCTCCGGCGCTGGCGCAGGCGGGGTGCCGGGTGGTCGTGCCGTTCCTGCGCGGCTTCGGGCCGACGCGCCTGTCGGACGCGACGCCGCGCTCCGGCGAGCAGGCGGCGCTGGGGGCCGATCTGCTGGCGTTGCTGGACGCGCTGGCGTTGGGGCCGGCCGTGCTGGCGGGCTACGACTGGGGCGCGCGCGCGGCCTGCGTCGTGGCGGCGCTGTGGCCGGAGCGGGCGCGCGGCCTGGTTTCGGTCGGCGGCTACAACATCCAGGATATCGCCGCCTCCGCCACGCCGACCGCGCCGGAGCAGGAGCACCGGTATTGGTATCAGTACTACCTGCATGGCGAGCGCGGCCGGGCCGGGCTTGCGGCGGACCGCCGGGCGTTCTGCCGGCTGCTGTGGCGGCTGTGGTCGCCGGGCTGGAGGTTCGACGACGAGACCTTCGAGCGGACCGCGGCCTCGTTCGACAACCCGGATTTCGTGGATGTGGTCGTGCAGTCCTATCGCCACCGATTCGGCCTCGCGCCCGGCGACCCGGCGCTGGCCGGGATCGAGCAGCAGCTGGCCCGGCGTCCCGCCATCGCCGTGCCGACGGTGGTGCTGCACGGCGACGACGACGGCGTGGGGCCGGCGGCGCACTCGGAGGGGCACGCCCGCCACTTCACCGGCCCCTATACGCGGCAGGTCGTGCCAGGTGCCGGGCACAACGTGCCGCAGGAGGCGCCGGGTTCGTTCGCCTTGGCGGTGCTGGGCCTGCTCAATCGTGCGTAGCCGGCCCGGGCTGCCGCCGGATCGGATGGACAGCGGGTCTTCGACGCCGTAGGTGCTGGACGCAGCAGGGCTTGCACGTGAACGACGATGCTGCGCCTGCGGGTTGGGAGCGAAAAGCATGCCATTCGACGGCACGGACTTTCCGAAGCGGGACGAGCCGCCAGGCCGCGGAACGCCCGACGACAATGCCGCAACCGTGATCATTATCCTTTTGGCATTTTGCCTGCTTGCAATGCCCATCTCCCTGACGGGCCTCGTTGACATCGTCCGCTACATGCGAAGCCACTGATGCCCACAAGCCTAGGAGACCGCGAAACGGTGGACGGCTGGACGACCGCGATGGCTGCATACCGCGGCTTACGGAATGGGTGGATGCAGGATGGGCGGACGACGGCAGATCGCAGCTAGGCTGAACCGCTTCTCGCTTCTGGTTCCATTATGGTGCGCGTCCTGCGCCGGCCTGGCCAGGAACGATCAAGGTCCGTTGCAGCCGCAAACCGTGAGCGGGCCTTGCCAGGTGAAGAAGTTCTTCGTCCTGAGCCTGACTTCGGTGCCGGCGGAGATGACGGTCGGCAACACCGGGCAGGCGTGCAGCCTCACGCTGTTCAACCCTGACCTGCAGATCGTGCTCAACGCGGCTTTGGTGACAAGCCAGCCCGCCCACGGCCGCGCGACGGCGGCCTTGATCACCGGCCGGCGGCAAGCGGCGGTCTCGTACCTCCCGCAGCCCGGCTACGCCGGACCGGACCGCTTCAGCGTCACGTTCGAGCCGAATGCGCTGGGCGTGACGTTCTCCGTCACGGTGCAGCCGTCCGCGCCGGCGTCGTAGGCGCCGCGGGGCGCGGCCGTCACGCCTCGCATCCCTGCGCACGCAGCAGCTCCACCACTGCCCCGGCCGGCACGTCCGAGCTGGTGAACGCCCGCCCGATCCCGTGGGCCAGCACGAAGTGCAGCGCGCCGTCGCGCATCTTCTTGTCGCGTCGCATGTGGGCCACCAGGCGCGTGGCGGAGAAGCGGCGGTTCAGCATGCCGATCTCGGTCGGCAGGCCCACGGCGACGAGGTGCGCCTCGACCCGCGCCGCGTCGCCCGGCGCGCACAACCCAAGCTGCGCCGACAGCCGGAACGCCAGCCCCAGGCCGATGGCCACCGCCTCCCCATGCAGCAGCGCGCCGCCATAGCCGACCTCGGCTTCCAGCGCGTGGCCGAAGGTGTGGCCGAGGTTCAGCAGGGCGCGGCCGTCCGCCGGGCGCTCCTCCCGCTCGTCGTCGCCCACGACGGCGGCCTTGAAGGCGCAGGCGCGCAGGATGGCCTCGGCCTGGATGTCCCGGTCGCCGTGGGCCAGGGCCTGGCCGTGCTCCTCGCACCAGTCAAAAAACCCGGCGTCGCCGATCAGCCCGGCCTTCACCACCTCCGCATAGCCGGCCCGCAGCTCGCGCCCGTTCAGCGTGCCGAGCGTGCCGGTGTCGGCCAGCACCAGGCGCGGCTGGTGGAAGGCGCCGACCAGGTTCTTGCCCTGCGCCGTGTTAATCCCGGTCTTGCCGCCGACGCTGCTGTCCACCTGGGCGAGCAGCGTCGTCGGCACCTGGACGAAGGGCAGGCCGCGCAGCGTGCTGGCGGCGGCGAAGCCCGCGAGGTCGCCGATCACGCCGCCGCCCAATGCGATCACCGTCGTGCGCCGCTCGACGCCCGCGTCCAGCAGGCCGTCCACCACGCGGGCATAGCTCGCCATGCTCTTGGACGCCTCGCCCGGCGGCACCACGATCTGCTGCGCCGCGATCCCGGTCTGCGCCAGCCCGTCCAGCAGCGCCGGCAAATGCAGCGCCGCCACGGTCTCGTCCGTCACCACGACCGCGCGGCGCTGCGGGATCACCGGCGCCAGCAGCGCCCCGGCGCGGGCCAGGAGGCCGTCGCCGATCACGACATCGTACGACGCGGCACCCAACGCGACCGGTAGCCGCCGCGGCTGGCGCCAATCGTCGAGCGCCTGCAAAACCTTGCTCATGGTGTACTCCAGCGGTTCGTCGCCGCAATCGACGGTGATGTCCGCCTCGGCATAGATAGGATGGCGCTGCTCCATCAATCGGCCAAGGATTTCGGCCGGGTCGCCGGCGTTCAAAAGCGGGCGGTGGCTCCGTGCGGCGACGCGGCGCAGCAGGGTGGCAAGCCGGCAGCGCAGCCAAACCGAGACGGCGCCGCCCCGAATCGCGGCACGGGTATGAGGATCCATGAACGCGCCGCCGCCGGTGGCCAGGATCAGCGGATCGCCGTTCAGCAGGCGGCGGATCACCCGGCGCTCCCCGTCGCGGAAGGCGCGCTCCCCGTAGCGGCTGAACAGCTCGGCGATGCTGCACCCGGCGGCCAGCTCGATCTCGGCGTCGGCGTCGCGGAACGACAGGCCGAGGCGGGCGGCCATGCGGCGGCCGATGCTGGTCTTGCCAGCGCCCATCAGGCCGACCAGCACGATGCTCCGCCCGGCCAATCGCGGCGGAAGCGTGCGCCGGGCCGCGGACCCGCCGCGGGCGTCGTTCAGCCCGGCCCTGCCGAGCGCGATGTTGCGCGTCATGGCCGCGGAGGCTAGCACAGGAACCAACGTCGCGGCCAAGAATGGCCCCTGAGGTCAAGGATATGAGCCGGGTTCTGCTGATCGTCGTCGCCGTCCTCTTGGTCATCGTGGTGGGCGGCCTGCTGCTCGGCGCCTTTCCGCCGGACCCGCGGACCGAGCAGGTGCAGCACGTGCTGCCGAACGACCGCTTCCAGCCGCGCTGACCCGGGGCGCCGACCTTAAGCATGGACCGGCAGATCGAGGCGTTCCTGGAGATGCTGGCCGCCGAGCGCGGGGCCGCGCGCAACACCGTCGCCGCCTACCGCGCCGACCTCCAGGCGTTTGCGGCCTTCGCCGCAGCTCAGGGCGAGCGCCCCGGCGCCGCGAGCGAGGCGACGCTGCAAGGCTACATGCAGTCGCTGCACGGGGTCGTCGCCGCCCGGACGGCGGCGCGGCGGCTGTCCTGCCTGCGGGGTTTCCACCGTTTCCTGCTGCAGGACGGCGCCCGCCCGGACGACCCGACCCAGCGGCTGGACGCGCCGCGCCTGCCCGCCACGCTGCCCAAGAACCTGTCGGCGGCGGAGGTGGACGCACTGCTGGCCGCCGCCGCCGCCCGGCCCGGCGTGACCGGCCTGGTGGGACGTGCCGCGCTCGAAATTCTCTACTCCACCGGGCTGCGCGTGTCGGAGCTGCTGGGCCTGCCGCGGGCGGCGCTGGCAACGGCGTCGGAAACGCTGATCGTGCGCGGCAAGGGCGGGCGGGAGCGCATGGTGCTGCTGTCGGACCGCGCCCGGGACGCGGCGGCTGCGCTCGGCGCCGAGACCGACGGCAAATGGCTGTTCCCCGGGCGCGACCCGCGCCAGCCGATGACCCGGCAGGGCTTCGCGCTGCTGCTCAAGCAGGCGGCGCTCCTCGCCGGCCTCGACCCCGCTTGCGTCAGCCCGCACGTGCTGCGCCACAGCTTCGCCAGCCACATGCTGGCCGGCGGCGCCGACCTGCGCAGCCTGCAGACCCTGCTCGGCCACGCCGACATCGCCACCACGCAGATCTACACCCATGTGCTGGCGGAGCGGCTGCAGCAGCTCGTAGCACTTCATCATCCCCTGGCGTAACGGTCGCAAGGAGGCTAAGCCCCCGCCGATGCGTCACTTCCTGGATTTCGAGAAACCCATCGCCGAGCTTGAGCGCAGCATCGAGGAGCTGCGGCGGACCCAGGAGCCGGGCGGCATCAACATCGAGGAGGAGATGCAGCGCCTGGCCGACAAGGCGGACAAGCAGCTCCGCCTGACCTACGCCAAGCTCACGCCCTGGCAGAAGACCCAGGTGGCCCGCCACCCGGAGCGTCCGCACGCGCTGGACTACATCCACGGCCTGCTCACCGAGTTCACGCCGCTGGCCGGCGACCGGGCCTTTGCCGACGACGCCGCCGTGGTCGGCGGCCTCGGCCGGTTCAACGGGCGCTCCGTCGTCGTGCTGGGCACCGAGCGCGGGTCGGACACCGACACCCGCGTCGCCCACAACTTCGGCATGGCCCGGCCGGAGGGCTACCGCAAGGCGCGCCGCCTGATCGAGCTGGCCGGGCGCTTCGGCCTGCCGCTGCTGACCTTCGTGGACACCGCCGGCGCTTTTCCCGGCATCGACGCGGAGGCGCGCGGCCAGGCCGAGGCCATCGCCCGCTCCATCGAGGCCTGCCTCATGGCCCCCGTCCCCATCGTCGCCACGGTCATCGGCGAGGGCGGCTCGGGCGGCGCCATCGCGCTCGCGACCGGGGACCGGGTGCTGATGCTGGAGCACTCGGTCTATTCCGTCATCTCGCCGGAGGGCTGCGCCAGCATCCTGTGGCGGGACGCGGCGCAGGCCTCGGTGGCGGCGGAGGCGCTGCGCCTCACCGCGGTCGATCTGCACGCGCTGCGGATCATCGACGCCATCGTGCCCGAGCCGATGGGCGGCGCCCACCGCATGCCGGCCGAAGCCATCGCCAGCGTCGGCGCCGCGGTGCAGGAGGCGCTGGCCGCGCTGCTGCCGCTCGACGCCGCCACCTTGCAGGCCCGGCGTCGCGAGAAGTTCCTGGCGATGGGCCGCGAGATCCCGGCGTGAGTGCTGTGGCGGTGGTCAGCGCCCGCCGGGCGGTCTAGGCTGCCGGGCCGCCACGGACCAGCCCATGCCCCCCGACACGCCGATCCTGCAATCCGCGGCCACTGAGCCGTCCGTGCCCGATCCGACCGAGGGCCAGTCCACCCGCGGCCTGTTCATGCGGGTGTTTCCCTCGATCTGCCTGCCGATGTTCATGGCGGCGGTGGATGCGACCATCGTGGCCACCGCCTTGCCCGCCATCGCCGGCACGCTGGGCGACGTGGAGCGGATCTCCTGGGTCGTCGTGTCTTACCTGATGGCGACCACCATCGCCGCCCCGGTCTATGGTCGGCTGGGCGACGCGCTGGGGCGCAAGCGGCTGCTGTTCCTGGCCTTGGCCGTGTTCGTCGCGGCCTCCATCGGCTGCGCAGCCGCGCCGACGCTGCTGTGGCTTGTGGCAGCGCGGGTGCTGCAGGGCTTCGGCGGCGGCGGGCTGATGACCTTGTCCCAGGCGCTGGTGGGGGAGACGGTGCCGCCGCGGGAGCGGGGGCGCTACCAGGGCTACCTCGCCTCGATCTTCATGACCTCCTCGACCTTCGGGCCGGTCGCGGGCGGCTGGCTCACGCAGCATCTCGGCTGGCAGTCGGTGTTCCTGATCAACGTGCCGCTGGGCCTGCTCGCGGCCGTGCTGGCGGTCCGGCTGCCGGACCGCAGGCCTGCGCGGTCGCGCGTCCGGTTCGATTGGCTGGGCCTGGTCCTGTTCTCGGGCTTCGTCGTGCCGCTGCTGATGGCGCTGGAGCGGGGGCAGCGCATCTCCGCCGCGGCGGTGCCGGCCGTGGCCGGGCTGGTGGCGCTGTCGGCGGCGTCGCTGCTGCTGCTGCTGCGGCAGGAGCGCCGGGTCAACATGCCGCTGATCCCTGTGGCGCTGCTGCGGCTGCCGGCGATCTGGCGCGCGGACGCGATGGGTGCGTGCGTCGGCGCCACCGTCGTGTCCTGCGTGACGTTCATGCCGATCTACTTGCAGGTGGTGCGCGGGGCGCCGCCGGGCCGGGTGGGCCTGCTGCTGCTGCCGCTCACCGCGGGGCTGGCGTTTGGGTCCTTGCTGACCGGGCGGATGATCGCGCGGACCGGGCGGACCGCGGTGTTCCCGTCCTTTGGCCTGGTGTCCGTGACCGCATGCCTAGTGTTCCTGGCGCTGGGCGCCGGGCTGCTGCCGACGGCGTGGCTGCCGGCGGTGTTCCTGGTGCTGTCGATGTCGCTCGGCACCACCATGCCGGTGGTGCAGACCACGGTGCAGATGGTGGCTGGGCCGAAGAACCTGGGCGCCGCGTCGGCCTCCGTGCAGTTCTCCCGCTCCATCGGCGCGGCGTTGGGCACGGCGCTGGTGGGCGCGGTGCTGTTCGCCTGGCTCGCCGCGACCGACCCGGCGACCGCCGGACTGTTCGCGGAGATCGTCGAGCGCGGCCCGGCGGTGCTTGACCATGTGGAGCCGGCCCGGCGCGCCGTGGCGGCGGCGGAGATCGGGGCGGCGTTCCGCGCGGCGTTCCTGTGCATTGCGGCGTTCAGCGCCACGGGGTTGGTGTTGGCTTGGTCGCTGCCGGTGCGGCGGATTTAGCCACGACAGATCGCGACTGCCGGCAATTATCTTGTTACGTTTGCATGTATGTGTAGGGCGCAAATGCTATTTCGTGGATCATATGAAACGCTATGCTGAAAAACATTGCCATCATTGTTCTTGTAGTGGTCGCTGTGCTGGAAACGCTGGCATTGTATGGCTTATCCAGTCCGCCGGCTCCGGCACCGCTGGTCAAGCAGCTTGCTTACTCGGATTTCATGCATGAGGTCGATGCAGGTCAGGTGAGCAGTGTCTCCATTCAGGGGAACGGGCTGACCGGTTCGACAAGGGACAGCCAACGTTTCCGAACTTATCTACCGGATGATCCAACGTTGGTTCCCCATCTAGTCAACGCGAACGTGCGTGTCGTTGTGTTATCAACAACAGAGCCAGCATCCGCCCTTTCGTATTTTTTGTCGTGGGTACCGATTTTCTTGGTGACTGGTGTTTTAGTTTGGTATCTCAGCCGTATCTCTCGTGCGATATCAGGCATGAGTGTGACACTCAGAACACTGTCGAGACCAGCACCCCACGACCAGTTATAGCGGCCAGCGACTGACCTGTCAGGCCGCCGCCGCCAAGTCCATGTGGAACCGGTTCCCCGCCGTGGTCGCCTCGATATGCCCGGCGCGGATCACCCAATCGCCGAACCGCTCCCCAAACTCCCGCCTAGCCGCATACTCGTGCAGCAGCGGCGTGAGCGCATCCATGATCCCGGCCTCGTCCACGTCCCGACGATACAGCTTGTTCAGCCGCGTGCCGTCCGGCGCCGCGCCGAGATACAGGTTGTAGCGGCCCGGCCCCCGCCCGACCATGGCGATCTCCGCCAGGTACGGCCGCGCGCAGCCGTTCGGGCAACCGGTCATGCGCAGCACGATGGGCTGGTCGCGCAGCCCGGCGTCCGCCATCACCGCGTCGAGCTTGGTGATCAGGCTCGGCAGGTAACGCTCGCTCTCCGCCAGCGCCAGGCCGCAGGTCGGCAGTGCCACGCAGGCCATGGACGCCTGGCGCAGCGCCGACGCGCCCTCCTCCAGGCCGTATTGCAGCAGCAGCGCGTGGATGCCCGCCTTGTCTTCCGGCGCCACGCCGGCGACGATCAGGTTCTGGTTCGCGGTCATCACGAACTCGCCCCGGTGCACGTTGGCGATGGCGCGCAGGCCCGACAGCAGGCGCCGGTCGGGCATGTCATGCACCCGGCCGTTCTCGATGAACAGGCCGTAGCTGCATGTCCCGTCCGGCGACTGCGACCAGCCCATGCGATCCCCGGTGCCGGTGAACGCCGCCCCATGCGCAGGCGCCAACCGGTAGCCCAGATGCTGCTCGACCTCAGTCCGAAAAGCGTCCACGCCCATGCGCTCGATGGTGTATTTCAGCCGGGCGTGCTTGCGCACGCTGCGGTCGCCGTTGTCGCGCTGCACCCGGATCACCGCATCGGCCACTGCCACCGCCTGGTCAGGGGTGCAGAAGCCGATCACGTCGCCGGTGCGCGGGAAGGTGTCGGTCTCGCCGTGCGTCATGCCCATGCCGCCGCCCACCGACACGTCGTAGCCGATCACCGCACCGCCCTGCTTGATGGCAATGAAGCCCAGGTCGTGCGCGAACACGTCCACGTCGTTCTGCGGCGGCACGGCGATGGCGATCTTAAACTTCCGTGGCAGGTAGGTGGGGCCGTACAGCGGCTCCTCTTCCGGCTCGCCGCCCGCCACGCGCTCCTCGCCGAGCCACAGCTCATGCCAGGCGCGGGTCTTCGGCAGCAGGTCGTCGCTGAGTCGCTTGGCGAGCGCCAACGCCTCCGCATGCGCTGTGCTGGCGTGCGGGTTGGAGGTGCAGATCACGTTGCGGTTCACGTCGCCGCAGGCCGCGATGGTGTCGAGCAGCGCGTCGTTGACCGCGGAAAGCGCCGGTTGGAGGTTACCCTTGATGATGCCGTGGTACTGGATCGTCTGCCGGGTGGTGAGGCGGATGGTGCCGTTGGCCCGCTCCCGCGCGATCTCATGCAGTTGCAGCCACTGCCCGGGGCTAACGCGCCCGCCAGGGATGCGGAGGCGCGCCATGAAGCTGAGGGCCGGTTCCATGCGCTTGCGCCCGCGCTCCGCCCGCAGGTCGCGGTCATCCTGCTGGTAGAAGCCGTGGAACTTGGTGAGCTGCGTGTCGTCCTCGGCCAGCGCGCCGGTGACAACGTTGCCCATTCCCTCGGCGATGGTGCCGCGCAGCGCACGGCTGCGGGCCTTGATGCCCTCGTTCTTGGACGGGGGCGGTGGCAAACTGGTGTCGGGCATAACGGCCTCCGTTAGTAGACGTCGAGCAGGTAGCGGCCCTGCTTCTTCATGGCGGCCAGGCGTTCCTCGGCGGCCTCAGCCGTGATGCCGGCCCCGTCGGCGAGGACGTCGCGCAGCGTCGCGTGAACGTCGCGCGCCATGCGGACCTGGTCGCCGCAGACATACAGGGCGGCCCCGTCCTCGATCCAGGCATGGAGGTCGCGGCGTGCCGTCCACATGCGGCTCTGCACATAGACCTTGGCGTCCTGGTCGCGGGAGAACGCCACGTCCAGCCGGCCCAGCACGCCGCGCTCCATCAGGTCCTGCCACTCAAGCTGATAAAGGAAGTCGTGCGTGTAATGCTGGTCGCCGAAGAACAGCCAGCTCTTGCCCGCAATCCCGGCGGCGTCGCGCTCCTGCATGAAGGCGCGGAACGGCGCGACGCCGGTGCCTGGCCCGATCATGACGATGGGCGTCGCCGGGTCGGACGGCAGGCGGAAGTGCGGGTTGGCCTTGACGTGGATGCCGAGCCGGTCGCCCGTCCGGCGCCGGTCCGCGATGTGGGTGGAGGCGACGCCGCCGCGGTCCCGCCCATGCGTCTGGTAGCGCACCGCGCCGACCAGCAGGTGCGCCTCCTCGCCGACCATGGCTTGGCTGGACGCCACGGAATACAGCCGCGGCGGCAGCGGGCGCAGCAACCCGGTGAGCTGCGCGGGCGTCAACGTATTCGGGAAGGCGGTCAGCAGATCGACCACGTGGCGCCCAGGCAGGAACTCGGCAAGCTGCTCCGGGTCGCCCGCCAGGTCCTTGATGCTCGGGTCGCCGGTGAGTTCGGCGAGGCTGCGCACCACATGCGCCGACAGCGTCGTCACGTCGTGCTTGGACAGCAGCGCCGCGTGCAGCGCCGCGTCGCCGGACAGCCCGGCGGCGTCCAGCACCGCCTCGACAAGGGCCGGGTCATTCTCCGGCGCGATGCCGATGGCGTCGCCGGGCAAGTAAGCCAGGCCGGACCCGGCGAGCGACAGCTCGACGTGGAAGGTCTGCTTGGCCGAGCGGCTGGAGTTCAGGTTCACCAGGTCGGTGATCTCGGCCCCGAACGGGTTCGATTTGCTGTACTCGCGCGCCTCGCCTACGGCGCCGAAATCGACGTGGATGACGCTCGGCGCCGGTTCGTCCTCCGCGCCGCGCAGGGCCGGCAGGGTGGTGCCGAGCCAGGCCGCGGCCGAAGCGTCGTAGTCGAGGTCGCATTCAAGCAAGGGTGCCGCGCGGTGGCCCCCCAAGGCGGCCAGGCGGTCGTCGATGGCATGGCCGGTCGCGCAGAACTGCGCGTAGGCGCGGTCGCCCAGCGCCAGCACGGCGAAGTTCACCTTGTCCATACGCGGCGCGCTGTCGGCCAGCAGCGCCGCCATGAAATCGTTGGCGCGGGCCGGCGCCTCGCCCTCGCCCCAGGTGGCGGCGATCACCAGCAGCCGCTCGGTGCGGGCGAGGTCCGAGGGCGTCGCATCGGCCGCGTCCAGCACGCGGGGCGCAAAGCCCAGGCGCGCGGCGTCCTTGCCGGCCTTGCGCGCCAGGGCCTCGGAGTTGCCAGACTCGGTCGCAAACAGGATCGTCAGCGCCGGGCGGGCCACAGGGGCGGCGACGGGTGCCGCGGCCGGCGCGCTGGCGGCCTCGTAGCCTGCCAGGAACCCGGCGAGCCAACTCCGCTGGATGGGGCTGGTGTGCTCGATGACCCGGTTCAGCGCGGCGATGGCGTCGGGCGGAAACGGCGCGTTGGTGGGCAGGCGGGCAGGGGAGATCATAGCCAGCCACTCCAATCGGCGGTCCATACGAAGGCAAAGGTCAGCACCGCGATTCCCGCCATGCCGCCAGTCGCGACGGCGAGCGGGCGCCAGCCGAGCGCCTGGATCTTGCGCAGGTCGGTCGATAGCCCCACGCCGGCAAAGGTGAGCAGGAACGCCCAGCGGGACAGCGTGGCGAGGTTGGCCACGTCGGCCTTGCTGAACGCCCCGAACGTCGCGAGCAACGAGATCGCCAGGAAGCCGAGGACGAACTTCGGGAACTTGGCCCACAGGAACGCCGCCTTGTTGGCGACCCTCGTGCCCTCGCCGCGCGCCGCCCAGTACAGCGCGTAGCCCAGCACCACGAAGCCGATGGCGGCATTGCGCGTGGTCTTGGCCAGCACGGCGTAGCGCGCGGCCTCGTCCGAGATCATGGCGCCGGCCGCGGTCGCCTCGGCCGTGTTGTCGATGGCGAGGCCGGCCCAAAGGCCGTAGGCGTGGTCGCTCATGCCCGCGACGTGGCCCACGACGGGAAACAGCACGAGGCTGAGCGCGCCCAGCAGCAGGATGGCGGCGATGGCGAGGGACACGTCTTCGTCCTCGGCCCGGATGGCGCCGCGGGCGGCGATGATGGCCGACACGCCGCAGATCGAAGAGCCGATGGCAAGAAGGCTCACCAGCTTCGGCCGCAGCCCGAACCGGGTGCCGAGCCAGGTCATGATGCCGATAGACAGCGCGAGTTCAAGCGCCACCAACACCAGGGACGCGCCGCCCAGGCGCAGCACGTCGCCGAGCAGGAAGCGCACGCCGAGCAGGACGATGCCGAGCTTGAGCCAGAACTCGTAGGTGGCGACGCCGCCGCGGAAGATGCGAGGCACGCCGACGAGGTTGGTGATGACCAGGCCGTAGAGGATGGCCCACAGCACGTACTCGATGTTGGGCAGCACGACGTGATGCGACTTGCCCCAGGCTGTCAGCCCCTGTTCCGTTAGCTTGCCTGCGTATCCGACGGCGAACAGCAGTCCGAGGCCGGGCAGCAGCGTGGCCGCACGTTCGATCAGGGAAACCGCACGGGTCCCGCCCAGGGTGGCGCCGCTCATGCCTACCAGCCGATCTGCGGCAGCAGGCCGGACCAGGCCAGCGCGGCCAGCACCAGCGCCGCAAGGGTCGCGAGCCAGTCGGCTGACACAGCCGGCAGCACGCGGGCTTGACGCTGCGTTGGCGGCGCCAAGGGCGATACGGTATGGGCGGACATCCTGCTCAGCCTCCGAGAACTCTCGGCCCCATAAAAGATAACTCTCCCTCCGCGGCGCAATGCGAGGGGGGCAAATAGCGTTCTCATGCCAGGAACAGGGCCGGACGCAGTGGCTTTGTCCTACGATCCGGCTGTGCGGGGGATCAATCCTTCAGACTGCCGGTTCACCTGGGATCGGCGTTTTGCCTTGCGTCTCGATCAGCGCCGCGACTTCCGCGATGCAGGCGTCCAGCGCCGCCGTGTCCGTCCCCTTGGCTACCAGCGCGACGCCGTTGCCGCCCAGGCGGTAATACGGGTAGCTGCCCAGGTCGAGCGTCGGGTAGCGGTCCTGGATCGCGCTCAGCCCCTCGGCGATGGCGCCCTCCAGCAGCCCGGCCGCGTGCACGGCGCGCGACTGCACCGGCACGCCACCCTGCAGCGTCGGCGCCAGGGTCGTGAACATCGACTGCATGATGCGCGGCACGCCGGCCATGACGTGCACGTTGCCGATGGTGAAGCCCGGCGCGATAGACACCGCGTTGTCGATCAGCGTGGCGCCGCGCGGCATCGTCGCCATGCGCTGGCGCGCCGCGTTGAACTGGCCCGGCTCGTAGTGCCGCTCCATCCGTGCCCAAGCTTCCGGGTGCGGCTCCCACGGCACGCCGAAGGCGGCGGCGACGCACTCGCTGGTGATGTCGTCGTGGGTGGGGCCGATGCCGCCGGTGGTGAACACGTGGTCAAACCGGGCGCGGCACTCGTCCACCACCGTGATGATGGTCTCGCGCACGTCGGGGATCACCCGCACCTCGCGCAGCGGGATGCCGATGGCGCCGAGGCCCGTGGCGATAAACTTGATGTTGAGATCCTGGGTGCGGCCCGAGAGGACCTCGTTGCCGATGACGAGCAGGCAGGCGATGGGATTGGCCATGGGAACCCTACAGGAAATCGCGGAGCAAGGGGATCAGCGGCTTGTCGGCCGGGGGCATCGGGTAGTCGGCGAGCTTCGCCGGGCGGACCCAGGCGAGCACCTGGCCCTCCCGCCCGCTCGGCTGCCCGGCCCAGCGGCGGCACAGGAACAGCGGCATCAGCAGGTGGAACCCTTCATAGGCGTGGCTTGCGAAGGCGAAGGGGGCGAGGCAGCTTTCCGCGACCTCGATGCCCAGCTCCTCCCGCAACTCGCGGATCAGCCCAGCCTCCGGAGTCTCGTTGGGGTGGAGCTTGCCGCCGGGGAACTCCCACAGCCCAGCCATCGGCCTGCCCTCCGGGCGCCGGGCCAGCAGGATGCGGCCGTCCGCGTCGATCAGCGCGCAGGCGGCGACCAACACGATGGGCTTCTCCGTGAGCCTGTCCGTCGCCGCCGGGCGCTCCGGCGCCACCGAGGCGGTGATCGGCTGCGGCGAGGTGGGCGACAACTGGTCGCGCAACGGCGCCCGCGGGGCGAAGTCGTCGCGCGTCGCCTGGAACCGCAGCACCGGATGCTCGCCGCCGCGGGCCAGGAACCGCTCGCGCCCGGTCCCGGTCATGCGGAAGCCGACGCGGCGCAGCACGGCGGCCGACGCCGTGTTGTCCTCCGCCACGTGCGCCTCCAGCCGGTCGATGTCGAGGTTGGCGAGCGCCCAGCGCGACAGCCGGGCGACCGCCTCCGTCGCCACGCCATGGCCCCAGAAGCGGCGCCCCACCCAGTATCCCAGGTTGCCCGTCCGCGGCTTCAGGTCGAGGCGGAGGCCGACGCAGCCCACGATCATCTCCTGCCCGGCATCCTCCCCGGTGATCGCCAGGTGGTAGCCGGTGCCGCCGGCGATCTGCTGCGCGGTTGAGGCGATCCACTCGTCCGTCAACTGCCGCGGGTAGGGGAACGGCAGGCGCGACAGCATGCGGACCACGGCCCAGTCGTTCACCAGGCGGTGCAGCTCCTCGGCGTCCGCGGCGCGGAGCGGGCGGAGCGTCAGCCGCTCGGTGGCGAGGGGGGCGAAGGGCGGCTCGTCAGGCGCCAGCGACAGGGCCATCAGCCGCGCCCGGCCAAGGCGCTAGCTCCGGTAGCTGCCATTGATGTCGATATAGCCGTGGGTGAGGTCGCAGGTCCACGCGGTGCCCGCACCCTTGCCGAGGCCGAGGTCCACCGAGATGCCGATCTCCCGCCCCTTCATGTGCGCCACCACCGGCGCCTCGTCGTAGCCCGGCACAACGCCGCCGTCGCGCGCCATCCAGGTGCCGCCCACGCCGACCGAGAGCTTGTCGCGGTCGGCCGGCTCGCCCGACTTGCCCACCGCCATGACGATGCGGCCCCAGTTCGCGTCCTCCCCGGCGATGGCCGTCTTCACCAAGGGCGAGTTTGCGACGGCAAGCGCCACGCGCCGGGCGGATTTGCCGCTCACCGCGCCCATCACGTCGATGCGCACCAGCTTCTGCGCGCCCTCGCCGTCGCGGACCACCTGGAGCGCCAAATCCAGCAGCACGGCGTCGAGCTGGTCGCGGAACCCGCGGAGGCGCTTCTTGTCATGCTTGCCCACCGGCGCGTGCGCGGCCTGGCCGGTGGCGAACAGCAGCACGGTGTCGCTGGTGGAGGTGTCGCTGTCCACCGTCGTGCAGTTGAAGCTGCGCTTCACGCCGCGGGCCAGCATGTCCTGCAGCAGCGACGCCGGGATCTTCGCGTCGGTGAACACGAAGGCCAGCATGGTCGCCATGTCGGGCGCCACCATGCCGCTGCCCTTGGCGACGCCGGTGACGCGCACCGGGCTGCCATCGATCAGCGCCGTGCGGGTCGCGGCCTTGGGGAAGGTGTCGGTCGTCATGATGCCGCGGGCGGCGGCATCCCAGCCGTCCTCGGTCAGCGAGGCGTAGAGCGCGGGAAGGGCGGTGGTCAGCTTGGCATGGGGCAGCACCTCGCCGATCACGCCGGTGCTGGCGATGAACACTTCATGCGCGCGGCAGCCGAGCAGATCGGCCGCCGCCTCCGCCGTCGCGTCCACCGCCTCGATCCCGGCGCGGCCGGTGAACACGTTGGCGTTGCCGGCGTTGACCACCAAGGCGCGTGCCCGGCCGTGCGCCAGCGCCGCCCGGCACCAATCGACCGGGGCGCCGGGACAGCGGTTGCGAGTGAACACGCCGGCCGCCACTGTCCCTTCCGGCAGCGCCGCCATCACAAGGTCGGCGCGTCCGGCGTAGCGGATGCCGGCCTCGGCCGAGCCGAGCCGCACGCCGGCAAGCGGCGGCAGCTCCGGCATCGACAGCGCGAGCGGGCTGGTGGGCAGCGCCACTACTTCGCCGGGGCCGCCGTGCCGCCGGACGCCGGGGCGAGCGGCACGGCGTCGGCGCCCGGCGCGGCCGGGGAGCCATCGACGTTGAACTTCTGGATCGGCAGGCCGGTCTTGGCCTGGGCCAGCACGCGGCTCACGCCCTCCTGGATCAGCGACTGACGCACCTCGTCGTGCACCTGCTCCAGGCTGGGCGGCGGCGCCGTGCGGACCTCCTGCACCTGGATGACGTGCCAGCCGAACCGGGTCTTGACCGGCACCTGCGTCGTTTCCCCGGCCTTGAGCGCGAAGGCGACCTCCGAGAACTCCGGCAGCATGTCGGTTTTCTTGAAGAAGCCCAGGTCGCCACCGCTCTGCGCGCCGGGGTCGGTGCTGTACTTCTTCGCAAGCTCGGCGAAGTCCGCGCCGCCGTTCAGCTCGGTGATGACCTTCTTCGCGGTCTCCTCGTCGGCGACAAGGATATGCCGGGCGTGGACCTCGGTTTCCCCAGGCTTGCCGGCGATGTCGCGCTCGTAGCGGGCGCGGATCGCGTCCTCGGTCAGCGTCGGCGCGATCTCCCGGGTCAGCAGGGCGTTCTGCAGCGCGCTGTCGGTGGCGCGGGCGACCATGCGCTGCACCGCAGGGTCGCGGTCCAGCCCTTCCTTGCGCGCGGCGATCACCACCACGTGGCGGTCAACCAGCTGGTCCAGCAGCATCGGGTACAGCGCCGTGGGCGGCATGCCGCGCAGCTCCTCCGGCAGCGCCTTGGCGGCGTCGGACAGCTCGGAGGCATGGATCTCGTCGGTGCCGACGCGGGCGACCACGGGATCGGCCGCGGCCTGAGTGGGGGCGGGGGCGGGTGCCTGGCCCGACGCGGGCGCCGGGCGCGCGGCGGCTGGGGCGGGCGGCTTGGGGGCCTGTGCGAGCGCGAGGCCGGCGGTGCTCAACACGAGGACGGCGGCGGAGGCGAACAGGTTCAGGCGGCGCATGGGAAACCTCGGCTAGGGCATTCGGACGGGCGGACAATGCCCGAAGCGCCGGGATGCGACAAGGCGCGCCCCATGGCGATCAGGCAACGGTCGTTGACCCTGACCGGCCCGGGTCCTATCTGAGCCTTGCCTGAAAACCAATCGTGCCCGGCCCCTGCGATCCGGCCGCGCCACCCAAGGGGCCACCATGTTCGCCAGCATTGCCCGGGCCGTCTTCGGTTCCGCCAACGACCGCTCGCTCAAGGCGTACCAGCGCCGGGTGCCGCAGATCAACGCGCATGAGCCGGCGATGGCCGCGCTGTCGGATGCGGCGCTCGCTGGCAAGACCGCCGAGTTCCGCGAGCGGCTGGCCGGGGGCGCCACGCTCGACGACCTGCTTCCCGAGGCCTACGCGGCGGTGCGGGAGGCGGCGAAGCGCGTGCTGGGCCAGCGGCACTTCGACGTGCAGCTCATCGGCGGCATGGTGCTGCACGACGGCAAGATCGCCGAGATGAAGACCGGCGAGGGCAAGACGCTGGTGGCAACGCTGCCGGTGTACCTCAATGCGCTGCCGGGCAAAGGCGTGCACGTCGTGACGGTGAACGACTACCTGGCCAAGCGCGACAGCGAGTGGATGGGCCGGGTGTATGGCTTCCTGGGCCTGACCACAGGCGTGATCGTGCACGGGCTGAACGACGACGAGCGCCGGGCCGCCTACGCCGCCGACATCACCTATGGGACCAACAACGAGTTCGGCTTCGATTACCTGCGCGACAACATGAAGTACCGCCTGGACGACATGGCGCAGCGCGACTTCGCCTACGCCATCGTGGACGAGGTGGACAGCATCCTGATCGACGAGGCGCGCACCCCGCTCATCATCTCCGGCCCGGCAGAGGACAGCAGCGACCTTTACCGCACCGTGAACCTGGTGGTGCGCGAGCTGGTCAAGGATGCCTCGACCTTTGAGAAGGACGAGAAGTTCAAGACGGTCACGATGACCGAGGACGGGTCGGAGCGCGTGGAGCAGATGCTGCGCGACGCCGGGATCATCACCGAGGGCAATCTTTACGACATCTTCAACGTGTCGGTGATCCACCACGTCCAGCAGAGCCTGCGCGCCAACACGCTGTTCCAGCGCGACGTGGACTACATCGTGCGCGACGACAAGGTGGTGCTGATCGACGAGTTCACCGGGCGCATGATGGAGGGCCGCCGGTACTCCGAGGGACTGCACCAGGCGCTGGAGGCCAAGGAGGGCGTGACCGTCCAGCCGGAGAACCAGACGCTCGCCAGCATCACCTTCCAGAACTACTTCCGGCTGTACCCGAAGCTCGCCGGCATGACCGGCACGGCGATGACCGAGGCGGACGAGTTCGCCGAAATCTACAAGCTCGAAGTGCTCGAAATCCCGACCAACGTGCCGGTGAGCCGCAAGGACGCCGACGACGAGGTGTACCGCTCGGCGGCCGAGAAGTACGAAGCGGTCGCCACCCTGATCGAAGAGGCGAGGGGCCGCGGGCAGCCGGTGCTGGTGGGCACCACCAGCATCGAGAAGAGCGAGGTGATCAGCGAGATCCTGGCCCGCAAGAAGGTGCCGCACGCCGTGCTCAACGCGCGCTTCCACGAGCAGGAGGCCAGCATCGTCGCCCAGGCCGGGGCGCCCGGCGCCATCACCATCGCGACCAACATGGCCGGGCGCGGCACCGACATCAAGCTCGGCGGCAACGCCGAGATGCGCCTGAGCTTGGAGGCCGGCGACATCGACCCGGACGCGCGCCCGGCGCTTGAGGCCAAGATCCTGCAGGAGGTCGCAGCCTACCACGAGGCGGTGAAGGGGTCAGGCGGCCTCCTGGTGATCGGCACCGAGCGGCACGAAAGCCGGCGCATCGACAACCAGCTGCGCGGACGCTCCGGCCGGCAGGGCGACCCAGGCGCCAGCCGCTTCTTCCTGAGCCTCGAGGACGACCTGATGCGGATCTTCGGGTCCGACCGCATGGGCGGCATGCTGCAGAAGCTCGGCCTCAAGGAGGGCGAGGCCATCGTGCACCCCTGGATCAACAAGGCCCTGGAAAAGGCGCAGAAGAAGGTCGAGGCGCGCAACTTCGACACCCGCAAGAACGTGCTGAAATACGACGACGTGATGAACAACCAGCGGCGCGAGGTTTATCAGCAGCGCCGCGAGTTCATGCGCGCCGACGACGTGTCGGAAACGGTGCAGGAGATGCGGGCGGAGGTCGTCGCCAACCTGGTCGCCCGGCGCATCCCCGAGAAGGCCTACGCCGAGCAGTGGGAAACCGACGCGCTGGCCGACGATCTGCGGCGCCTGCTGGCCCTCGACCTGCCGGTCGCCGAGTGGGGACGCGAGGAGGGCATCGACGAGACCGGCATCCGCGAGCGGATCGAGACGGCGTCAGAGGCGCAGGTGTCGGCGAAGGCCGCCAATCTCGGCCCGGACCTGATGCGCTACGTCGAGAAGAGCCTGCTGCTGCAAACGCTCGACGCCGTATGGAAGGAGCACCTGCTGGCGCTCGACCACCTGCGCCAGGGCATCGGGCTGCGCGCCTACGGTCAGCGGGACCCGCTGAACGAGTATAAGAGCGAGGCGTTCGGCCTGTTCAACGCCATGCTGGACGAGTTGAAGGAGCGGGTGACGGCCCTGCTCGCCCGGGTGGAACTGGGACCGGAAGCGCCGCCCGAGCCGGTGTTCCAGCCGGCGCCGCAGCACACGCTGCAGTACTCCGATCCGGCCGCCAGCGCCCCCTATGCCGGCGGCGACGTGCTGGAGGCGGAACGCCCGCGGATGGCGCTCGGCGTGCAGGCCGCGACGGCCATCGACCCGGCCAATCCCGCCACCTGGCGCGACACGCCGCGCAACGCGCCGTGCCCGTGCGGGTCGGGCAAGAAGTACAAGCACTGCCACGGCCGCATCGCGTAGAAGCGCGCGGGCTACTCCCCTGACAGCTCGCGCCGCCGCTTCTCCAGTTCCTCGCTGTAGCGGCGCAGCGCGTACTGCTCGGTCAAGACGCCGATCACCCGCATGCTTTCGGCGCTGTCCACCACGGCCAGCTCGTCGCTTTCCGCCGTCTCGAACATCTGCCCCGCCTCCTTGATCGTCATCTGCGGCAGCAGCACGGTCTTGCGGTGGTG